>DASSBK010000257.1:0-22670 GCA_035698825.1 Gemmatimonadota bacterium
CGACGAACGGGCGCGCGTCCGTCACGGTGGGTTCCCCTCGGGGGCTCGGTAAGACGTCATACCGGACAGGAACATTCGTTGGAGTGGCGCGCTATTATCCGGCGGGTCCGGCGAAGGCCGCGTATCGTTTCGACAGGGAGGACGACATGGAAATCGGGCGTGGGCGCAAGGTGATCTTCGTTCTCGCGGCATCCGCCGCGGCCGCATGCGCCTCGAGCGGCGTCAACAAGGGCGATTTCAACCTCGTCTCGTATCAGGAGGAGTGGCAGCTCGGCGCACAGCTCGAGCAGGACATCGCCCGGCAGATGCCGCTGGTGAGGGACGCGACCCTGGTGAACTACGTCAGCCGGATCGGCCAGCGGATCGTCAATCAGACCGAGCTCGCGCAGGCCCCGTGGGAATTCCACGTCGTTTCCGACAATCAGGTGAACGCCTTCAATATTCCGGGGGGTCACGTATACGTCAACACGGGTCTGATCTGCGCGAACGACAACGTCGCCGAGCTGGCCGGCGTGATGGCGCACGAGATCTCGCACGGCGTCTCGCGGCACGCGACGGAGCAGCTCTCCAAGGCCTACGGCGCGAACATCCTGGTCGGGCTCGCGCTCGGTGGGAACCCGCCGATCTACCAGCAGCTCCTCGCGCAGATCATCGCCGGGGGGACGTTCGCCAAGTTCAGCCGCGACGCCGAGAACGAAGCCGATCGCCTCGGAGTCCTCTACATGTACGGGGCGGGGTACGATCCGCACGGCATGGTGACGATGTTCCAGGAGCTGATCTCGCGGCGTGAGTCGCGCCCAGGCTCGGTCGAGAACTTCTTCTCGAGCCACCCCCTGACCGAGGATCGGATCGAAGGCGTGCGCGCCCAGATCCAGCAGCTGCCGCCCAAGCAGAACCTGATCCTGCGGGACGGCGAGTTCGAGAGCATGCAGCGGCGCGTGGGGTGCTGACCCCGCGGGTCGCGCGTTGACGCCGCCGCGCACCCCGCGGGTCGCGCTGACGATCGCGGGCAGCGACTCCTCGGGGGGCGCCGGGATCCAGGCCGACCTCAAGACCTTCCATGCGCTGGGCGTCTTCGGTACGAGCGCGATCACGGCGCTCACCGCCCAGAGCACGCGCGGCGTAGCCGGCATCCATCCGGTCGACGCCGCGTTCGTGCGCCTCCAGATCGACACCACCGTCCAAGACATTCCCCCCGACGCGGTCAAGACGGGGATGCTCGCCGACGCCTCGATCGTCGAGGTCCTCGCCGACGCGGCCGCGCGACACCGCTTCCCGGTCCTCGTCGTCGATCCGGTCATGGTGGCGACGACCGGCGCGCGGCTGCTGGAGGAGGACGCGATCGCCCTGGTCCGCGAGCGCCTCCTGCCGATCGCCACACTCGTGACCCCCAACGCGCCGGAGGCGGCCGTGCTCCTCGACCGCGAGGTCGTCACCGCCGCCGACCAGGAGGCCGCGGCACGGGCGCTGGTCGACGAGCTGGGGGCGCGGGCCGCGCTGGTCAAGGGCGGGGACCTCGAGGGCGACGTGCTGACCGACGTGCTCTACGACGGAAACCGGCTCGAGGCGTTCCGGGACGCGCGGATCCGGACCACGAGCACACACGGATCGGGCTGCGCGCTGGCGAGCGCGATCGCCGCGTACCTCGCGCTCGGGGAGGGCGGATCGGCGGCATCGTCGGGGGACGCCCTCGTCGCGGCCGTGGCGGCGGCGCGGACGTGGGTCCGGCGCGCGATTGAGGATGCACCTCGCTTGGGCCACGGTCGCGGCCCCCTCGATCTCTTCACCCGCGACTGATCCCCGATCACCCGAGCCGGTACGATTCGTGCTTCGCCGGGTCTGAGGATTTCCACAACAGTCTGAGGATTTCAGACAGTCTAGGATTTCCACAACAGAACGGCGGACACTCCTCCCGGGTCACTATTCAAATGAATTGGACGTCGTCCCGGCCGAGCGGGCGGGCCTCCAGAACGGCGACATGGTCCGAGCTCCTTCGCGACTTCCAATTCATTTGAAGAGCGATGCGCGGAAGGTGTCCCGCACTTTTCCGGGAGGGCGAAAAGTGTCGAAGATTCGACGAAGAGGATCTCGCATGGAGCCGATCGACGGCTGGCCCTTGGATAGAATCCTGGTCGGAGTCGCCACTCTGCGGACGATCCGGGAGCTCCTGCGGCAGGCGTCCTCCTATGACTCCACGGTGCGTGCCTGGGACCTTTCGCTCTGCAGCGGAGTCAGCCCTCAGGGGTCGGCGAATACGCTCGAGCGACTCTTTCGCGAAGGGCTGGTCGACGTCCTTCCATCGGATCCCGGGTGCGCCCGTCTGTACGGTCTGGTGGAGCATCCCCTCGTCCAACCGCTCAGAAATCTCTTCGCCCGCGAACGGGAGGCGTATCCCGACGTCGTTCGTCCGGCGCTACGCCCCGACCCCTCGCGCGGCGGATCCGCCATGCCAGGGTGAGGAACCGTGCGACGTGGGGAACGGGGTTGATGTGGCTGGTTTCGCCGGCGTAGATCGTGCGGACCGGTACCCATTCGACCGCCCAGCCGCGTCGCGCGCACTCGACGATCATCTCGACTTCGAACCCGAACCCCGATTCCCCGCTGGCCAGCATCGCCTCCATGAGCCGCCGGCCGATCAGCCGGTAGCCGGACTGGTTGTCGCGGATCTCGCGGCCCGTCGCCCAGCCGAGCACGCGTTTCCCGAGCGTGTTCGCGAGTCGCCGGCTCGGAGGCATGGCGCGAAAGTCCCGCGCGCCGATCACGAGCTCCACGGGAGCCCGACTCTGCGCGTTCCCCGCTCTCGTTTCCATCGTCTGCTCCCAGACGGCGAGGAACCCGGGAATCTCGTCCGGATCGTGCTGGCCGTCGGCGTCGAGCGTGAGGACGGCGGCGGCGCCATCGGCGAGCACCCGGCGGAAGCCGGTTTTGAGCGCTTCGCCCTTGCCCTGGTTCGGTGTCTGGCGGAGGACCCGCGCGCCGGCGGCTTCGGCGATCGCGGCCGTGTCGTCGGAAGAGCCGTCGTCGATGACGAGCACGGGCAGATGGCGGCCTGCGCCTTCGACGACTGCAGCGATGCGGGGCGCTTCGTTGTGGGCGGGAATGAGCGCAAGTATGCCGCCGGCGGGAGTCAACACAAACGACCGCCGGGTGTCGACAACCCACCGGCGGGGGTCGACAGCCCACCCGCGGAGGTCAACGCAAGCGGTGGATCGTCGCCCGCGGCGCGGGGATCACGGTGGAGCGGATGGCGGGCCGCTCAGCGGAGGCGGGGGCGGCCGCCGCGGCGGTGGCTTCCTCGGCGCCGTACGCGCGCTCGGGTCCGGCGCCGTTGCCGTGCACGATGCGGACGCCGGCGCTGGCGCCGATGCGGGTCGCGCCGGCCTCGATCATGCGGATCGCGGTCGGCTGGTCCTTGACGCCGCCCGAGGCCTTCACGCCGAGCTTCGGGCCGACGACCCGGCGCATGAGGCGCACGTCGTCCTCGGTCGCGCCTCCCTTGCCGAAGCCCGTCGACGTCTTGACGAAGTGGGCGCCCGCGCGGCGCGCGAGCACGCACGCCTTGACCTTCTCCTCGTCGGTCAGGTGGCCCGTCTCGAGGATGACCTTCACGATCGCACGGCCGCGGCCGGCCTCGACCACGCCCGCGATGTCGCGCTCGGCCGCCGCGTAGTCGCCGGAGCGGAGCGCGCCCGAATTCAGCACCATGTCGAGCTCGACCGCGCCGTCCTCCACCGCGCGGATCGCCTCGTAGACCTTGGTCTCGGCCCGGTTGGCGCCGAGCGGGAAGCCGATCACCGTGCAGACGCGGACCGGAGAGTCGGACAGCTTCTCGTTGGCGAGCGTCACCCAGAACGGGTTGATGCACACGCTCGCGAAACAGTTCTCGCGCGCCTCGTCGCAGAGCGCTTCGATGTCTCCGCGGGTCGCGGTCGGAGAAAGAAGCGTGTGATCGATCATGCGCGCGAGCACGTTGTCGCAGGCGCCGACACCGGGGCCGGCAGACACCCGCTCCACTCCGCACTCGACCAGGCGCCGGACCTTGTCTGGACAGTGCGCGACGCAATGCGCGCCGTCGCAATCGGCGCCGCACTCGCCGGTCGCGCAGTCGTGGTGGCCGTCGTGATGGGCGGCGGTCGCGCCGCTCGCGGCGAGCCCGCGCGCCCCGGTCTGCCGCTGGAGCTCGTCGGCGATCAGATCGGCGAGGCGATCGAGCTCGAACGCGCTTCGGGCCATGCGATGCGTCTCCGGTAGGAAGTTCGGTCGGTCGGGGCGCGGGACCGGGGGCCTAGGGCTCGAGGCCCGCGAGCCAGTCTACGTGATCGACCACGCCGACGACCACGGCCTGGAGCGGCACGCGATCGCGGCCGGTGATCTGGCGCGCCGCGTTCCCCTCCTTGACGATGAGCACCTTCTCCCCCACGCCCGCGTCGATCTGATCGACCGCGATCAGCTCCTCGCCCTCGGGCTCGTCGTCGAGGCCCAGGGGCTGGACCACGAGGAGCTTGTAGTCGCGGAGCTCGCGATCCTTGTCGGCGGACGTCAGCGAGCCGATCACGCGCGCGAGGATCATGGCGTCCCGGTGGCGTCGGCGGCGGCGGGCGCGGGGCGGGCGGTGGCGGGCGCGGCGACGGGGGCTGGGTCGCACCCGAACGTGGAGACGCCCTCCTCGAGGTCCACGCAATCCACCTTCCCCACGATCGCGGCGTCGACCGCGCAGAAGCTGTCGCGGAGCGGAAGCGAGGCCTCGCGACTGGTCACGAAGTAGACCCACTCGCCGTGGCTGTACTGGCCGGTGTCGACCGCTACCAGGGGCTCGCCGGAGGCCCGCCCGCGGGCATCGGTCGGCTCGATCCACAGGAGCCGGTACCCTTCCAGCGGGCGGATCTTGGCGGTGGCGACGAGGGGTCCGAGAACGCGCGCGAAGTGCACTCCCGCAGAGTAGGGGCCGCGGGAGCGCGGGTCAACGTCTTCCGCGAGGTGGGGCCGCGGCGCCGGCCGCTCCAAATTCCTGCCATAACGGCAGATTTTCAGGCGGCACGGCCCTTGCTTTGACACCTTCTACGAGACGCAGGCTCGCGCGCCCGGGCAGTCTCCACGGCGGCGCGCGGTTCCCATACGAGAGGCGGATAGCATGAGCAAGGTCATCGGCATCGATCTCGGCACGACGAACTCGGTGGTGGCGGTCATGGAGGGCGGCGACCCGGTGGTGATCCCGAACGCCGAGGGTTCCCGCACGACCCCCTCCGTCGTCGCCTTCACCAAGGACGGCGAGCGCCTGGTCGGCCAGGTCGCCAAGCGGCAGGCGATCACCAATCCCCAGAACACGATCTTCTCGATCAAGCGCTTCATGGGTCGCCGCTACGACGAGGTCCGCGCGGAGACCGAGCAGGTCCCCTACGAGATCGTCTCCGGCAAAGGCGGACAGGTCGAGGTCAAGATCCAGGAAAAGACGTTCACCCCGCCCGAGATCTCGGCCATGATCCTCCAGAAGATGAAGCAGACCGCCGAGGACTATCTCGGTCAGAAGGTCGACAAGGCGGTCATTACGGTGCCGGCCTACTTCAACGACAGCCAGCGCCAGGCGACCAAGGACGCCGGCAAGATCGCGGGCCTCGAGGTGCTCCGGATCATCAACGAGCCTACCGCGGCGGCGCTCGCCTACGGCCTCGACAAGAAGCACGACGAGAAGATCGCCGTCTACGACCTGGGCGGCGGCACGTTCGACATCTCGATCCTCGAGCTGGGCGAGGGCGTCTTCGAGGTCAAGGCCACGAACGGCGACACGCACCTCGGCGGCGACGACTTCGACCAGCGGGTCATCGAGTGGATCACGCAGGAGTACAAGAAGCAGGAGGGCATCGACCTCAAGAAGGATCCGATGGCGCTGCAGCGGATCAAGGAGGCGGCCGAGAAGGCCAAGCAGGAGCTCTCCTCGACCCAGCAGACGGACATCAACCTGCCGTTCATCACGGCCGACCAGTCGGGTCCCAAGCACCTGCACCTCACGCTGACGCGGGCCAAGTTCGAGCAGCTGGTCGACGACTTGATCGAGCGCACGGTGGGGCCCTGCAAGAAGGCGCTCCAGGACGCCGGCCTCACGGCCGAGGACATCGACGAAGTGATCCTGGTCGGCGGATCGACGCGCATCCCCAAGGTCCAGGAGACGGTCAAGCGGCTGTTCGGCAAGGAGCCCCACAAGGGCGTCAACCCGGACGAGGTGGTGGCGGTCGGCGCCGCGATCCAGGGCGGCGTGCTGGCGGGCGACGTCAAGGACGTGCTCCTCCTCGACGTGACCCCGCTGTCGCTCGGCATCGAGACCCTGGGCGGCGTCATGACGACGCTGATCCCGCGCAACACGACGATCCCAACGAAGAAGACGGAGGTCTTCTCGACCGCCGAGGACAACCAGACCACGGTCGAAATCCACGTGCTCCAGGGCGAGCGCGAGATGGCGACCGGCAACAAGACGATCGGCCGCTTCCAACTGACGGGAATCCCGCCGGCGCCGCGCGGCATCCCGCAGATCGAGGTCACGTTAGACATCGACGCGAACGGGATCCTGCACGTGTCGGCCAAGGACAAGGCCACGGGCAAGGAGCAGAAGATCCGCATCGAGGCCTCGAGCGGGCTGTCGGAGTCCGAGATCGACCAGATGGTCAAGGATGCCGAGACGCACGCGGCCGAGGACAAGGAGCGCCGGCAGCGGGTGGAGCTCAGGAACCGCGCGGACTCGCTGGTCTACTCGACGGAGAAGAACCTCAAGGACCTCGAGGACAAGATGTCCGGCGACCAGAAGGCGAAGGTCGAGGCCGCGCTCGAGCGGACGCGCGAAGCGCTCAAGCAGGACGACGACGCCGAGGTCCAGGCCGCTTCGGACGACCTGCAGCAGCTCTGGCACCAGGTCGCGACCCAGGCGTACCAGTCGGAGGGTCCCGGCGCCCAGCCGGGCGGAGCCGGCGGAGCCCAGGACGAGCAGCCGGCCGGCGAGAAGGACGAGGACGTCATCGAGGCCGACTACGAGGTCGTCGACGAGGATAAGTAGCGGTTGAACGCCGGCCCCCGTGCAGCCCGTCCAACGTGCGTCGGCCGGCCGGTGTCTGTCAGGGAACACCCGGCCGCACGGGCCGTATAATCGGATACGGGCTCGCCGAGTCCATCGGCGCCTGCCCCCTGAACAATTCGCGAGTTTTCTCGAGGAGGTTATTGTACGGATGCTCAATCCCATCAAGACCCGGCTCACGGTGCTGATCGTAGGTCTGGCCTGCCTGGGCATCGGGGTGCTCTTCGCCTCCACTCTGGAATGGACGCCCACGACGCTGGCCCTGCAGAGCGGAACCGCAAGCGCACCGACCACCCAGGCGTCCCTGCGTGAGACCGGCAACGCATTCATCGAGATCGCCCAGACCGTCACCCCGGCCGTGGTCTCGATCCGCGGCCAGCAGCGGGTGTCGCGCAGGGAGATGATGCCCGATCTCGGGCCATTCGACCGATTCTTCCAGTTCCCCGAGGGCGGGGAAGGCCAGGAGCAGATCCCCGACGAGATGTTCCGCCAGAGCGGCGGCTCGGGCGTCATCATCCGCGACGACGGATACATCCTGACGAACAACCACGTGGTCGACGGAATGATGGAGCTGGAAGTCGTCCTCAACGACCGCCGCTCCTATGACGCCACGGTCGTCGGCGCCGACCCGTCCACCGACATCGCGGTCATCAAGATCGACGCCGACGACCTGCCGGTCGCGCGGCTGGCGACGGACGACCGCGTCCAGGTCGGCGAGTGGGTGCTGGCGCTGGGGAACCCGCTGGGTCTCGACTTCACGATGACGGCAGGGATCGTCAGCGCGATCGGGCGCGGCAACCTGCAGATCATCGACCGCGGCGAGAACCCGTACGCCATCGAGAACTTCATCCAGACCGACGCGGCGATCAATCCCGGAAACTCGGGCGGGCCGCTGGTCGACATCGACGGGCAGGTGATCGGGATCAACACGGCGATCGCCTCGCGGACGGGCGTCTATCAGGGGTACGGCTTCGCGGTGCCGATCTCGATCGCGCGCCGCGTCGCCGAGGAGCTGATCGACACGGGCGAGGTGCACCGGGCGGTGCTCGGCGTCCAGATCCAGGCCGTGACGCCGCTCGACCAGGAAGCGCTCGAGCTGCCTTCGATCGCGGGAGTCCGGATCGACGGGTTCACGGATCTGCCGGGACAGGAGAACCCCGCGCGCGAGGCCGGGCTCCAGCTCCAGGACGTGGTCCTCGAGGTGGCCGGCAAGGAGGTCGAGACCCCGAGCGAGCTGCAGGAGGCGATCGCGTTCCATCAGCCGGGCGACATCGTCGAGCTGGTCGTCTGGCGGGACGGGGATCGCCGGGACGTGCGCGTGAAGCTCGGCGAGCGGCCGGCGACCGGCTCCAGTCCGGAGCTCGCGTCGGGCCCGGCGGGGCGCATCCCGGAGAGCGAAGAGGTCCACGAGTCGGCGCTCGGGATGGACGTGCAGAACCTGACGCCGGAGATGCGCAGCACGCTCGTCCAGCGGCTGAACCTCTCGAGCGCGAGCATCCCGCAGGGGGTCTACATCCGCGAGATCGATCCCCTGGGTGCGGCGTACGATGCCGGCATCCAGCAGGGCGGCATCGTCACGCAGGTCGGCGACAAGCGGGTCACGACGCTGGCCGAGTACCAGGCCGCGGTGGCGGGGCTCGAGCCGGGACGGATCGTCTACCTCCGGATCTACTATCCGGTCGGAGACAGCCAGGTGTCCCGCGCCCTGCGCGTGCCGAACTAGCCCTTCGGCGCACCTCCAGCCCCTCGGGGCACATGGCGGCGGGCGTCCCAACGACGCCCGCCGCTATATTTCGGGCCGAGCCGTCGTCCCACCCAGCGCGAGAGTGGTGGAACTGGTAGACACGCAAGCCTTAGGAGCTTGTGGCTTCGGCCGTGGGGGTTCGAGTCCCTCCTCTCGCACCACCATCCACCCCGAAAGATCCCGATGAGCCAGGAGACCGAGACCGGAACGATCGACGTCCAGGTCGAGGTCGAGGACCTGGAGCGCTGGCGGCGCCGCCTGGCGCTGACGGTGCCGGCCGGGGTCGCCGGGCGGTTCCGCGACCGCCACGTGCGCGACATCACGAAGCGCGCGCGCCTCAAGGGGTTCCGGCCGGGCAAGGCGCCCGCCAGGCTGGTCGAGAAGCAGTACGCGCAGGAGATCGAGGAGGAGGTGCTCAAGGACCTGATCCGCGAGGGGTACGCCGCCGGCGTGGCGCGGAGAGGCCTCGAGCCCATCTCCCCGCCCCAGGTCCAGGACATCCGCTGGACCCCCGAGGGGGACCTCTCGTTCACGGCCGAGGTCGACGTCCGGCCGCGGATCGAGCTCGGGCGGACGACCGGTTTCCGGGTGGAGACGCGCCGCCACCGGGTGGCGGACGACGACGTCGAGCGGGTGCTCGAGCGGCTCCGCGAGGAGCGGGCCGACTGGCTTCCGGTCGAGCGTCCGGCGGCGGCCGGCGACCTCGTCGTCTTCGACTCGGTCCCGCTCGACGAGCGCGGCGCGCCGCGCGAGAACGAACGGGTCGAGAACCACAAGGTCGTCCTCGGCCACGAGGCGCTCCTGCCGGACTTCGAGGCGGGGCTCGGCGGGGTGACGCCGGGGACCGAGAAGACGATCCGCGTCGGCTTCCCCGACGACCACCCGAACGAGGCCTTGCGGGGGACGACGCGCGAGTTCCGCGTTTCGGTCTCCGAGGTCCGGGAACGGCGGCTGCCGGAGCTCGACGCCGCGTTCGCGGCCGAGATCGGAAGCTTCGCGTCGGTCGACGACGCGCGCGCGAAGATCCGCGCGAACCTCGAGGAGGAGGTCGAGCTCCAGTTCCAGCGGGAGGCCAACGAGGCGCTGATCGACGAGATCATCGCGGCGAACCCGATCGACCTGCCCGAGAGCATGATCGACCGCTACCTGGCGAACATGATGTCCGATCCCGGCGGACCGCTGGGAGGACGGGTGCCCGCGGAGCGCCAGGAGGAGCTGACGCGGGTGCTGCGCCCGGGGGCCGAGCGCGCCTTGCGCCGCCACTATATCTTGGAGCAAGTCGCGGAGCGCGAGGGTCTGGAGGCGACGGACGAGGACGTCCGGAGCGCCGGGCTGGAGCGGCGGGGCGATCCCGAGGACCTCAGGTACCATCTGACGATGGAACGGGTGTTCGCATGGCTGCGGGAGCGATCGGAGATCACCACGGTGGAAGCGTAGGCGGGGGGAACCCCTTCCCCGGCCGTCCAGTATCATAGGTAACGAAAGAGGAGAGACTCGATGCCCCTGATCCCGATCGTGGTGGAACGAACCGGACGCGGCGAGCGGTCCTACGACATCTATTCGCGGCTGCTCAAGGACCGGATCGTCTTTCTCGGCACGCCGATCAACGACGAGATCGCCAACCTGGTGATCGCGCAGCTCCTGTTCCTGCAGGCCGAGGCGCCCGAGAAGGACATCAATCTGTACATCAACAGCCCCGGCGGTGTGGCCTCCGCGGCGCTCGCGATCTACGACACGATGCAGTACCTGGAGTGCGACGTGTCGACGATGTGCATGGGGATGGCGGCCTCGGCGGGGGCGCTGCTGCTGGCGTCCGGGACGACGGGCAAGCGCTACGCGCTGCCCCACTCCCGCGTCATGATCCACCAGCCGCTGGGCGGCGCGCAGGGCCAGGCGACGGACATCGAGATCCAGGCCCGGGAGATCCTGCACCTCAAGGAGCAGCAGATCCAGATCCTGGCCAAGCACACGGGCAAGGACGCCGATCGGCTGCGGCTCGACATGGAGCGCAACTTCTGGATGAGCGCCGAGGATGCCAGGGAATACGGCATGGTTGATGCAGTTCTGGCGCATCAGGAGCAGAGGGGACCCAGCGGGAACGGGGCCCGGGGTGACGGCAGGGTGGCGGAGCGGGACGAAGAGGCCCTCGAGGAGAGCGAAAAGGCATAACGATGGCCGGCGGATACGACAACCGTGGCGGCAGAGGCTCCGACGAGCTGCGCTGCTCCTTCTGCGGCAAGAGCAAGGAGCACGTCCAGAAGTTCATCTCCGGGCCGTCGGTCTACATCTGCAACGAGTGCATCAAGCTCTGCAACGAGATCCTTCAGGAGGAGGCGCTGCAGGGACAGGCCGCTCCGCTCCAGGAGCTGCCCACGCCGACCGGCATCAAGTCGCATCTCGACCAGTACGTGATCGGCCAGGAGGACGCCAAGCGGAGCCTCGCGGTCGCGGTCTACAATCACTACAAGCGGATCAACTCGCGCGTCGAGGACGACGTCGAGATCGAGAAGTCGAACATCCTGTTGATCGGCCCGACGGGCGTCGGCAAGACGCTCCTCGCGCAGACGCTGGCGCGCGTCCTCCAGGTTCCCTTCACGATCGCCGACGCCACCACGCTGACCGAGGCCGGCTACGTCGGCGAGGACGTCGAGAACATCATCGTGCGGCTCCTGCAGGCGGCCAACTACAACGTGGCCGAGGCCGAGCGCGGCATCATCTACATCGACGAGATCGACAAGATCGCGCGGAAGAGCGAGAACCCGTCGATCACGCGCGACGTCTCGGGCGAAGGGGTGCAGCAGGCGCTGCTCAAGATCCTCGAGGGCACGATCGCCTCGGTTCCCCCGCAGGGCGGCCGCAAGCACCCGCAGCAGGAGTACATCCAGGTCGACACGCGGAACATCCTGTTCATCTGCGGCGGCGCTTTCGACGGTCTCGAGAAGATCATCCTCCAGCGCACGGACGCGCAGGTCATCGGCTTCGCCAGCGCCGGGCGGCGCCTCGTCGCCCCCTCGGAGCGGACGCGCGAGATCATGCAGCAGGTCGAGCCCGAGGACCTGATCCACTACGGGCTGATCCCCGAGCTCGTCGGCCGGCTGCCGGTCGTCGCCAACCTCGATCCGCTGGACGCCGACACGCTGGTCGAGATCCTGCAGAAGCCGCGGAACGCGCTACTCAAGCAGTACCAGCGGCTGTTCGACATGGAAGACGTCGCGCTCACGTTCCAGAAGGAGGCGATCCGCGCGATCGCCGAGCGGTCGGTCGAGCGGAAGACCGGCGCCCGCGGCCTGCGCGCCGTCGTCGAGGAGACGATGCTCGACATCATGTTCGAGATCCCGTCGCGCTCGGACATCGACGAGGTGGTCGTGACCCGCGAGGCCGTGCTCGAAGGCAAGCCGCCGATCTACGTGCTGAAGCGTCGCGACGAGCAGCGCCGCCGCGACCGCCGCAACGACGACAACCTGGGCGAGACTCAGGCGCGCGAAGCGTAAGCCCGGGGTGGAGGTCCACGAGGTCCACCTCGTCCGCACCACCGCCGACCCCGACGACCACCCCTCCCCTCCGCTCCCCGAGATCGCCTTCGTCGGCCGCTCGAACGTCGGCAAGTCGTCGCTCCTGAACGCGCTGTGCCGGAACCGACGCCTCGCGCGCGTCAGCCGAACGCCCGGCAAGACGCAGACGATCAACTACTTCGACGTGGGCGGGAGCTGCTACTTCGTCGATCTCCCCGGCTACGGCTACGCCGCCGTCCCCGAGGGCGTGCGGCGCGCGTGGGGCCCGATGATCGAGGGGTATCTGGAGCGAAGCCCCCGGCTGGCCGGCGTCGTCTCGCTGATCGACGGGCGGCACGATCCGACCGCGCTCGACAAGCGCATGGTCGGCTGGCTCGCCGAGCGGGGGATCCCGACGCTCGTCGTCCTGACCAAGGCCGACAGGGTGCCGCGCGGCCGCCGGCGGGCCCGGCTCGAGGAGACGGCCGACACCCTCGGCCTTGACCCCGAGCAGGTGGTGTGGTTCTCTTCCCGCTCCGGGGAGGGTCGCGACGCGGTCTTCTCCGCCGTCGACGCTCTCCTTCGTCAGGAGGTTCCATGAGATCGACGCCGCTCGCGGCGCGCATCGCACTCGGGATGCCGGTCCTGCTCGCGCTCGCCTGCGCGGCCCCGCCGCCCTCCACCCCGCCCGCGGGAGAGCCGCCCGCCGAGGTGTCGGAGACCGCGCAGACGGACCGGCCGTCGGGGGTCGTCAGCTCGACGGGATACCTGTCGTGGGAGGACCTGAGCGTCCGGATGGTGGGCCAGAGCGGTCCGGCGGCCGGGCTTCGGATCGACGTCACGACGCTGAACCCCGACGCCGTGCGGCTCGCCTCGGACGACATCCGGAGCTACCTGAGCGACCAGCGCGTGCGGATCGCCGAGCGCGTTCCGGGCGACGACGCGGAGCGGCTGACGGCGTTCCTCGTGGGATACACCGGGTTCGAGAAGGAAGTGAGCTTCGACCCTACCCGGCTCCAGATCCGGAGCGAGGGGTCGACGTACTATCCGCGGGACATCCTCCCGGTCAGCGCCCGGTTCGACCGCCGCGTGGTCGACCTGTACGAGACCGTCTACGGGATCTACCTCTTCCCGGAGGGGCTCGACCTCATCGCCACGCTGGAGTTCCAGTACGGCGATCTGTCGTCCGGGGGCGCCTGGCGCGAGGTGGTCCGGCGCGTCCAGCGCGCGAAGACGCAGCGCCAGAGCGAAGGGTCGTGAGGCCGCGGGTCCTCGTCACCGGGGCCAGCCGCGGCATCGGGCTCGAGTACGCGCGTCAGTGGCTCGCCGCGGGCGCTCGGGTGTTCGCGCTGGCACGCGACCCCGAGGGATCCGACGGGCTCATGACGCTCGCGTCCCGCTATGCGGACGCGCTCGTTCCCATTCCCTGCGACGTCGCGGACGACGCGTCGGTGACCGAGGCGCGCCGCAGGGTCGGCGAAGTGACCGACGGGCTCGAGATCCTGATCAACAACGCCGGCGTCATGGGATCGCGCGAAGATCTCGAGTCGCTCGACCTGCAGCTCGTGCGGCGGACGTTCGAGGTCAACGCGGTCGGGCCGATCCGGGTCACCCGCGCGTTCCTGGATCTCCTGAAAGGCGGCGGGCGTCCCCGGCGGATCGTCAACATGACGTCGCTCATGGGGTCGATCGACGACAACCGGAGCGGCGACGCGTACGCCTACCGGATGAGCAAGGCCGCCCTCAACATGGCGACCCGCAGCATGGCGGTAGACCTGTCGGGCGACGGGATCGTCGCGGTCGTGCTCCATCCGGGCTGGGTCCGGACCGCCATGGGTGGAAAGAGCGCGCCGACCCCCGTCGAAGAGGCGGTGTCGTCGCTCGTCCGGACGATCGAGTCCCTCGACGTGGACCGCTCGGGCGGCTTCTACGATCGGGACGGCAAGCCGCTCCCCTGGTAGCCGCGGGGGGTCCGCGGCGGAGCCGAAATGGCGGCGCGGAACCGGAGACCAGACGGGGACCCCTTCGAGCCCACTCTGTAAATAAATTGGAAGTTCTTGGCGGCTGTGGAGCTCCGAACCGGCTGGCCGCGCCGCCACGATCCCCGGCCGCTCTCTTTCTCTGTTCCAATTTATTTGAAGAGCGAGGCGTCGAGGGTGTCGCCCACCGTGCGGTGGCGCGAAATCTCAAAGGTTCGATTCTACGCGGAAAAACGGAACCGCGTTCCGGCACCGACGGCGATCGCCTTCTCGTACGCGAGCGATGCCGTCACCACGTCCTGCAGGGCATTCCCCGTCGAGTCGAAGACGACGATCTCCTCGTCCGTCGATCGCCCTGCCTTTTGCCCCGTCACCACCTCGCCGAGCTCGGCGTGGACGTCTTCCCGCTGCATTAGGCCCGCCTCCAGCGCGTGATGCAGCTCCCCGATCGCGGCACAGGACTCGAGCAGGTCGACGACGAGCACTGCCGAGGCGACGAGATCCGCTTCCAGCTCCTGCTTCCCCTCGCTGTCGGCGCCCACCGCCGCCACGAACATGCCGGAGGCGAGGTCCGCGCGACGCAGAAAGGGTAGCCTGGAGGTCGTGCACGTGACGCAGATGTCGCTCTCCGCCAGCGCCGCAGCCGGATCCAGGACGGGGTCGATCCTGAGGCCGAGATCCGAGAGGCTCTCCGCGAGCCGCTCGGCGCGCTGTACCCGGAGATCGAAGGCGAACACGCGGGTCAGCGGCCGCACCAGAGCCAGCGCGCGAATCTGCGCCGCCGCCTGATCGCCGCAGCCGAAGATCGTGACCGTCGTGGCGCCCTTGCGGGCGCAGTGGGTGGCGGCCACGGCCGTCGCAGCGGCGGTCCTCAGGATCGTGATCGCGATCGAGTCCATGAGCGCGATCGGAGCACCCGTCGTGCCGTCGAAGAGCGCGATCACTCCCTGGATCGTGGGGAGGCCCGTATTCTCCCGATTGGCCGGAAAGTTCGCGTTCGTCTTGACCGCGAAGCGCGGCTCGGCGCCGGGAAACCATGCGCTCTTGATGTGGAAGCCGCCGGCCCCGGCCGGGCACCCGAGGATTCCCGGCGCCGGGACCATTCCCTCGGCGTGCATCGCGAACGCACGCTCGACTTCCCGGATGACTTCGTCCAGATCGATGAGGGACGCGATCTGCGGACCCGAGAGGAGTAGCGTGCCGTCTTCAGGCCGCATAGCGCTCTTCGACCGTGGCCACGAACAGCGCGGCTCCCGCGAGCCCGATCGCACCCGCGACGAAGAAGGGCGCGGCGGGAGACACTCGCCACAGCAAGCCGCCGATCGCCGCGGCGGGCGTGACCGACAGACCGCGCACGAGATAGTACAGGCCGACCGTGCGGCCCCGGACCTCCGGCTCGGCCGAATCGACGATCATCGCCTTGCGGGACGGCTCGCCGATCTCTCGCAGGCCGCCGACGACGAAGGCCAGCGCCATCGCCGCCGGGCCGTCGGCGATGGCGATCGTCACGGGAAACAGCGCGAAGGCGAGAAAGGTCGCGGTGACGAACGGCTTCCGTCCGATCCGGTCGGCGAGCTGGGCGGCCGGCAGGTACACGACGAGGGACGTCGCCACCTGGAGCGCGAGGAGGAGGCTGAACGCGGGGACCGAGAACCCTCGGACCGTGGTGACATAGAGGATCACGAACACGCCGGCCATCCCCTCGCAGGTACGGATCACGACGTCGGACAGGAGGAGTCGGCGGAGGGGAAGGTCGAACGTGCGCCACACCCCGCGGATCCGCATCGGCCGGGTCGCGAGCACCGGCAGATTCATCCGGGCGACGACGACGAGCGTGAGCGCGGCGAGCACCAGCGTCGCCGCGAAGCCCACCCGCATTCCCGCCACCACGCCGAGCGCGCCGATCAACGCACCGCCGACCAGCGGCGAGACGAGACGAGGGACGCGCCGGAGAATCGACTGCACGGTGAACCCCATCGCGCGGCGACCCCGTGGCAGGGCATCCGCGATCACCGCGAACGTGGCGGGGCTCGCCATGCTGTTCCACCCCATCGCGAGCGCGAGTCCCACGAAGACCCACGGCCAGGAGGGGCTCAGCAGGTACGCCAGGTAGCCGAGCGAGGCGACCGCGATGAACAGCGGGAATGCCCGGCGGCGACCGAGGCGATCGGCGATCGTCCCGCCCGGGAACTGGTACACCGCATCGAAGAAGTCTTCCGCCGCACCGTACAGGCCTATGGCCAGCGCGCCCGCGCCGAGCGCCTCCAGGTACTTCGGCACGAAGCGCTTCCAGAGCTCTTCGCCGAATCCCAGCAGGAACACCGCGCCCGCCGCGGAGGCGACGTTTCGCTCCAGCGCGAGCCGCTCACGCCATGCGCCGATCGCTTCCTCCTGTAACTTGCGCCACGCCGCCGTATGTGATACAGTTGGATCAATGAATGGTACTATTGTATCCGAAGCCAGTCAAACCCCGGACCTGGCCACCTCCCATTGGCTGCTTCTCACCCATCACCTCCCGCCTTCGCCGGCGTACTTCCGTGTGCGGATCCGGCGACGCCTCGCGGCCATCGGCGCCGTGCCCGTCAGAAACGCCGTCTACGCGCTCCCGGCGAACGACGCCACGCGGGAGGACTTCGAGTGGCTGCTCCGCGAGATCGTGGCGGATGGTGGGGAGGCGACCCTCTGCGAAGCCGCCTTTATCGACGGCGAGACCGACGCGCGGCTGCGCGTGGCGTTCGACGCCGAGCGGAGCGCGGCCTACGAGGCGATCGTCGAGGAGACGGATCGCCTGCGCCGGGAGTCGATCGATCGCGCGGACGCCCGGTCGATCCTGGAGGCCCTGAAGCGAAGCCTGGCCGCGGCGCAGGCGCGGGACTTCTTCCGTGCCCGTGGACGGGCCGAGGCGGAAGACGCCGTGTCGATTCTGGAGATGGAGCTCTCTAGCCAAGCCGAGGAGGACGCGATGCCGGGCGATGAGCACACGATCGAGCAGGTGTCGGGACGGACCTGGGTCACGCGGAGAGGCGTCCGCGTCGACAGGATCGCCAGCGGATGGCTGATCCGCCGATTCGTGGATCCGGAGGCGCGATTCAGGTTCGTGGACCCGGATGGCTACGGCCTCGAGGCGGGCGAGCTCCGCTTCGACATGTTCGAGGGCGAGTTTACGCACGAAGGAGAGCGGTGCACGTTCGAGACCCTGGTGCGTCGCTTCGGACTGGATGATCCCGCCCTGCGCGCGATCTCGGAGATCGTCCACGACATCGATCTCAAGGAAGAGCGCTTCGGGCGCGCCGAGACCGCCGGTGTGGCGTCCATGGTCCATGGGATCACGGCCACGATCGAGCAGGACCCCGAGCGACTACGCCGAGGCGGCGAGATGCTCGACAGCCTCTACGCGCACTTCCGGGCCGAGGTTCTGCCGACGGGCTGAGGAGACGCTGACGACCTAGAGCCCGTACTGCTTAAGCTTGCGGTACAGGGTCCGCTCGCCGATCCCGAGCATGTCCGCGGCTCGGCGGCGATTCCCGTCGACGGAGGCCAGCGTCCGCGCGATCGCCTCCTTCTCCAGGTCCTCGAGGGACATCCCCACCTCGAAGCGAACGCGATCTTCGGGCATCGCCACGCCGACGACAGGAGCCGCCTCCCGATCCGGCTCGGCTTCGGCGCCGCCGTTGGACTCGACCTCGACGGCATCGAGCCACTGGGGGGTCGACGACTCGCGGAACATCTCCCGCAGCCGGGCCTGCTCGTGCCGGACCGCGTCGAGGTCGGTCTTGAGGTCGCGGTAGAAGTAGCTGAGGAGCGCCTCGACCCGCCGGGTGGAGGGACCGGACTCCTCCCCTTCCCCGTCGGCGAGCGCGACTGGCAGGAGACGCAGGGGGTTGGCGCGCGCGAAGATGTCGGCGGGGATGTCGCGCGGGCGGATCCGCGACCCCGGCGTCAGGACCAGCATGCTCTCGACCAGGTTCCGCAGCTCGCGGACGTTTCCGGGCCAGTCGTAGTTCTGGAGGATCTCCATCGCCTCATCGGTGATCCCCACGAACTCGCGGTCGTTCTCCCGGCAGAACTCCTGGACGAAATGATGGATGAGGAGCGGGATGTCCTCGCGCCGCTCGCGGAGCGGCGGCATGCGGATCGAGAGGACGGCTAGCCGGTAGTAGAGGTCGCGGCGGAAGGTACCCGCGCGGACCTCTTCCTCGAGGTTCTTGTTCGTGGCCGCGATCACGCGCACGTCGACCTTGATCGGCGCCGAGCCGCCGACGCGCATGAACTCGCGCTCCTCGAGCACGCGCAGGAGCTTGACCTGCGTCGCGGTCGGCATCTCCGCGACCTCGTCGAGGAAGAGCGTCCCCCGGTCGGCGATCTCGAAGCGGCCCTTCCGGAGCGACGTCGCGCCCGTGAACGATCCCTTCTCGTGGCCGAACAGCTCGGACTCGAGCAGGCTCTCGGCGAGCGCCGCGCAGTTGACGGCGATGAACGGCCGCGCCGATCGCGGCGACAGGTCGTGGATCGCGCGCGCCACCAGCTCCTTGCCGGTGCCGCTCTCGCCCTCGATCAGGACCGTCGAATTGACCGGCGCGTACTGGGCGACGCGCTCGAGCACCACCTTGACCGCTTCGGACCGCCCCACGATGCGCGTCCGGCCGACGAGCTCCTCACGCGCCAGGAGCCGCCGGGCGATGAGCTTGAGCTCGTCGGGGTCGAAGGGCTTGGGAAGCACCTCGTCGATCCCGCGTCGGCGCCAGCGCTCGACGCGCTCGACGTCCATGCGATCGGCGAGGGCGATCACCGCCGTGCGACGAGGGGCTTCCGCTAGCAGCTCGAGGAACTCCCGCACGGCGGGCTCGTCGAGCCCGCCGGTCAGGACGACGAGCGAGACCGCGTCTTCCGCGAGGACGCGCTCGCCGATCTCGCGCAGCGAGTCGACCACGGCGATCCGGTGACCCGCCTGGTTGAGCGCGCGCTCGGCGCGCACGGCGTACTCGGGGTCGTAGCGGCTGACGAGGACGCTCACGGGGAGCCCGCCGCGCGGTGGGGAGGCTCTCGACGTGCGGCGGAGTCGTCGGCGACACGGTGGCCGGATTCGATGGCGTCGCCGGCGATCAGCCCGATCGCGTGGTCGACGACGGGCTCGAGCGTGCGGAAGCCGCTCTCGGCTCCGCGCGGGCTCCCGGGCAGGTTGACGATCAGCGTGCGGCCGCGGACGGCGGCGGTCGCGCGGGAGAGCATGGCATGGGGCGTCTCCCCCATGCCCGCCGCCCGCAGGGCCTCGGCGATCCCGGGCACCTCGCGGTCGGCCACCGAGCGGGTCGCGTCGGGGGTCACGTCCCGCGGTGAGAGACCCGTGCCCCCGGTCGTCAGGACGAGCGGAACCCCGCTGCCGGCGAGCTCGGTGAGGGCCGCCGCGATCGCCGCCGGCTCGTCGGGGACGACTCGCCGTTCCGACACCACCCATCCCCGCTGCTCGAGCAGGCCGGCCAGGAGCGCTCCGCTGACGTCCTCCTGCTCACCCGCGGCGGAGCGGTCGCTGACCGTCAGGACAGCGGCGCGCCGCTGCCATGCCATTTCGGCAGTCATGGGGCGAAGATAGAAGGGAGCGGACTACTGGGACCAGAGTCCCAGGGTCTGCCTGCGGGCACTCTGTTCGGCGCTCCGGAGCTCGTCCAGCCGGGCCCGGTTCGCCGCGCTGAACTCCACGTACGCGTAGCCGCTCTCGACCAGGCGCTTGTTGAGCAGCGTGCCGTCCGGCAGATAGCCGTAGGCGAGCCAGCGCCCCTCGCTGTCGCGCGGGTTCTTGTCGTACTCGAGTCGGAGCTCGGACCCCTTGGGGAGGAGCCCCACGACGAACGAGCGGGCCTCGTCACCGAAGTGGCCGCGGTCGGGGACGTCCACGAGGAGGAGCCGGACCGTGACGCCGCCCTCGCAGTTGATCGTGTCGCCGTCCAGCACGTAGACGACCTTGCACGTCGTTGGCGCGTGACCCAACGGCTGCTCGACGGACCCCTGCGCCGCGGCCGAACCGGGCAGGAGCGCGAGCGCGGCGAGAAGGGCCGCGGAAAGGCTCGGATGTCGCATCGGATCTCCCGGAGAAGAGGACTCCCTTCGTCTACCCGCGGTACCCCGCGACCGTTCCACCGGCCTCGTCGGGGCGGCCGCGCGAGCGCGCGTGCCGGCCCACTCCCCAGAGGAACGCCACGGCGCAATATGCCAGGTAGAACCAGTGGAGGGGCACCGCGGCGAGCGCGAAGAGGAGCCCGCCCCGGCGCGCCAGGAAGCGGTAGAGGTCGAGGTGCGAGACGGCCAGCCACCCCGCGGCGACCCCCGCGGCGACCAGGGCGACGGGCCGCCAGGGGGAAACGGCGAGCGCGGCGATCAGGAGCCAGGCGGCGACCACGCTGACCCGCTCGCGCCGGCGGACGTTGAGCTCGTCCGGGATGCCGCCCCGCCGCAGCATGAGCTCCGTCCACGGCACCCCGCGATCGAGGATGTCCGAGCGCACGAGGCCCGCCAGCGTCCAGGCCTTCAGGTGCTTGACCGTGAGGTCCGGCTGGAACCGGATCCTGTACCCGGCGTCGGTCAGGCGGTAGCCGAGTTCGATGTCCTCGATGCTGGGTCGCGGATAGCGGCGCTCGTCGAACCCGCCCACGGCGAGGAAGGCATCCCGCCGGACGGCTCCGCATCCGGCCCAGAAGCTCCGCGCGGTCGAGCCCGCGCTCTGGTGGACGTAGTGGTGGTACAGATTCTTGTAGCGGGCCACGAGCCCTTCGGCCGCCGGGGCGTCGTCGTAGCTGCCGAAGATCGCGTCGGCGTCGCCGGTCCGGGCGGCGCCCTCCGCGACCGCCAGGGTGTCGGGTGCGACCTCGCAGTCGGCGTCCACGAAGAGTAGCCACTCGCCGCGCGCGCTCCCTGCGCCGAGATTCCGCGCTGCCCCCGGTCCCAGCGCGCCGGATGTCCGGAGGAGACGCGCGCCGGCGGCCTCGGCCCTCGCGGCAGATTCGTCGACCGAGCCGTCGTCGACGACGATCAGCTCGACACCCGCCCCGAGCGCGGCCTCGAGGGCGGAGAGGCACCGGGCGAACGCCTCTTTCCCGTCGCGGACGGGCACGATCACCGAGAGATAGGGAGCGCTGTCCATGCGTCGGTCAAGATACAGCGCGGGAGCGGCCGTGCGGGTCCTGCTGATCAACGACGGCCACGAGGCGCGCACGGCCCACGCCAACGACTCGGCTGCGCGTCGCCTGGGGTATGTCGCATGCGCGCCCGCGATTCCGTGTAGCCTGCCCCGCGTCCGGCGCAACGCGGGCCGCACGATGCGGTGTCCGAGCGTGGCCGCTTCCCTGCCGTCGATCCTCCTCCACCTGACTGTGCACGGTTCGGGAGAAGCTGCGGCGTACCTGACAAGGCGAGCGGGCGACGTGGACTTGCTCGCGTCGCATGAGTTCTCCCATCGTCCCGAGCCGGCGGCGCGCGTGTGAAAGACTCCGCGCTGCGGTTCTCCATCGTCATCCCGACCCGGGATCGGCCGCGCCGACTGGCTTCCTGCCTGGATGCGGTATCGCGGCTTGCGCTTCCCCGCGAGCGGTTCGAGACGATCGTGGTGGATGACGGCGGGCGGCATTCGGTCGATTCGGCGGTTTCGGAGGCGGCCGCGCGGGCGGGCGCGCGGATCGTACGTCAGCCCCCGGCCGGGCCGGGCATCGCCCGCAACCGCGGGGCGTCCGAGGCCCGGGGCGAATTCCTCGTCTTCCTCGACGACGACTGCGCGCCAGCCGCCGACTGGCTTGACGCCCTCGAACGCGCATGGGCCGCCGCTCCCGGCGCCGGAGTGGGTGGCCGCACCGTCAACGCGCTACGCGGGAACCCTTACTCCAGTGCCAGCCAGGCGCTGATCGACTACCTCTACAGCTACTACAACACGGGTTCCCGGCAGGACCCCATGTTCACGACCAGCAACCTGGCATTGCCGCGAGGGCACTTCGAGCGCCTGGGAGGGTTCGATCCGCGCTTCGCACGCGCCGGCGGCGAGGACCGGGAGATCTGTCTGCGGTGGGTGCGGACGGGCGGGCAGCTGGTGTACGCACCGGACGCGGTCGTTCTCCACTCCCACCGCCTGGGACCGCGCAGCTTCCTGCGCCAGCACTTCACCTACGGCCGCGGGGCGGCGCACTTCCATCGCCTGCGAGGGAGTGCGCCGATTCCCGAGCCGGCGACCTTCTACCGCAACCTGATCCTCTTCCCATGGCGACGGCGCCTGCAGGGCAAGGCATGGATGTCGGCGCTCCTCGTGCTGTCCCAGATCGCCAACGCCGCTGGCTACGCCTGGGAGCTGAGACCGCGCGCCAGCCGGTTGTAGATCCGGGCCAGCAGCCAGCCCATCGCGCCTCCGATCACGGCGC
>DASSBK010000258.1:0-5093 GCA_035698825.1 Gemmatimonadota bacterium
GATCGCGGGAAGGATCCGGCCGCGGGGCATTCGGATGCTGCGGGTCCGGAGCGTGTCCGCGACCCCGAGTGCGTCGAGGAGCCGCTCCGTGACGAGGATCGCGGGAATGACGGTCGCGAACGAGAGCGCGATGCCCAGCCATCGCGCCGCGGCGTCCCGCGGCAGGGAGACGTAGTACCAGTTCTCGAGCCGCAGGTTCAGGAGCTCGAAGAAGAGCCAGAAGGGCACCGACCAGGCGAGCGCGCTGGCCAGGAATGCGGGACGGCCGAGGAAGAAGCGGCCGCCGCGCGAGACGACGGCCGCTTCCAGGAGTGCCAGGGTGGGATACCACGCCAGAGGGTAGAGCCAGGTCGCGAAGGGCTCGATCCCGGCGACCGCGCCGGCGATCGAGCCGACCAGCACCACCGCCGACGCCACGGCGATGGCGGCGATGCTTCCCCTGCGCGCGACGCTCCTTCCGGCGCTCGCGATGCTACTCCCAGTACGGGTCGTGTCCGTAATAGACGAACACGGCGCGGCGATACTCGAGGTCGGCGGCGTCCGGCCAGTCGTCCTTGTCGAACCCGGGCGCCTCATCGAGGCGCTCCCGCTCGACGTCGAGGACGAAGCGGTGGTTCTCGGGATCGACACGCATCGCCTCGAGCGGGACCGCGAACAGCTTGTCGCCGATCCCGAACAAGCCGCCGAACGACAGCACCGCGTAGGCCACCCGTCCGTGATCCAGGTCGATCATCAGCTCCTCGATCTTCCCCAGGTCCTCGCCGTACTCGTTGACCACCGGGTCCCCGATGATCGTGGTCGCCGAAAGGGTGTGGGGAATCTTCGTCGCCGTCCGCTCCTCTTCGCCGAGAATTCGCTCATCCGTACGCATGGATGCTCCTCCCTTCGAGATTCCGAGCCCCGTCCGGTCGACGAGGCTTCTGTGTCCAGTCTAGGGCCACCTCCAGGGGGAACGATGTCATCGGGCGGACACGGGACCGGAGTCCCGTTCCGAGCGGCTTCCGCATGCATCTACCAGGAGACGTCGATCAGCCCCCCCGTTCGCTCCTCGAAGCGAAACTCGATCGCGAACGGCGTCCAGCTCTCCGCCGCCGGAGCGAAGGAGCGGCCGAACCGCAGGTCGCGCAGCGTGACGACCACCAGGCCGTCCGTCCGTTGGACGCCCGCCACGGGAACCCGCGCCCACCACACATAGGCCTGGCCCTCGCGGGTGGCGAGCGCTCGGTCCACCCACGGGTCCTCGAAGCCGCGGTCGATCCGGTTCGCGAGGGCGGCCAGGGTCGGAATTCCTTGCACGCGGTAGACCGCAACGCGGGGCTCGGGCGCCTGCGGCGGGGCGACGCCGATTCCGCTCCAGCGCCACGGGGCACCGAGGCGCGGGAAGGCGAACGCCTCCGCGATCTCGCGGCCGGCCGCCCGTTCGGAGTCGGCGACCGCCGAGGCGGCCCGCCCGTGGACCCCTCCCGCCGCGACGCCGTAGGCGAGGAGAGCGAGCAGCCAGACCGCGACCGCGGCACGGCCGCGCTCCGGTCGGCGGCGCGAAGCGACGAGGACGCCGACCGGCAGCGCCCACGTCACGAAGTCGACGATGAACAGCCAGTCGAGCGCGAAGCGCTCGCTCGAGAAGGGGTAGAGAAGCATCGTGCCCCAGGGCGTGACGAGATCGTACAGGAGGTGCATCGCGACGCCCGCCGCGGAGACCAGCGCGAGCCACCCGAATCGCGTCCGCCCGCCGTAGGCCCACCACAGCGCGGCCGCCAGCGCGACCGGCAGGACGACGAGGCCGATCAGGGAGTGCGTGAGCCCGCGATGGAAGAGGATGTAGGCGGCGTCGGAGCGCGCCTCGAGGACGACGTCGATGTCGGGCACGTTGCTGGCGAGAACGAGGGCCAGCGTGGTGCCGGGCGGCGGCGAGGACCCGGCCGCGCGCGAGAGCGCCCAGCCGGTCAGCGTATGGCTGACGTTGTCCAACCGCTTCGCTTCCCGCGGCGGGAGTGCGGGGTCAGCGCGCGACCGGGAGGCCCGCGCTCCGCCAGGCCCGCATCCCGCCGGGGACGTTGCGCACGTCCTCGAACCCCGCGCGCTTGAGCACGCTGGCCGCGACGGTCGAGCGGTAGCCGCTCCCGCAGATCACGGCCAGCGGACGCCCGTTGCGCGGCACCTCGTCCAGCCGATCTTCGAGGAGCCCGCCGTGCACGTGGACCGCGCCCTCGATGTGCCCTCCGCTCCATTCGCCGTCCGCGCGCACGTCGAGGAGGTTCACCTCGTCTCCCCGCTCGAGCGCCGCGGCGAGCTCGGGGATCGACATCTGGGGCAGCGTGGCGATCGGCAGCCCCTCCTGGCGCCAGGCGTTCATCCCCCCCACGAGCCAGCCGCGGATCCTGTCCAGCCCCACTCGCACGAGCGCTCGCACGGCGGGGTCGATCGCGAAGGGCGTCTCTGCGACGAGGAGGATCGGCTTGTCGTACGGCACGACCCACGCGGCCCAGGTAGAAAGGCTGCCGTCGACGCCGATCCCGAGAGCGCCCGGCACGTGCCCGCCGCCGAACGCGAGCTGGTCCCGCAGGTCGACGACGACGTTGCCGGCCTCGACCAGGGCGTGGAACTCCCCGACCGGGATGGGATCCCGGCCCGGGAGATCGCCGAGGATCGGCGGCCCCGCCGCGTTGAGTGTCTTCATGCGCCGATAGTAGGGTGGGAACGGAGGCGCCGATGCGAGGATCTTCTCGACGAACGCCTTCTCGTCGAGTGCGGGGTCCAGGTACGGGTTCGCGACGCGCTCGAAGCCCAGCGTCGAGAGCGGACGCGCGCTCATTCCGGCGCCGCACATCGAGCCCGCGCCGTGGCCGGGGTGGATCTCGAGCCCGTCGGGCAGCGGCGCGAGCTTCTCGCGCACGCTCTGGAACAGGCGCCGCGCGAGCTCCCGCTTGCTCTCCTCGCCCAGCAGGTCGGGCCGGCCGAGCGAGCCGACGAAAAGGAAATCACCGGAGAGCATGACCTCGGGCACATCCGTGGAGCGGTGCGTGTCGAATGCGAGGAACGAAAGGTGCTCGGGCGTGTGCCCGGGAGTGTGGAGCGCCCGGATCCGCACGGATCCGAGCTCCAGCGTGGACCCGTCCTCGAGCTCCTGATGCGAAAACTCGACATCGTATTTCTCTTCCTCGTCGTATGCCGACAGGCAGAGCTCGGCTCCCGTCCGCTCCGCGAGCTCGCGCGCTCCGCTCGCGAAATCCGCGTGAATGTGCGTCTCGAGGACGTGGGTGATCTCGACGCCATGATCGGCAGCGAACGTCTCGTACACGTCGACGTCGCGTCGGGGGTCTACGATCGCGATGGCGCCCGCGCCGGGGCATCCAACCGCATAGCTGAACTGGGAGAGGCCGGAATCCTCGAAGCGCTCGAACAGCATCGTTCCTCCCTCGGTGGGTGCGCCCCGAATGTATGCCGATGGGAGGAAAAGCGCCGAGCGCCGAGGCGCCGCCGGCGGGTCCCGCGGGGATGTCCGGGACCCGCCGGGGCTTTCCTCAGCCGAGCGGGGAAGTGGCCGGGGCGGCGGTGACCTCAGTCGATCGGACGGACTGGATGACTGCCTCCATGTGCGCCTGCGACGGCATCGAGAGCGCGAGGAACGCGGCGATCACGATCCAGTATGCAGCGGCGGCCAAGAGTCCCGAAACGATGGTACGCATGGCATTGCTCCTTTCCGTATGGGTTACCCTTCTCGTCCTGGCATACGGTGAGAGCGCCGAAACGGTTTCAAGGTTGCAACGGAAAGCGGGTTTTTTTCCGGGGGGGGGGTGACTACTCGGCGGTAAGGAACCCCGTGATCGGGGGTCCGAAGGCGTCGGGATGGATGAGGAACGAGTCGTGGCCGGTCTCGATGTCGAGGACGAGACGCTCCGCCGGCCTGCCGGCTTGAACGAACGCGGCGGACAGCTCGTCGATCTCCGATACGGGAATCAGCACGTCCGTGGTGACCCCGATCAGGAGCGTGCGCGCGCGGATCCGCCCCACGCCCTCCACCAGCCCACCGCGCCCTCTCCCCAGGTCATGGAGGTCCATGGCCCGCGAGAGGTAGAGGTAGGAGTTCGCGTCGTAGGAGCGGGGATACTTCTCGCCCTGATGCTCGAGATACGACTCGACCTCGAAACGCCCGCCGAAGTCGAACAGCTCCCCGCCCTGCCACGCGCGTCCGAAGCGATTCGTCCACTCGACGTCGGACCGATACGTGATCGTTCCGATCTCGCGCGCGAGCGAGAGACCGGCGGCCGGCTGGCCCGTGTCGTAGTAGCGGCCTCCGCGCCAGGCCGGATCGAGCATGACCGCGCGCCGCTGCACGTGCCGCAGCGCGATGGCGAAAGGATGGGTCATGCCGGACGCGCTGATCGCGATCAGCCGGTCGACACCGTCGGGGAAGAGCGCGCCGTACTCGAGAGCCAGCATCCCGCCCATGGAGGAGCCGATCACCGCGTGCAGGTGATCGACACCGAGATGCATCAGCACCTCGCGCTGAAGGCGCATCATGTCGCGCAGCGTGACGAGCGGAAAATCGAGCGCGTACGGCTCGGCGGTCGCGGGATTCTTCGAGGACGGTCCGGTCGAGCCGTGGCAGCCGCCGAGCACGTTGCAGCAGACGACGAACCAGCGGTCGGTGTCGATCGGCTTGCCGGGGCCCAGCATCTCCTCCCACCAACCCGGCTCGTCCCCGGGGTCGTGCCGCGCAGCGTGGGCGCTGGGGGACAGGCCCGTGGTGAGGAGCACCGCGTTGTCGCCGCGCGGCGCACCCCAGGTCTCGTACGCGGTCACCGGATTCTCGATGGTTCGCCCGGACTCGAGTGTGAACGTGTCGGGCAGTCTCCAGGACTGACGATGGGGCTCGTGCATGGCTGAGCAACCTAGTGTGGTCGGTGCTACGAGCCACTTCACGCCTAACCGGGGCCGATCAGATCCTCCAGCGCGCGAAGATGCGCGTCGAGCGCCTGGCGGCCCGTGGGCGCGAGCGCGTACCACGTGACCGGCTTGCGGTCGCGGAATTCCTTGTCGACCGATACGTAGCCCGCCTCTTCCATGCGCCGCATGTGCGCGCCGAGGCT
>DASSBK010000259.1:0-2443 GCA_035698825.1 Gemmatimonadota bacterium
CGAAGAGCGCAGCCAGGATCCGGGTCAGGAACCCCGCGACGAGGAGGATCCCCCCGAAGAACTCGAAGATCGCGACCGGGATCGCCAGCCAGCCCGGGAATCCCATCCCGGCGAAGGCGGCGGAGGTGTCCGAGAGGTGCATGATCTTGGGATAGCCGTGGACGACGAACACGATGCCGCAGAACACGCGGCTCAGCGTCGCGACCCAGTGGACTCGACTCATCGAGCTCTCCTACCGGCGGGGGAACCTGCGAGCGCAGCGCGTCGGTGCACGAGCCGGTTCGCGCTCAAGATCGCGGCGCGAAGCGTCGGGGTCAAACCCGCCGCGTTCCGGAAACGATCAAAGGCCGAGCGCTTCGAGCGCCGCAGCCGCCGCGCGCGCGGCGACCCCCGGCGGGCCGAGGGCGGCGCGGACGCCGGCCAGGCCCTCGACGACCTCGGCGCGCGCAGCGGGGTCGCCGAGCCAGGTGATGACGGGCGCGGCGAGCGCGGCCGGTTCCAGCCGCTGCACGAACTCCGGCACGACGGTCGCTCCGGCGATCAGGTTCGGGAGCGCGATCCAGTCCGTGTCGACGAGGAGCCGCGCCGCGGCGTAGGTGGCGGGCGAGGCCCGGTAGGCGACCACGTGCGGGACCCCGAGGAGGGCGAGCTCGAGCGACGCGGTTCCGCTCGTGGCGAGCGCGGCGGCCGCGTGCCCCAGGCACTCGAGCCGATTCTCGGCGACGAGCGCGACCGGCGGCCCCCCCGAGAGTGCGTGCGCGACCACCCCCGCCCCGAGCCCCGGCGCGACGGGCGCCAGGAATACGGCCTCGGGCACCGCCGCGGCGACCCGCGCCGCCGCCGCCGCCAGCGCGGGCGCGACGCGCGCGAGCTCCCCCGCGCGGCTCCCCGGCACGATCGCCACCCACGGCGCTTCCTCGGGGAGGCCCAGGCGCGCGGCGACCTCGGCGCGGGAAGCGGGCCTCACCGGGAGCCGATCGACGGCCGGGTTCCCCACGTAGACCGCGTCGACGCGCGTCTTCTCGTAGAACGCGGTCTCGAAGGGGAGCGTGACGAGGAGCCGGCGCACGCTCCGCTCGATCGCCCGCACCCGCCCGGGCCGCCACGCCCACACGGTCGGGCTCACATACTGGACGACCGGGATGGCGCGGCCCGAGAGGCGGCCGGCGAGGCGCAGGTTGAAGTCGGGGGAATCGATGAGGATCGCACCGTCGGCCGGTCGATCGGACGCCGCCTCCTCGAGCCGGGCGAGCGCCCGCCAGGCGGCCGGCAGCCGCTCGAGTACCTCGAAGAGTCCCATGACCGACAGCTCGCGCGTGTCGACGACCCGCTCGACATCCGCGGAGTCGAGCTCCGGGCCGGTGGCGCCGAAGAACGACGTCCCTGGCCGGACCGCGCGGATCGCCCGTACGAGCTCGGCTCCGAGCGCGTCGCCGGACGGCTCTCCCGCCACGACGAGCAGCTCGGCCCTGCGCGCGGTCAGAGCCCGGCGGCGCGCCGGTAGTACTGGTCGATCGCCTTCCAGTTCAGATTGGCGAGGAACGCCTCGACGTATGCGGCGCGGTTCGGCCCGTGGTCGTAGTAGTAGGCGTGCTCGGAGACGTCGAGCGGGAGGATCGGCTGCGCGCCCCACACCGCGCCGATGTCGTGCCCGTCGGTCAGGTAGACGTGGAGCCGGCCGTCGGAGGGGTCCCAGCACGTGATCGCCCAGCCTCGCGCCTGCGCCGCGACGGCCTTGAGCTCGGCCTTCCACGCCTCGAAGCTTCCGAAGTCCTTCTCGCTCCGCATGCGAACCGGCAGGTCCTGCTCGGCCTCGCCGTCCCCTCCCAGGATCGCGAAGTAGATCTCGTGCAGGATCTGACCGTTCGCGTTGTGGCTCTCGTTCCGCTTGACGCCGCGGATGTCCGACCAGTCGTCTTTCTCGTGCATCTCGGCGAGCTTCTTCTCCGCCGCCGCGCGTCCTTTCAGGAGCGAGGCGTAGTAGCTGTCGTGATGCCACTCGACGCTCTGCCGGCTGATCCCCTGGAGCGCGTCGGGCTCGTATGGAAGCGCACGCGCCTCCTGCTCCCCCGAGGGCTCCTTCTGGTCTTCGTTCCCCGCGTGGCGCGCCATCGCGGGGAATATAGACCGGGCTCACGGTCGAACAAACCGCGTCGGCGCGGGGTCTTAGTCGTACCAATGCCGATCATGCAGCTCCCGCACCCGCCGCTGCCCCGGCGCCTCCGCGCGGTCGCGCTCCTCGCCGCCCTTGCCCTCCACGTCGCAGCACTCCTCATCGTTCCCTTTCCCGTCCGTTCGCCGGACGACGACGTGGTCACGCTCCTGGTTCCGACGAGCCCGGAGGAGATCCCTCCACTCCTCGTCGCGCCCCGCGCGCCGGTGACGTCGGAACCCGCCGCCGCCGCGGCTGGAGACCCGAGCCCGGGGTCGGGATCGGAAAGCG
>DASSBK010000260.1:0-3252 GCA_035698825.1 Gemmatimonadota bacterium
ATCGAGTGGACGATCTCGTCGATCAGGCCCGTCCGCATCTCGCCGTCGCGCCGGTAGATGCCGGCGTTGCCGCCCTCGCGCCCCTCGGTGATCACCTTCCACGCCCCGGCGGCCAGCTCCTCCCGCATCCAGTCGACCCACTGGTAGGGCGCGTATACCGTCTCGGCGTCCTTCGAGCCGACCTCGGAGAGGACGACGAAGTCCTGGGCGAGCTCCGCGATCAGCTCGAGCTTGCGTTCGCGCGGCAGGTCGATCGTCCCGTCCGAGACCTCGACGTGCGAGAAGCGGTTCTCCGAGAGCCACGAGCGGTACTCGTCGAGCTTGCCGCGCACGACGACGGCCTCGAAGAGCGTGCCGCCGCACACCACCGGGGTCTCGAGCGAGCGGTAGAGCGCGATCTTCTTCTCGAGGTTGTTCGTGACGTACGACGTGCCCCAGCCGAGCTTGACGATGTCGACGTACTGGCCGGCCGTGTCGAACAGCCCCTCGATGTCGCGCAGGTTCAGCCCCTTGTCGATGACGTGCGTCAGTCCCCTCGCCCGGGGCTTGGGAGTGCGGGCGGGGACGTCGAGGAACCCGTTCGTGCCGTCTTCAGAGCCGCGCATAGAGATCCTCCAATCGCTTCCGTGCCGCCTCCTGGACGTCGTGATAGAGCGACGTCCCGTGGGAGTCGATCCCGACCGTGAGCGGCCCGAAGTCCTTAACGCGGAAGCGCCAGAGGCACTCGGGCATGAGGTCCTCCCACTCGACCTCCTCGATCTCCTCGATCTGCGTCGTCTCGAGCGCCGCGGCGCCGCCGACGATCGCGAAGTAGACCATCCCGAGCCGCTGCATCGGCTCGATCGCGTCGTCCGGAAAGCCGCCCTTGCCGCAGATCGCCCGCACGCCGTACTGCGCGCCGAGCCCCTCGGTGAAGCGCACCATGCGGGCGCTCGTCGTCGTGCCGATGCAGACCTTCTCGTAGCGGCCCGGGCCCAGCTTGCGCACACCCGGCGCCGTGTGGAGAAGGAACGCGCCGTGCAGGTCCATCGGCGGCTCGACCCCCTCGTCGAAGATCCGGATCTGGGTGCGGTCGCGGATCCCGATGATGTGCCCCTGGACGACCACCTCGTCGCCCGCGCGGAGCTTCGCGATCTCCGCGGGCCCGGCGACCGGGAACGTGATCTCGTGCCGCGCCATCAGACCACCGCTCCGCTCGGTCCGCGCGTGCTTCGAGCGCACAACCCCGAACCCCCACCCTGGGTGGGGAAGCCTCCCGCCGCCCTCGGAGACGATTCTAAACCCGAGTGGGGCGCGGATCTGTGCCGATTCTGGAGAATCTCGTCCACAGCTGTCCCTACGGGACGCGTCGCGCCGATCTCGGCCATCCCCGTCCGTGGGGAGGGCATGGCGCGTGTGTAGTCGGCCGCGCGCGTCTGACAGCTCGCGGTCACCTCACGCCTCCCGGTCGAAGTCGACGGTGCCGTCCGCGGCGATGTGAGCCGATGCGCGTCGCGCCGCCCAGCACTGGTAGTTCACCGCGACCGGATTGAGGGTCATGTGCGTATCGGCGTGCTCGATGTGGCACTGCAGCACGGTCACGTCGCCGCCGAGCCCCATCGGGCCGATGCCGGTCTCGTTGAGGAGCTCGTACAGCTCTTCCTCGAGCTGGGCGACGAGCGGGTCGGGGTTGCGCGAGCCGACCGGACGCGCGATCGCCTCCTTCGCGAGGTGCATCGCGTAGTCCGCCGAGCCGCCGATCCCGATCCCGACGATCCCCGGCGGGCACGGCTTACCGCCCGCCTCCACGATCGACTCGAGCACGAACCGCTTGATCCCCGCAACCCCGTCGGCCGGGACGAGCATCTTCAGGAAGGTCATGTTCTCGGAGCCGGAGCCCTTCGGCACGCACTTCACGTCGAGCCCGTCCCAGTCAGGCACGAAGTCCCAGTGCACGATCGGCACCCGGTACCCCACGTTCGCGCCGGTGTTCTCCCGCGTCAGGGTGTGCACCGTGTTCGACCGCAGCGGATGCTCGAGCGTCGCGCGCTCGGTGCCGGACTTGAGCGCCGCGTAGATCCGCACCGGATGCAGCGGAAAATGCTCGCCCACGCGGCAGTAGTAGACCGCGATCCCGGTGTCCTGGCAGACGAGGTTCTTCTGCTCGTCCGCGATCTCCACGTTCCGCGTGATCGTCTCGAGCACGCGAATGCCGGTGACGGACGTCTCGCGCGCCCGCGCAGCGGAGAGGGCGTCGCGCAGATCCTGCGGGATGTCCTTCAGCGCCCACACATACAGGTGCGCGGCCGCCTCGAGGACGGTCTCGTCGAGGCTCACGGTCGTGGTCGGCATGGCTCTCAGCCTCTCGCCTTCTCGGCTGCGGCCTTCCCCGCGCGGCGCCCGAACACGACGCACTCGAGGAGGCTGTTCCCCATCATGCGGTTCCGGCCGTGCGTCCCGCCGGCGATCTCGCCGCACGCGAACACGCCCTCGAGCGTCGTCTCGGCCCGCGCGTCGATCACAAGGCCGCCGTTCTGGTAGTGGAGGACCGGGTACGTGAGGATTGGCTCGGCGAGTGGGTCGATACCCGCGCCTCGATAACGCCGCAGCATGTACGGGAGCGAGATCTCCGCATCGGCCTCCGCAATCCTCGTCGTGTCGAGCCATACGGCTGGCCGCCCGTCCTCGGTCGTCACGCCGCGGCCGGCCTCGACCTCGTCGAAGATCGCCTGCGAGACCTCGTCGCGCGGGCCGAGCGAGTCCGTGAACTCCTCACCGTCCGTGTTGAGGAGGACGGCTCCGTACGAGCGGGTCGTCTCGGGGATCGAGTAGCCCTGCATCGTGGGCGGCCAGGCGCCGCCGTTCGGGTGGTACTGGAGCGCGTCGAGGTCGCGCGCCTCGGCTCCTGCTTCGCAGGCTATACGTGTCGTCTCACCCGTCGCGTTCGGGTGGTTCGTGGAGAGCTCACCCCGTCGTCCCGCCTCCGCGTAGCAGCGGCCTCCCGAGGCCAGCACCACCGCCCCGGCGGACACGACCGCGGCGCCCTCGGGTGTCGCGAACGACGCCCGCCAGCCCACGGCGTCCGGCTCGAGCGCCTCGAGCCTGTGGTGCGCGAAGGTCGCGGCATCGCCCGCGTCGTGCTGCTCGCGAAGCGCCTTGGTGATCGCATGGCCGGTGCGGTCCCCGACCTGCAGCAGCCTCTTCCGCGTGGCGCCTCCGCAGCGCGCCAGGCGGTAGCCGCCGTTCTCGTGCGTGAACCCACAGCCGAGCTCC
>DASSBK010000261.1:0-9609 GCA_035698825.1 Gemmatimonadota bacterium
TGATACTCGTGGATCTTCATGTCGTCCTTTCGAGGTGGAGCGATGTGCCCGTGCGGCGCGCACGCAGGCATGAGCGGCGCGGCCGGCAACCCCCGGCCGCGGACCCGAAATGGGCGACTAAGCTAGGCCCACCAGGATGCGGGTTCAACCGGCGAGGACGTCGAGCTGCCGGCCGTTGCGTTTCGCCGGGGCCTGTTCCGATACTGGATGCCCGCGACCCGACCGCTCACTGGCGCTCAACCGGGAGGCCGAATGGGAACCCGAGACCCGCGTGTCGACGCCTACATCGAAAAATCCGCCGACTTCGCGCAGCCGATCCTGACTCGTCTCCGGGAGGTCGTCCACTCCGTCTGCCCCGACGTCGAGGAGACGATCAAATGGGGGGCTCCCTATTTCGATTACAAGGGCCCGGTCTGCGGCATGGCCGCCTTCAAGCGTCACTGCGCGTTCGTGTTCTGGAAGGACAAGCTCGTGGTCGAGAACCCGAGCGACGAGGCGATGGGTCAGCTGGGGAGGATCGAGAGCCTCTCCGACCTCCCCCCGAAGAAGACGCTGACCGCGTGGTTGAAGAAGGCGATCAAGCTGAACGAGCAGGGAGTGAAGGCCCCGCGCAGCATCCGACCGCCCAGGCCCCCCGTCGAGGTGCCTTCGGACCTCGAGAAGGCGCTCGAGAAGAACGCTCGGGCGCGGGCGGCGTTCGACGCCTTCAGCCCCAGCCACCGCCGCGAGTACGTGGAGTGGATCGCAGAGGCCAAGCGCGAGGAGACGCGCCGGAAGCGGCTGGCCACGGCGATCGAGTGGATGGCGGAGGGAAAGCCCCGCCACTGGAAATACCAGTGACAGGCTGAGAGCGCCGAGTCAGAGCGGGCGGTTCGTCGTTCCTTCCAGGTCGCCGGGAATGTCTCCCTCGAGGACGGCGCTCTGCCGGTCCCAGCGGTGGATCGCAGCGCACGAGGGGCAGAAGACCCGGGACTCGATCCGGGCCAGGCGCTCGAAGGTGTCGTCGCGGACCACGAGACCCGTGTCCAGCCACCTTCCGGTCCGTTGGCAACGCGCCAGCACTCGTCTGGGGATCCCTCGCATGACCCCAGACTAGCGGTCGTACGCCCGTTCCCCCATGCGACATTCGTACCCCCCGAGGGACCGCGTATGCCCTAGTCCTAACCTCATAGAAGTCTCCCCTTGACGGCCGGGAGATCATTCTATATGATAGGGTGTAGTATTCGCGTTATAGAACCTGTCGTCTTCGGAGGGGACGATGTCCATTCGCGTAGCCATCGCCGACGACCATCCCGTCGTGCTCGAAGGGCTGGCATCCATCCTCGCCCGGACCCCGGACGTCGAGATCCTGTCGCGCGATCTGGACGGCCATGCCGCGCTCGAGGCGATTCGACAGAAGGCCCCCGACGTGGCGGTGCTCGACGCGGTCATGCCGGGAAGATCGGGGATCGAGATCCTCGAGTTCGTGCGCGAGCAAGGCCTGCCGACTCGCGTGGTCCTCCTGGCGGGGGAACTGGGTTCCGAGGACCTGACCGAGTCGATTCGCCTGGGCGTAGATGGAATCCTCATGAAGGACGAGGCGTCCACCGTGCTCCTCGACTGCGTGAAGGCGGTGGCGGCCGGCGGCCGCTGGGTCTCCGTGCAGCTGGTGGAGCGAGCGCTGAACATCGCGGCGAACGGGAACTCGAGCGACGGCGGGTTGACACCGCGCGAGAGCGAGATCGCCGAGGGTGTGGCCTCGGGCCTGCAGAACAAGGAGATCGCGGAGAAGCTCGGAATCGCCGACGGGACCGTGCGGATCCACGTCCACAACATCTTCAAGAAGCTCGGCATCCAGAACCGGGTCGAGCTCGCGAATCGGATCCACGAGCGGAAGTCGGTGCAGAGCACCTGAGGATCAGCCCCGCGGATTCTCCGCGGAAGAGGGCTTCCCGTGTCCGCCGGCCCGACCAGCGCCGCGGCGCATCCCGTACGCCCGCAGCATGAGCGCGATCCCCAGCCAGCCGATGGCGACCGCGAATGGGATCGCGATCAACCTGGGCCAGAGAGCCGCGACGATCGCGGCGACCATCGCCAGACCACCCGCGCCGGCAACGATCCCCGCCTCCTGGGCGGCCAGCGTGTGGTGGCTCGTCACCGCGGCCGACAGCGTGTTGCCGATCCTTAGTCCGACCAGGGCCATGCGGCCCGCGCTTCCCCGGCTCCGCTTCCGCCGAACGCTCCGACGCCGCGTGCTTCCCAGGACGACCTCGGTCGAATTGGCGAGGTCGACCTCGTACTGCTCCTCCATCGTCTCCGCGAAGCCCGTGTCCTCGATCACCGCGTCCAGCTCGTAGTTCGCGAGCCAGCTCGCCAGGTTGAGGTTGCTCGATCCGACTCGGGCCCACCGCCCGTCGGCGACCGCGGTCTTGGAATGGAGCATGGGTCCGTTCCATTCGAAGATCCGGACGCCGGCCTCGAGCAGGGCGCGGTATCCTGCGCGGGAGAGGACGCGCACGACGGGCAGATCGGTGGCCCCCGGAAGGAGGAGCCTGACGTCCACTCCGTCCAGCGCAGCCGAGCGGAGCGCCTGCACGTGCGAGGGCACGCCGGAGTAGTAGGCATCCGCCAGCCAGAGGGTCTCGCGCGCCGCACTGGCGACCAGCTGGTCGAGGAGTAGGAGCTCGGCGCGGTACGGCTCGCTCGCCACCACCCGCATGGCGACTTCGCCCGCCATCGGAACGGGCTCCGACCGGCGCTCTCCGGCCGGTATCGGCGGCCCGACCTGGGCCCAGAGCTCGGCGAACGCGCGCTCGACGCGAGCGACGGCCGGGCCCTCGACCTCGATCCCCGTGTCACGCCATTGCGGGATCTCCCGTTCCGGATCCCCTGCCCACTCGTCCCCCACGCAGAGCCCCGTGATCGATCCCGTCACACCGTCCACCACCAGGCTCTTCCTGTGGTTCCGGCGCACCCATCCGAGCGGGCTCGTCACACGGAACGGATTGAAGCAGCGCACCTCGACGCCCGCCGCGCGCAGATCGTGCCAGTACCGCCGCGACGTCTTCCCCAGCGCGCCGACCCAGTCGTAGAGGAGGCGTACCTTCACGCCGTCCCGGGCGCGCGAGGCGAGCGCGTCCGCCAGGAGCTTGCCCGAGGCGTCGTCCCGGATGATGTAGCACTCGAAGTAGACGTAGTGCTCGGCCGCGGCGATGGCCTCCAGCCACGCGGGGTAGTTCTCGGCCGCGTCCCGCAGGAGTCGGACGCGGTTGCCTTCGATCCGCTCTGCGCCCGAAGCGCGCGTGAACGCCTGATCGATGAGCGACAACTCCGACGCGGTCATCGATGTCGTCATCTGCACGGGCGTCTACTCCGCGACGAGATCTTCGAGGATCCGGCCGAGCTCATCGAGGGCCTCCCCGTAGGCGGCCCAGTCGCCGGCGCGCTGGGCGGCGACCGCCCGGTCGTACGCGCCCTTGGCCTCGGCCGCGAGGGCGGCCGCGCTCGGTGGCGACGGCTCCACTCCCGCGGGCTGCTCTACCGGCGGCAGCGCCCCCGGCTCGACCAGCCCGATCTCCTGGGCCACCTCCAGCGCCGCGGCCGAGCCCGCCGACCGCCTCACCAGCTGGAGCAGCGCCGCCTCGAGCGTCGGCTCCATCGCGATGTGCGTCCCGTACGTGACGATCACCCGCGTGAGCTCGGGGAGCTGGCTCTGCTGCGCTTGCAGGAAGAGCGGTTCGACGTACAGCACGCTGTTGCCCAACGGGATGACCAGCAGGTTCCCGCGGATCACGCTGGACCCCTTCTGGCTCCAGAGCGTGATCTGCTCGCTGATCACGGGATCCTGATCGATCCGGGCCTCGATCTGCATGGGGCCGTAGATCAGCCGGTCCTTGGGAAACTCGTAGACCACGCGTTGGCCGTAGTTGTCGGGATCGGACTTCGCCGCCAGGAGGGAGATCATGTTGTCGCGACGGTTCGGCGTGAACGGCAGCACGAGCTGGAAGGTGAGCTGCTCGTCGTCGGGCAGCTGCACGAGGACGTAGTACGGCGCCATCGTCTGCGGCTGACCCTGATAGATCTCGTTGGGGATGTTCCACAGGTCCTCACGATTGTAGAACACCTTGGCGTCCTCCATGTGATACGACCTGAGGACCTCGGCCTGGATCGTGAACAGGTCCTCCGGATACCGCATGTGCGCGCGGAGCCCCGCGGGCATGGAATCGGCGGGCACGAAGAGCGTGGGAAAGACCGCGCGGTACGCGGCCAGGATCGGGTCCTCGGGATCCCACACGTAGAACGTCACGCTTCCGTGGTAGGCGTCCACGACGACCTTGACGCTGTTGCGGATGTAGTTGAGCCGGACGCGGTCGCCGAACGTGGATACCGTCTCCGAGTACGGATAGTGGTCCGAAACCGTGTACGCGTCCTGCACCCACAGCAAGCGGCCGTCCAGCAGGACCAGATACGCATCGGCATCGTACTCCAGGAACGGAGCCAGTCGGCGGATCCGCTCGTGGATCTGGCGGTTGAGCAACAGCCGCGAGTCGGCGTCGATCGCATCGGTCAGGAGGAACTTGAGGGATCCCAGATACCAGCCGAAGAGGGCCTTTCTCCACCAGGACTCGATCCTCAGCCCGCCGGTCCCGGCGTAGGACGTGTAGATGTTCTGGTCGCCCTGCGGATAGTCGAACTCGTGCTCCTGCGTCGCCACCAGCGCGTAATTGAACGTGCGCTCGCCGAAGTAGATCTCGGGCCGCGTCACGCGCAGCCTCTCGGCGAGCGTGTCCTGCGCCGTCGGGGGGATGTCGGAGAGGAAGAACTTCGGCAGCCCTTCGTTCGTCACCTCGTTCACCGGGCTCATGACGAGGCCGTATCCGTGGGTGAAGATCAGGTGCTGGTTCTGCCAGGTCTGAGACTGAGGCGGCAGCTCCTCGACGGCCATCTCGCGCGCCGACAGCATGACCTGGCGCGGTCCCTGGCCCAGATCGTAGCGGTCGACGTCGGCGTCCTCGAACTCGTAGTAGAGGCGGATCTCCTGCAGCTGGCTGTAGGAGTCGAGCAGAAGCCGCCAGTCCCACAGGCGGATGTTGGACAGCGTCCTGTCGGCCTGGCCGAGCGCCTCCGGCGACGGACTCCCGGCCACATCGAAGGGCCGCTCCTCGATGGAGGTGAGATCGAACGCGTGACGCGTGTAGGCGATGTTGCGCGCGATGTAGGGAGCCTCCTTGTTGATCTCGTTCGGCTCGACCTCGAACTGCTGCACGGCGCCAGGGTAGATCCCCTTGAACACGATCGCGCCGATGATCAGCGCGCCGAAGGCGGTCAGCGCGAGGCCGTATCGTCCCCGCACGACGTCGTATACCGTCACGCCGAACCCGGCCAGCGACAGCGCGACCAGCACGCGATAGCCCAGCACCTGAGCGTGGGCGTCGGTGTAGGAGGCGCCGTAGACGATTCCGCGCGAGGAGAACAGGAGCTCGTACAGGTCGAGCCGGTAGCCCCAGGCCAGCACCAGGAACAGGAGCGCCATGTTGGCAACGACGTGACGCAGGGGCCCCGACCGGAAGCGGATCCTGTTCTCCGAGATCTCGAGCCCGCCGCTGGTCACGTAGAGGACGCCCAGGATGACCAGCGCCGCGATGAGCAGGAGGAACGCCAGGTTCTGCGCGAGCCTCAGGAGCGGCAGGGTGAAGACGTAGAAGCCCACGTTCTTCGAGAACAGCGGCTCCACGAGGTCGAACGGCTGGCGCTTCGTCCAGACGAGGACCTCCAGCCAGTGCCCGCTCACGGCCGCGCTGAACAGGAAGGCCAGGAAGGCCGCCGCCGCGAGCGCGGTCAGGGTGAGCCACTTCCCGGGGATCTCCTCGTGGATCTCGATGTTCGAGATGCGGCGCCGGATCGACCCGAACGACGACGCGGCAAGACGCAGATTGACGAAGAAGAACAGGAAGATGACGGCGCCGGCGACGACTCGGACGGCCAGCTGCGCCCTGAACGCGGTCCAGTAGACTTCCTCGTATCCGAGCTCGCCGAACCACAGCACGTCGACGAGCGTGTCGACTCCCGACCCCACCACGATCAACGCCAGGAGGACGACTCCCCCCAGAATGACCGCGAACCTGCGGTTCAGCCGCCCCAAGGAATCTCTTCGATCCCGTGCTTCGCGAGGAATTCCTCCATCCGACCCTTGATGGCAGCGAGCCCGGACTCGTTGTTCCCTTCCGCGCGCAGGACGATGACCGGCTGGGTGTTCGATGCGCGCAGCAGCGCCCAGCCCTCGTCGAAGGAGATCCGGACCCCGTCGATGTCGACGGTGTCGTACCGCGCGCCGAACGTTTCCTTGGCCTCCTTCACGATCTTCCACTTCCTGTCCTCGGTGGTCTCGATCCGCACTTCGGGGGTCGACGGGTAGTCGGCGAGCGACCCGACGATCTCGCCGAGCGACGACTCCGACTTCGAGACGATCTCGCACAGCTTGCACGCGGCGTAGATGGCGTCGTCGAACCCCCAGTAGTCGTCGAAGAAGAACAGGTGGCCGCTCATCTCGCCGCCGAACGGGATACCCTCCTGTTTCATCTTCAGCTTGGCGTGGCTGTGTCCCGTCTTCCACATGAAGGGCACCCCGCCGTGCGCGCGGATGTCCTCCTCCAGGGCCCGCGACGACTTGACGTCGTAGAGGATCGTCGCGCCGGGCGTGCGCTCGAGCTGCTGGCGCGCGAAGACCGCGGTCAGCTGGTCGCCGCGCACGAGCCGCCCCGTGGCATCGACGGCCCCGATCCGGTCGCAGTCGCCGTCGAGCCCGATCCCCATCTCGGCCCCGATCTCGACGACGCGCTTCTGGAGGTCGACGACGTACGCGTCGACCGTGGGATCGGGATGGTGGTTGGGGAACGTGCCGTCGACCTCGTCGTAGAGGCGGTCGACCCTCGCGCCGACCCGCTCCAGCAGGTCTCCGGCGAACAGGGCGCCGCAGGCGTTCGCGGGGTCGAGCACGATCCGGACCTCGCGGGCCAGCGTCACCTTGGATGTCACCATGTCGCAGTAGTCTTCGGTGACGGGGCGCTCCTCGACCGATCCGGAGCCCGACAGGAAGTCGTCGGCCTCGATCAGCTGCCGGACGCGCTGGATCTCCTCGCCCGACAGCGGGAGGTCGCGATACCCCAGCTTGAACCCGTTGTACTCGGGAGGATTGTGACTGCCGGTGATCATCACCCCGCCGTCGGTGGCGAGACGGTGACAGCTGTAGTACTGGACGGGAGTCGGCACAAGCCCCACGTCGAGGACGCGCGCGCCCGCCGCCACCATGCCCTCGGTCAGAGCGTCCCGCAGACGCCTGGAGGAGGGCCGCACGTCCCATCCGAGAGTGAGCGTGACGCGGTCCGAGCCGGTTTCGCGGCGCATGAACGTCACAAAGGCGCGGCCCAGGGAGCGAACGAGATCGTCGGACAGATCCTCGTCCACGAGTCCCCGGATGTCGTACTCGCGAAAGATCTGGGCGGGGGTCTTCATCGGCTCGCGAAGGTAACCCGGCCTCATCCGGCCTACAACTTGAAGCACCCCGGCGGCGCGCCGATCTTCGGCGCCGTGGCCCCGCACATCGACGATCTCTCGCGCGCGCTGCTGGCGTGGTTCGACGGCGCTCTGCGCGACCTGCCATGGCGGCGGGATCACGACCCCTATCGCGTCTGGATCTCGGAGATCATGCTCCAGCAGACGCGGGTCGAGACCGTGATCCCCCGGTTCGAGCGCTGGCTCGAGCGCTTCCCCACTCTCGAATCGCTCGCCCGGGCCGAGATCGACGACGTCCTCGGCGAGTGGGAGGGTCTCGGCTATTACTCGCGCGCCCGCAACCTCCACGCGACGGCCCGCATCGTGCGCGAGCGGCCCGGAGGCGAGCTCCCCGAATCGACCGAGGAGCTGCGCGCGCTGCCCGGCATCGGCGAGTACACGGCCGGGGCGATCGCCTCGATCGCCTTCGAAAGGCCCGAGCCCGCGATCGACGTCAACGCGCGGCGTGTGCTGTCGCGGGTGTTCGACCTCGCCGATCCCACCGGGGCGGAGCTGAGGGCGCGCGTGGCCCCGCTCATCCCGCGCGAGCGCCCGGGAGACTTCAACCAGGCGCTGATCGAGCTGGGCGCGACCGTCTGCCGGCCGCGCTCGCCGCGCTGCGACGAGTGCCCGCTCTCCGGGGCGTGCCTGGCCCTCGCTCGCGGCACCGCAGCAGAGCGCCCGGGTCGGCCCCGGCGTCCGGCGGTCCCCTCCTTCGAGATCGGCGTGGCGGTCGTCGTGTCCCCTGCGGGACGCGCACTCATGGTGCGGCGATCCGAGCGTGGAATGCTGGGCGGCATGTGGGAGTTTCCGGGCCGCGTGGTGGAGCGCGGAGAGTACGCGGGGTCGGCGGCGGAGCGCGCGGCGGCGGCGCTCGTCGACTCGGCGACCCGCGTGCGCTCGTTCGCCGAGGTCGCGCACGCCTATTCGCACCGCCACCACGTCTATCGCGCGTTCCTGTTCGAATCGGAGGCCGAACCCGCACCGGACCCCGCCGCCGTGGTTGCCGGCGGATGGACGGCGGCCGCCTGGGAGGATCCCGATCCCGCGCGCCGCGCCCTGCCCACCGCCCAGCGCAGGATCGCGCGCGCGCTGGCCGAGCTCGTCCCGTGCTGATCGTCGTCCCCTCGCGCCGCGTCGCCGCGCGGGTCGCCGACGCGGCCATGGCCGCCGCGAACGGCGCCGGAAGCGGGCTCGGCTCGCGCGCGGCGTGGACCGCCGACATCCTCACGCTTCCCGAGCTCCTCGACCGGGTCCTCGCCGCGCATCCCGCGCCTCGCGACCGCCTGACCGACCTCGCGGCCGCGTTTCTCCTCGACGACATCGTCGAGACGCTGGAACCCGAGGTGCGACGGCTCTTCGGACCGGGAGCCGAGGGTCCGGGGGCATCGCGGGCGATCGGCGCGGCGATCCGCGAGATCCGCGGCGCGGGTCTCAGTGCCGCCGATCTCGTGACCGCCGTCCCAGGCAACCGGCGGCTCCAGGCCCTCGCCGCCACGCTCGACGCGTTCGAGCGGCGACTCGAGGCGGTCGGCCGCTGGGACCAGGCTGACGCCCTCCGCGCCGCGACCGAAATCGCGCGGACCGGGGCGTGGCCGGACTCGAAGCTCGACGCCTTCGAGGTCAGGGGTCTCTACGACGTGAGCCCGCTCCAGGGGGAGCTCCTGACCGCGGTCGCCCTCCGCGCCGGGCGCGTGCGCGTGCGGATTCCCTTCCAGCCCGACGATCCCGACGCGACCGCGTACGCGTTTCCGTTCGTCCACCTCTGGGAGCGGCTGGACGATCCCGCGCTCGACATCGAGATCGCCTATCCCGACCGGGAGGACACGCCTCGACGCGTCCGCTTCGCGGCGCCCGATCATCCCACCGGCGAAGCGCGGCACGTCGCCGACTGGGCGCGGGCCCGGATCGATGCCGGCGCCCGGCCCGAGGAGCTCTCGATCGTGCTGGCCGGCGGCGCCGCCAACGCGCGCCGGGTGGCCCGCGAGCTCTCGCGCCGCGGCATCCCCCATCACGCGCGGAGGGCGGCGCTCCTGACGGAGACGCCCACGCTCGCCGCCGCGCTCCTCCCCTTCCGCC
>DASSBK010000262.1:0-5092 GCA_035698825.1 Gemmatimonadota bacterium
TTCGTGCGCCGCGGCCAGATGGATGCCGAGGGAGTCCTGGGAGACGACGAGGCTGGACGCAGCCACGAGCGCCGACAGCTCGGACAACGGGAGGCCTTCGAGCACGTGCGCGCCGGGCGCCCGGCGTCGCGCCATCGCGACGAGGTCGGACTCGTGCGGCGCGAACTGGAGCACGACGGCCCCGGCGCCCGCCGCGGCCAGGCGCTGGGCGAGCTCCATCCAGCGCGCGACCGGCCACTGCTTGCCGCGGAGGGTCGTCGTCGGGAACAGGACCGCCAGCGGGCCGGGGGAGACCCCCGCCGCCGACAGCCGCGCCGCGACCGCGCGCTCGGCGGCGGCATCGACCGGAAGCGAGAGGCGCGCGCCCGCCGTCGGCACCCCGAGAGCCGCCACGAGCGCCAGGTGGTTCTCCACCGTGTGCGCGCGGCGACCGAGGCCGAAGAGCCATTCGGCGCGCGGCACGCGGATGTCGTAGACCGGCCAGCGGAAGCGGCATTCGCCCACGGTCAGCGCGGCGCCGCTGGCGAACGTGAGCGCCGCCGCGCGCGATCCGCCGTGGAAGTCGACGGTGACATCGGGGGCCCACGCCCGGACCTCGGCCAGCGCCCGGCTCGCCCCTCCGGGCCCGGCTCCGGCGATCAGGACCTCGTCGACGTAGGGCAGCAGGTCGAGGAACGCCGAGTAGCCGGGCTGGACGACGACGCCCAGGCGGGACTCCGGCGCCCAGGCCTTGAAGGCGGCGAGCGCCGGCGCCATGAGGATCGTGTCGCCGAACCGCCGCAGCCGGACGAAGAGCGCCCGGCGTACGGCGCTGGGATCGAGGGGGAGCGAGAGGCGCTTCCGCCTCACGCCGGCAGGTCGGCGAACTGGAGCTCGTAGAGCTGGCTGTAGCGGCCTTCCAGCTCCATCAGCTCGGCGTGCGTTCCGCGCTCCACGATGCGGCCGTCCTCCACCACGACGATGTTGTCGGCGTGGAGGACGGTCGAGAGCCGATGCGCGATCACGATCGAGGTGCGGTTCTCCATGAGCCGCGCGATCGCCTGCTGCACCAGCATCTCGCTCTCGGTGTCGAGCGCCGAGGTGGCCTCGTCGAAGATCAGGATCGGCGGATTGCGGTAGATCGCGCGCGCGATCGCGAGCCGCTGGCGCTGGCCGCCGGAGAGCCGGATCCCGCGCTCGCCGACCATGGTCGCGAACCCCTCGGGCAGTTCCTCGATGAACTCCAGCGCGTTGGCGGCGCGGGCTGCCTCTCGCAGGCGCTCGACGTCGGGCGACGACCCGTAGGCGATGTTGGCCGCCACCGTGTCGTGGAACAGGATCACCTCCTGCGTCACGATGCCGAGCTGAGCGCGCAGATCGGCGAGCTTGAGATCCCGCAGATCGACGCCGTCGAACAGGATCGCGCCGGACAGGGGATCGTAGAAGCGCGGCAGCAGGTCGACGATCGTCGATTTTCCGCCGCCCGACTGCCCGACCAGCGCCAGGACCTCGCCCTTCCGCACCGTGAAGGAGATGTCATGCAGCACCGGACCGGAGGCGTCCTCGTAGGTGAACGACACGTCCCGGTACTCGATCCGGTCCTCGAACGAGCGCACCGGCCGCGCGCCCTCCGCCTCCCGGACCTCCGGCTCGGTGTCGAGGATGCCGAAGATCCGCTCGCAGGCCGCCAGCGCGGGCTGGACGTCCTCGTTGAGCTTGGACAGGTACTTGATGGGGCTCGAGAGCTTGAGCGCCGCCACCAGGAACACGAAGAACGTCTCCGGAGACAGCGTGCCCGAGACCAGGATCATCCGCCCGCCGATCCACAGGATCAGGACCACGGCCCCCGCCAGCAGGAGCTCCGAGAGCGGCGTCCCCATGAGCGCGTATTTCTTCGAGCGCACGATGTTTCGGAAGTAGCCGCGGTTGTCGCGCGCGAACCGCTCGCGCTCGTAGCCCTCGGCGCCGAACGCCTTGACGACGCGGATCCCGGCGACGTTCTCCTGGAGCGTGCTCGTCACGTCCCCGAACTTCCGCAGCCGCTCGCGGTTCACGCGCCGGAGCTTGCCGGCGATCGTGACGACGATCCAGGTGATCGGCGGGAGGACGGCCACGGCGACGAGCGTCAGCCGCCAGGAGATGGCGATCAGGATCGTGAGCGTCACAATGGCCTCGAGCAGGTACTGGCTCGCCTTGTAGAGCCCGGTGGCGATCGCGTCCTTGAGCATGTTGACGTCGTTCGCCATGATCGACATCAGCTGCCCCGCGCGCGTCCGCTGATACCACCGGAACGAGAGATGCTGGAGGTGCTCGAAGACCTGCTCGCGCAGGTCACGGAGCGTGCGCTCGAGCACGACCTGCGGGAGGAACTGCTGGAAATACCCGAGCACGGCCTTGACGAAGTAGATCCCGAGGATGAGAAGACAGACGTTGCTGAGCGTCCCCAGCGCGGTCGGCTCGGAGAGCCAGGACCAGAGGTCGTGCTTGAAGAAGTGCTCGGCCCGGGAGAACGCGCCGGCGTCGGCGGGCAGCGGCGCGGGCGGCTCCGTCGGCCCCCCGAAGAGGACCTGCAGGAACGGCACCAGGATCACGATCGAGAAGCCGTCGATGATGGCGAAGGCGATCATCAGGCAGAGCGAGATCGCCAGCAGCCCGGCATGCGGCCGCAGGTAGCGGAGTAGACGCAGGTAGGTGCGCATGATAGCGTAAGATAGCCGATTCGCGGAGATGCCATCCAACGAAGGGGGAGGAGTGAAGGAGATCCAGCCTGGCGTGTGGCACTGGACGACGGTCCACGAGAAATGGGGCATCACCATCCACTCGCTCTTCGTGCCGGATCCGGCGGGCGGCATCCTGGTCGACCCACGCGTTCCCGCGGAGGGGCTGGAGTGGTTCGGCTCCCACGGGGAGCCCGCCCACGCGCTCCTCACGAACCGCCACCACTATCGAGACTCGGGCCGTTTCCGGGAGGCGTTCGGCACGACCATTCACTGCCATTCGGCGGGGATGCACGAGTTCACGAGCGGCGAGGAGGTCGAGCCGTTCGAGCACGGCGACACGCTGGCGGGAGGGATCGAAGCGCTGGAGGTCGGAGCGCTGTGCCCGGAGGAGACCGCGCTGCTCGTGCCGGCCGCCGGAGGAGTGCTGGCGCTCGGCGACAGCGTGGTCCGCGAGAACGGTGACCTGTCGTTCGTCGGGGACCATCACATGGGGGACGATCCGGAAGGCGTGAAGCGCGGTCTGCGTCGCTCGCTGGCGCGGATCCTGGAGCGGGACTTCCGCCACGTGACGTTCGCCCACGGCGACCCGATCGTCGACGAGGGCAGGGAGCGGCTGCGGGCGTTCGTGGAGGGGGCCTGAGCGAGGCCCCCTCCCGTCACGCCGGGTCCGCGCTCAGAGCAGGAGCGAGACCAGGAACAGCACCAGGAAGATCACGAACAGGATCTTGGCGATTCCCGCCGCGGTCCCCGCGATGCCGGTGAACCCCAGGGCGGCCGCGATCAGCGCCACGATCAAAAAGATCAGAGCCCAGCTGAGCATGGTCCACCTCCCGTGGAAGTCCGTGCTTACGCCAGTGTAGCGGACGGCGACCCTCTGCGTGGTCAGGCATCATACCGTCGCCCGCTTTTCCTCGGAGTCGGCATCCTCCTCACCGCGGCGCTGTCGGTGCGCCTGGCGTACGAGCTGAACCGCCTGCTGTTCGAGCCCGGCGGTCCGATCGACCTCCTCGTCCTCCGCCGCATGATCCACGACTGGCTCGCGGGGCTTCCCTTCTACGAGGACCGGGGCGGGATCCACCCGCCCGCCGTGTTCGTCCTCCTCTGGCCGCTCTACGGCTGGGGCTCCCGTACGCTGACGCGATGGCTCTACGCGCTCGTCACGGCCATCGTCGTCGCGGCGTTCGGCCGGCTGCTCCTGCGCGAGGCGCGTCCCGCGAGCGCGTGGGAGCGCGCGCTGCTGTCGATCCTCCTGGTCGGCTCCTATCCCTCCGCGATCACGATCGGCAACGGCCAGATCACCTTCTTCGTTCTGTCCGCCACGCTCGTCGGGGTCTTCGCATGCCTGGACCGGGCGCCCGGCACGGGACGCGATGCGCTCCTCGCGGGCCTGTTCCTCCTGGCCCTGATCAAGCCTCCCCTGACACTGCCGTTCTTCTGGGTGATCGCGTTCTCGAAGGGCTGGCTGCGGCCTGCGATCCTCGCGCTGACCGCCTACGCGGCCGTCACGGGGATCTCGATCGCGCTCCACGGCACCACGCTCGACGGATTGCTGGCCATGCTGAGGGCGTGGTACGGCCGCGCGGAGTACGGAATGGCGCAGACGGGGTACGGCAACATCCACAGCCTGCTGGGAAGGCTCGACCTCGACGCCTGGGTCCTGCCGGCCTCCGGCCTCGTCTTCGCGCTCCACGGGATCTGGGCGTGGCGCCATCGCGAGGCCGATCTCTGGGTGCTCCTCGGCGTGGCGGCGATCGTGGCGCGCACCTGGGCGTACCACCAGGTCTACGACGACCTGCTCCTGATCGTCCCGCTGATCGCGCTCTACCGCCTGGGTCGCGAGGGAACCGCGGACCGCACCGCGTGGGCGCTGTTCCTCCTCGGCGCCGCGGCGCTGGCGGCGCCCATCACGCCGATCCTCGCCCACGCCCCGTGGGCGCTGGTCCTGGTGTGGCTGCTGCAGCTGGGGTACCTGATGCAACGCGCCCGGCGCGTCCCTGTCGCCGCCGGGGAGCCCTCCCCGGACCGGCCGCGTTCTATCGCGGCGTGAGCGTGGCGACCGGCAGGATGAGCTCCTCGAGCGACACGCCCCCGTGGAGGAACGCGCCGTAGTAGCGGCTCTGGTACTCCCGCAGCTTGGTGGGATACACGAAGTAGTAGTCCTCCACGGCGATCAGCGCGGCCACGTTGGTCCCCAGGTCCGGCAGCCCGATCGTGGCGAGATCCACCTCCCGCAGCGCGGTCTCCGGGTTCTCGGCGTGGATGTTGTTCCCGAACTTGTACCGCAGATTCTGCGAGGCGTCCTTGCGCGCGTAGACCGTGGCCGGGCGCAGGCAGTGGACCGAGCCGTGGTCGGTCGTGAGGACGATGCGCACGCCATGGCGCGCGGCCTGGCG
>DASSBK010000263.1:0-10530 GCA_035698825.1 Gemmatimonadota bacterium
CGAGATCGTACCCGCGCGCCGCCGCCACGCGCGCCAGCTCGAGCCCGATGCCGCTCGAGGCGCCGGTGACGACGGCGACGGGTCGGCGGGCGGCCCCGCTCACGAGGCGGGCGGTCCGCTCACGAGGCGGGCGCGCCTTCCTCCCAGGTGTTGTTCGAGCGGTCCACGTCGGGGTAGTCGCGTGCCGCGTCGATCGTCACGCTCTCGATCGCGCATTCGACTTCGACCGACAGATGCCGGCGCCCGGCCAGCCACGGATCCACCTCCATCGTCCGCTCGATCGTCTCGCCGTTCCGGCATTGGATCGTCAGCGGCACGGGCATGGGGACCCGGCCCCGATCTTCGACGACGATCGTCGAGTGATCGCCTTCCACCCGGACTTCGCCGATCGCCTGGTCCAGCAGCCACGTCTCGTAGTACCAGGAGCGCCAGAACCAGTGGAGGTCGCGACCGCTCACGTCCTCGAACGTCCGGAAGAAGTCCCACGGGTAGGGATGCCTGAACGCCCAGCGGTCGAAGTACGCGTGGTAGGCGCGCATGAATACCTCCTCGCCGAGCATCGCGCGGAGCGCCGCGAGGATGGTGGCCGGCTTGTCGTAGGAGGCGACGCCGTACGCCGGCCCCGGAACGTGATAGTCCGAGTACGTCATCAGCGACCCCTCGAGCTCGGCCAGCGCGACGTCGATGTACGATTCCTGGTCGGGGAGGTCCCAGTCGAAGCCGGAATAGAAGTCCTTCTTGGCCTGGTTCTCGTTGAACGTGGTCGTGCCCTCGTCCATCCACGCGTACCGGCGCTCGTTGGTGGCCAGCATCATCGGCACCCACATGTGCGCAAGCTCGTGGGCCGTGACCGCGTAGAGGGCGGTGTCGCCGCGCTCGTTGTAGTCGCCGATCAGGGTCATCATCGGGAACTCCATCCCGCCGCCGATGATCCCGCCGCCCTCGACCGCCGTCATGTGGGGCCAGGCGTAGGACAGTCCGGTGAACTCCGAGTGATGGGCGATCGAGTGCGCGGCGTAGCGCGCGGCGTTCCGCCAAAGCGGCGCCGAGTCGCGCCAGATCGCGCCGATCCGCGCGTGGTCGACCGCGCCGTCTCCGTCCCGGTCGCCGACCGGCGTCCGCGTCACGTCCCAGTTGGTGTGGCGGGTGACGCTGTACGCCACGTCGTGCACGGAGTCGGCGACGAAATGCCACGCCAGCCGGCCGCCGCGTCCGGCGGCGGTCACCTGCCCGTCGAAGTCCGCGCTGGAGAGCACCCGCCGGACAGAATCGGACGCCGCGGCGGCGTCGAGGCGCGCGCGCACGTCCGCGGCCAGGGTCTCGGCGGGATTGACGAGCGACCCGGTCCCCTCGACCAGCCAGCCCGCCGGGGCGTCGATCGTCACGTCGTAATGGCCGAAGTCCGCGTAGAACTCGGCGTTCCCGGTGAAGCGGTCGGTGTCCCATCCCTCGACGTCGTCGTAGACGGCCATCTGGGGATAGAAGTAGGCCAGATAGAAGAGCTCGTCGCCGCTGTATCCCATGCGGCCGGAGGCGCCCTGCTGCGCGATGGCGAAGCCGAAGTCGAACGCGAGCTCGATCGAGCCGCCCGGAGGCACGGGGCTCGGCGGCCGGATGAAGAGCCGGGTCGAGCTGACCTCGTACCCCGGGCCCTCTTCGTCGTCCTGGAGGGGATGGATCTCCGCGCCGCCGACGGCGACCCGCTCGAGCTCGACGCCCCCCGTGACCTCCTCCTCGCCGCCCCGCGCCGCGCCGGGGGCGTGGAGGTTCTGGATCAGCTGGACGACGAGGGCATCGAGCGTGTCGGGCGAGTCGTTCCGATACGTGATCTCGGTCGTGCCGTCGAGCCGCCTCCGCTCGGTGTCGAGCCGCACCGCGACGTCGTACTCGGCCCACTGCTGCCAGTAGCGCGGTCCGGGCGCGCCGTCGGCGCCGCGCGTCCCGCGCTCGACGGCCGCGCGGTAGGGGGCGGGGACGTCCAGCGGGTAGGGGATCGGCCGCTCGAGCGCGGCAGGCGCCGTGGGTGTCGGCGGGACATCCGGCTGCGGACCGGAAGCGCCTCCGGAGGCGCACGCTGCGGTGAGGAAGACCACGAACATCGGGAACCGGCGCATGCGGGAACCTCCGGTTGGGGGAATTCGGAAGCGAGGCGGTGTGCTCAATGGACGATCGGCTGGCCTCTCTCGCTCATCGCCGTCCTCGGCATCCTGCGTTCCGCTCAGCGGTCGATCAACGGGACGACGTCGCGCGGGTGCTCGACGACCTCCGACGCGCCGTGCGCTCGCAGCTCCGCCTCGTCGCGGAAGCCCCACAGCGCGCCCACGCCGAACATTCCGGCGGCCACCGCGGTCTCCATGTCCGTCCGCGTGTCGCCGAGGTAGAGGACCCGCGCCGGATCGACCCCCAGCCCGCGGGCGATCTCCGTCGCGGGCCGCGGGTCCGGCTTGTGAGGCATGCCGGGCCGCTCCCCGGCGACGTACGCGAACGGCCACTCCGGGAACAGGCGATCGACCATCCAGCGCGTGGCCGGCTCCGGCTTGTTGCTGAGGATCGCCATCGGGAGACCGCGCGTGGCGATCGCGTCGAGCATCTCGGGAACGCCGGGATAGGGCGCGGTCCGGTCCAGCATGTGCTCGGTGTAGTGGGCGCGCAGGTCCTCGAGCACCGCGGCGTGGAGGTCCTGGCGGCCGGCGGGAATGGCGCGCTCGACGAGCCGGCCGACGCCCTCGCCGACGAGCTCGCGGTAGGCGTCGGGCGGATGCGGATCGAGCGCGTGCCGCTCGAGCGCCCAGTTCATCGAGGCCGCGATGTCGTCGAGGGTGTCCGCCAGCGTGCCGTCGAGGTCGAAGAGGATCGCGTCGAAGCGCATCGTCGGCGGAAGATCGGGGGCGGGGGCGCGCTTGACAATCCGGGTCCGGGCGCGGAGCATGAGCCCATGCGCGCCCTCCTCGCACTCGCGGCCGTCCTGGCGAGCGCGGCTCTCGCCGCGCCGGCCGCCGCGCAGCAGGACTCGACGGCCCCCGACACGACCGCCGCGCCGGCCGACACCGTCACCGGCGACACCGCGGCGGCCGCGGCCGACACCGTCGCCGCCGACACGACCGCTCCCGACACCACCGCTCCGGCGGCCGACGTCCCCCATGTCGTCCCCTCGCTCGAGGGGTACGTCAAGATCGCGATCCTGTACCGCGACATGCTGCCGGGGGTCCCGGGAGACGAGACCGCCATCGAGGTCCATCGGGGTGCGGAGCGCGCCCAGGTCCTGCGCTTCGTGACCGGAGGCCAGTCGTGGGCGCTCGTCGTCCGTCTGGCCGGCGCCGAGGACTCCTACACGCTGCGCGACCACGACTGCTCGGGCGGCTTCACCGAGGAGCTCGAGGCCGGCACCCCGCTGGCGGTCCCGGATTGCGCGGCGCCCGCGGCTCCGGCGGCCCCACCGCCCGCAGAGGACGACGACTGAGGATTCCGGTCCGCTGGGGGCAGGCGTTACCGAAGGATGAGGGCAGCGACTCCGGTCACGAGGATCACGATTCCGGCCGCGGTCTTGGTCGCCGCCGCGAACGCGCGGCCCAGCACGGCGCCGCAGCCCACCCTCCCGGCCGAGCGCAGCGCGCGGGTCTCCCACAGCGTGACCGCCGCCGCGCCGACGAACGTTCCCAGGAGCCCCGCGACGAGCGGCCCCAGGATCGGGAGCGGGACCGGCAGCCCGACCAGGATCCCCACGAGCCCGCCCGCGATCGCGCCCCAGAACGCCTTCCGCGACCCGCCCCACCGGGCGCTCGTCCGCGCGACGATCGCCCACTCGGCGAGCTCGGCGAGGAGCGCGACGACGACGAGCAGGACCAGGATGATGGGGGAGACCTCGTCGACGAAGGTCGCGACCGCGAGGATGCCGATCATGATCCACAGGCCGGGCAGCCCGAGCGGGATCACGACCAGCGCCACGATCATTCCGACGATCGCCAGCGCGAGCAGCCCCTCGATGCCGGAGATCACGGGCATCGGTTACCGCACCTACTGCGCAAGGTACCCTCCGTCGATCGCGTAGTAGCTCCCGGTCACGAACGAGGCCCTGTCCGAGCTCAGCCACACGACGAGCTCCGCGACCTCCTCGGGCTCGCCGAGCCGGCCGATGGGATGCTTCGCGACGAGGGACGCGCGGCCTTCCGGAGTCATGTTCTTCTCGATGAGAGGCGTCCGGATGAACGCCGGCCCGACGGCGTTGACGCGGATCCCGCGGGGAGCGTATTCGATCGCCGCGTTCCGCGTGAGACCCACGACGCCGTGCTTGGCGGCGACGTACGCCGAGGAGTTCGCGAACCCGACCTGCCCGAGGATCGAGGCGATGTTGACGATCGAGCCGCCGCCGGAATCGAGGAGCGCGGGAATCTGGGAGCGCATCCCGTAGAACACGCCCGAGAGGTTGATCGCGATCACGCGGTCCCATCCGTCCACGGGGTATTCCCCGGTCGGAGCCGACGGGCCGCTGACGCCGGCATTGTTGACGGCGACGTGGAGCCCGCCGAAGTCTCTCACCGCCCTTCCGGCGAGCGCCTCGCAGTCCTCCGGCTTCGACACGTCCGCGCGCACGAAGGTCGCGTTGCCTCCGGCTTCCTCGATCGCCGCGACCGTCTCGGCGCCCCCCGCCTCGTCTAGGTCGGACACGACCACGCGCGCGCCTTCGGCGGCGAAGCCGTGGGCGATGGCGCGGCCGATCCCCGAGCCAGCGCCCGTCACAAGAGCCACTCGTCCGTCGAAGAACTTCGTCATGGATGCGGATCCCGCGGGGATCAGCGGGGGTGAGGCGAGGCGAAATTGGCTCCCCGGGCCGGACTCGAACCAGCGACACGGTGGTTAACAGCCACCTGCTCTACCAACTGAGCTACCGGGGAGCGCGAGCTCGAAAGGGGCGGAGCGAACGGCGAAAAATACCGGCGGCGCCGGGTCGCGGCAACGCGCCGCGAGCGGGCATGGTGGATCACCGACGCCCTACCCGAGCGGACGTGGGGCGAGCGGCGTGCGGAACGCGCCCGCGGGCGATACCATGACGTCGGGACGCAGCCAACCGCAACGAGGAGGGGATGGGATGGATAGGGACGAATCGGTCGGCCCGGACGATCCGGACGCCGGCCCCGCGCCGACGCTGCCCGGGCAGACGTTCGAGGGCAGCCTGGTCCGGTGCCCGTGGTGCGGCACCGAGCAGGACCTGTTCCTCGAGCCGCCCGCCGACAGGCCCGAGCAGGAGTACTTCGAGGAGTGCTCCGCCTGCGGCCAGGACTATCGCCTGGCGATCGACTGGCTGGAGGACGGCTCGCCGCGGATCCGCGTCGATCGCGGGGGCGAGTAGGCGCTCGCGGCAGGCGTTCGCCGGTCGACGAAGCCGCCGCCTAGCGGGGAGAGCTCGTCGCGAGGCGCGCGAGGTACGCGCGGATCCGGCGCGCGTTCGTGCCGAAGTCGGTGAGCCCGACGCGGGACGCCGAGCGAACGCGGATCCGGCTGCCGGCGCCCGACGGCTCGACGGTGATCTCGACGTCGTCGACGAACTTCATCCGCGGGGTCGTCGCGCACGCGGCGATCCTGCCCGCCCCGGGATCCTCGGACGTCACATGCCAGAGAGGCATCGCCCGCGCGGCGGACAGCGCGGCGGCGAAGGCCGCGTTCGGCGGCAGGTCGAGGACGAGAGGCGCGAGATCGGGATAGGGCTCCACGCCGTCGGTCTGGGCGACGTTCGTGCGCGCCCGGAGGAGGAGCCGGCCGACGCTCACCGCGCCGCCGCGCGGTCCGCTGCGGGGCCGGCGCCGGCCGGCCCCCTCACGCGGATCGGGTTGGCGTAGATCCACGGCACCTCGCGAAGGTAGTCCGCGCCCCCCAGCCACGGCCCCAGGTGGCGCGGGACGATCCCCACCTCCACGCGGTAGGCCCCGGGCCCGGGCACCGCGACGTCGATCCGCTCGCTCGACTGGGCGACGATCGTGCGTCTGCCTCCGGGACCGACCCGATAGAGCCGGGCGCGGATGTCGGGGGGCGCGGCGTCCGAATCCCGGCCGTCGGCGGCGGGGCCCGCCGCGGGACCCGCGACCCGCGGCAGCTCGACGACGAGCCGTTGCCCGGGCTCCGACGCGACCGCCGATCCCATCTCCGCGATTCCCGCCGGTCCTTCGAGCCGGAAGTCGAATCCCGCCGGCGTCCCCCAGGCCTCGATCACGACGTAGAAGCGACCCTGGCGAACGGCGTCCTCGACCGCCACCGCGCGCCGCGCATCTCCCACGCCCAGGGAGTTCTCCTCCGCGGCGCGCACGAGAAGCACGTTCGTCACCCACGGCAGCATCCGCTCGTACGAGTCGCCGCGATCGCCGTCGGCCATCTTCCACGGAAGCGCGTTCTCGTGCGCGTCCGACGCGCCGAACCCGAACGGGTCGCGGCCCGACGCCAGCATCGCGTCCCAGTCGTCGATCGCGTTCCGGTTCGCGTGGAACATCGGCAGGAGCGCGAGATCCGGATGGGCGCGGGTCGTTCGCAGGTAGAACGGCAGGATGGCGGCGATCGCCCCGAACCGCGACAGGCCCTGATGCACGCGATGCTTGAACGCGAAGTTCGCGTGCGGGTTGTAGATCTCGATCCCGTCGGGGTCGAGCGCGGCGACGGTCGCGAGCGGCTCGTCTTCGGCGTGCGGCAAGAGCACGACCGCGCCGTAGCTCCGGAACGCGGCCGCCGCGCCCGCGGTGTCCGCATCGTAGAACGCGCGCCGCTCCTCGTCGGACCCGCGCGGCAGCGAATCGAACGCGATCGGCATGAGCTGGTTCTCGGCGCCCGCGAAGAGCAACGCGCCCGCCGACCCCCGCCCGCACCCGATCCGCGACGCCCGCACGCTTCCATCGACGAGGATCGGCCGGTCGCCGTCCCGGAGGAGCAGCGCATCGGCGATCGAGTCCGCGCGAACCATGTACCGGTCGTGCTCCGTGAGGAAGACGGCGCCGAGCTGCGCCGTGCAGATCGCCCGGCGGAACCGCGCGAGGCAGGCCTCGTTCTGCCTTCCGGCGTCGTCGAACGGGGCCTTGTCGCAGGCGTCGTGGGAGTAGACCGAGTGGACGTGCATGACCGCGCGCACGGGCTCGAACCCGCGCGGAGCGCCGATCGCACTCGCGGGCGGAAGCGTGTCGGGCCAAGACGGCCCGCCGCCGCTCACGCCGGCCGCGTCCCGGCATCCTCCCGCGACGCACGCGGCCGCCAGGAGGGCCGCGGCGACTCCCGTTTTCGATGGCACGCCCCCGAAGCTAGAGCGCCGTCATCCCGCACGGTATCTTGTCCCCATGCCCGCGCGGCTCTTTCTCCTCGCCCCGATCGCGATCTTCCTCGTCACGACGGTCGCCGGGGCGCAGGACGACGGCTCGATCCCACTCACCGCAGATTCGCGCCTCGTCACCCGCACGATCGCCGAAGGCGATTCCGCCACCGGCTGGACGACCAGCGTCCGCCTTCCCGCGATCGAAGGTCCGGCGGCGGACGATCCCGGATGGGCCGGGCTCGCGGGACACCTCGACGAGATCGTCGCGGGCGAGCGCGAGGCGTTCCACGAGAACCTCGCCGAGTGGGAAACCAGCCAGCCGGGGTGGGTCTCGACCTTCGACGTGGACGGCTCGGTTCTCTGGGCCGCGCCTCCCATCCTCTCGATCCTGCTCGACTTCTCGGTCTACTACGCGGGCGCCGCGCATCCGGGCCACTACGCGATCACGGTCGTGTGGGACGCCGGTCGCGGGCGGGCGCTGACGACGCGCGACCTCTTCCCCGCGACCGCGGAGTGGGAGCAGGTCGTCTCCCGGGAGGTGATCCCGATCCTCGAGCGCGATCTCGGCGATATGGCCGACCCTTCCTGGATCCAGGAGGGCGCCGGTCCGCTCGCCGAGAATTTCACTCGCTGGGCTCTCGTCGAAGAGGGACTCATCGTCTTCTTCGATCCCTATCAGGTGGCGCCGTACGCGGCCGGCCCGCAGGCGGTGACGATCCCGCGCGGGGAGTTCGCCGACGTGGCGGCTCCGGCCGGTCCGCTGGCACCCGACTGATCGCTCGATAGCTTGTCGTGCCGCCGCGAGGGGCGCGGCGACGGGACGGTTTCGCGAACCGCAGATCGAGGAGGCGAAGGTGGCTGACTGGGCGCTCGTTCTCGGCTCCTCCAGCGGGTTCGGCGAGGCGTGCGCGCGCGCGTTCGCGGAGGACGGACTCAACATCTACGGCGTGCACCTCGACCGGAAGTCGACGATGGCCCACGTCGAGGAGGTCGTGGAGGGGATCAAGGCGACCGGCCGCGACGTCGAGTTCTTCAACGTCAACGCCGCCGACCCCGCCAAGCGCGAGGAGATCGTCCGCCACATCAAGGAGCGCCTGGGCGAGAGCGGCGACCAGGTCCGGATCCTCCTCCACTCGCTCGCCTTCGGCACTCTCAAGCCCTACATCGGCAAGGAAGGCCAGGCCGGCCTCGCCCAGCGCGAGCTCGAGATGACGCTCGACGTGATGGCGAACTCGCTCCTGTACTGGACCCGGGACCTGGTCGAGAACGGCCTCATGCGGGAGGGCGGGCGCGTCTATTCGATGACCTCGACCGGCGACTTCCACGCCTGGCACTCCTACGGAGCCGTGTCGGCCGCCAAGTGCGCCCTCGAGGCCCACACGCGCCAGCTCGCGCTCGAGCTCGCGCCGCGCGGGATCACCGCCAACGCGATCCGCGCCGGCGTCACCGACACTCCCGCCCTCCGCAAGATCCCGGGCTCCGCCGAGATGGTGACGGCGGCAGCGAAGCGGAACCCCCACGGGCGCCTGACGACGCCCGAGGACGTGGCGCGCGCGCTCGTCGCGCTCGCGCGGCCGGAGACCGCCTGGATCACCGGGAACATCATCGGCGTGGACGGCGGCGAAGAGATCGCCGGCTGACCTCCGGTTCTCGGTCCACCCTTCTCGGGGTCCTCCCTTCCCCGCACGCTCTTCCAATGAAATGGAAGTTGCCCGCGCGGAGGCGGCGTCAGGCGACGGGGCGTCGGGCGTCAGGCTTCAGGCGCGGGCGTCAAGCGTCGGTCGTCGTCCGCTTCACTTCCAATTCATTTACAGAGTGGAGCGACGAGGGTGTCCCTTCACTTTTCGGGAACCGCCCCACTGCGCGCGCTCCCGCCGCCGGCAGGCGGCCGTTCGCGTAGCTTGGGGTCATGCCCCACGTCGTCCTCGAGACCCACACGCCCCTCTATCGCATCGTCGAGCGGACCGAGCCGTTCGTGGTCGAAGAGGAGGGGACGGTGTGGCGGGTGCGGGACGTGTTCCTGAACCGGAACGACGAGCACGGCCTCGCGGAGTGCCTGGTCGTGATCGACGGGCGGCCGGAGCGGTTCTTCGTCCACCTCGCGCAGCGCGAGCAGGACGGCGCGATCGTCGTCCGACCCTACCCGGTGCCGCGCGTCGACCCCAGGCCCTCGGTCAAACGGATGGTTGCGCTCGTGGCCGAGGCGCTCATCGCCGCCGATCCCGACACGCACGTCGCCCACTCGACGATCGAGGAGTTCCTGAGCGAACGCTGGACCTGGCGGCCGGATCCCGAGCCGACCGAGTGGGACCCGATGCTCCCCTCGCGCGGGCTGCCGCGGCCCTTGGACTGGGGCGTGGTGTTCGGCTCGCCGGGACCGGTCGAGATCGAGATCGGATCCGGCAAGGGCACGTTCCTCGTCGAGTCCGCCGAGGCGCGGCCCCGCCACCGCTTCCTGTCGATCGAGTGGGCGCTCCCGTACGCCGAGCACATCCGCGATCGCGTCCGCCGCCGCGGTCTCGAGAACGTGCGGGTCGCGCGCGCCGACGCGGCGCGCTTCCTCGGCGAGCACGTCCTGGCGGGATCGGTCCGGGCCATCCACGTGTACTTCCCGGACCCGTGGCCGAAGAAGCGCCACCACAAGCGGCGGCTCATGCAGCCGGGCTTCGTGTCGGCGGCGGCGGAGGCGCTGGAGGAGGGGGGCGAGCTGCGCTTCGTCACCGATCACGAGGAGTACTTCGAGGAGGCGCGGGCGGCGCTCGCCGCCGAGCCGAGCCTCGAAGAGGCCCCGGTTCCCGAGGGGGAGATGACGGACCTCACGAACTACGAGCGGAAGTACCGCGCCGAGGGGAGGCCGATCCACCGCGCGCGGTTCGTCAAGCGCGGCGGGACCGCGGACGGCGGCCCCCGGAACGGGGCCGCATGATCCTCGTCACCGGCGCCACCGGCTTCATCGGCAGCGAGATCCTGCGCCGCGCGAGCAAGCGCGGCTGGCGGGTGCGCGGTCTCGCCCGGCGCCCCGACCGCGCCGAGGAGCTGGGACGGCTTCCCCACGTCGAGCTCTTCCGCGGCGACGTCACCGAGCCCGACGACCTCGACGAGGCGATGGAAGGCGTCACCGCCGTCATCCACCTCGTCGGAATCGTCGTCGCGACGCGCGAGCAGGACTTCGACGCGGTCCACGTCGGCGGAACGAAGGCCGTGCTCGGAGCAGCCGCGCGCGCCGGCGTTTCGCGCCACGTTCA
>DASSBK010000264.1:0-19183 GCA_035698825.1 Gemmatimonadota bacterium
CGAACCTCACTCGGGAGCGGCGATTCGTGACCGAGGAGCTGGCGCGCAGGGGGATCACCCCGGTCCTCTTCGCGAGCGGCGAGCGCACCGGGATCGAGCGCGTGCTCCTCTGCACCGGGGCGGGCGAGCCGGGGAAGGCGGACGTGGCGTTCGGCGGCCGCTTCGCGCGATCGGTGGGCGCGCATGCGACGCTGCTGTACGTGGACGACCGCCAGATTCCCGCCTGGGAGCAGGAGCGGATCCACGTCGAGCCGCCGTGGGTCCTCGAGCACCTGCGGGAGGGCGTGGAGGCGCTGCGCGCGCGTGGGGTGAGCGCGGACGTGGAGGTCAGGCGCGGGCCGGTGCTCGACGAGATCCTGGCCGAGGCGGAAGCGCGGAACCACGACGTGATCGTGGTGGGAGCCCACGTCCCGGGCTCCCGCGGAAGGAGTCGTGCGACGCCGGACCTGGCGAGCCAGCTGGTCCGGCGCGCGTGCCGGAGCGTCCTGGTCGTGCACGACGCGTCGGTTCCGTTCGCGGCGGTGCGCGCTTGAGCCGGCGCGGTGCAGCCGCGAGCGGGCATGGGGTGGCGCGCGTCCGGAAGGGCACGGGCTGCCGCTGGATCGCCGCCGCGGCGCTCGTGCTGGCCTGCGCGGCGCCACAGGCCCTCCGCGCGCAGGAGGAACAGCCCGACGTCACGGTGGCGGACGGCGCCACGCTCAAGCTCGAGGTCCTGGCGCAGCCGCAGATGTCGACCACGTCGGTCGATTCCGCGCTGCAGTCGGATTACGAGCTCCGCCGCGCGCGCCTGACGGCGGAAGGCACCGCGGGGGACCGGTGGTCGGGCAGGATCCAGATGGACTTCGAGCCCGAGCGCGCGCGTTTTCGCGATGCCTATCTCGAGGGGCGGGTCAGCGATGCGCTCTCGCTCCGGGCCGGGCAGTTCAAGGTGCCCTTCAACGGGTTCGACATCGAGTCCGGAAAGCGCCTCATCGCGATCGAGCGCGGGGCGCGCGTGCGCGGGACGTCCGGCTCGCGGATCTCGACGTCGGGAATGCTGGCCGCCACCGCGCTGAGCGCCAGGAACCGCGGCATCATGGCGCTGTCGGGCTGGGCGGACGGTCGCGTGCGACTCCAGGCCGGCGCATGGATCGGGTCGGGCGAGCGTGGAGAGACGAACGACGGCAAGCAGCTGGCCGCGCGCCTCGAGCTCGAGCCATGGGCGGGCGACGAGGAACGGCTGCCGCTCGTCCTCGCCGCGGCGGTCGTGACCAACGGGTACTTCGGGTCTCCGCAAGACACGCTCGTCGTCGCCGGTGGGGACAGCGCCATGACGGAGGACGCGGCGTACGCGACCGCGTTCGAGGGATGGGTCGAGCTCGGCAGGTACGCCGCGCCCGGCATCCACGTCGCGGGTAACGTGGTCGCGGGCAACAACCCGCTGGCGCCACGCGTCGAAGGGAGCGATGTCAGGTTCGCGAGCTTCCTGGGGATGCAGGTCTGGGGCGAGTACGTGTTCCGGGGCACGGGAGCGCTGACGGGGATCGGTCTCGGCGGAAGAGTCGATCGGTTCGATCCCGACACCGACGCCGACGAGGACGCGTTCCTCCTCTGGACCCCCCTCGTCAACCTCTACTTCGGCAAGGCGTTCAAGTTGCAGGCGAACGTGGACCTGCTCTCGCCCGAAAGCGAGGAGCGGGATCGGGAGTCGGCGGTGCGGATCCAGGCGCAGGTCGTGCTGTAGGGCCGGGCGCGGCTGCGGGGCCTCTCCCCCGCGCCGCGTCAGGAGCAGAAGCGGGCGCGGGGGGTACGAGGGTCGATGCGATTCTCGTGCCTCCTCACGCTCGCGACGATTCCCGGCATTCGTGTGGCATTCGCCGTCACGACACTCCTGGCAGTCTCGGTGACCCCCGGCGCCGCCCAGGATGCGGCCGGTCCACCGAGCCTCCTCGCCTGGATGGGACTCGAGACCGGCAGCTCGATGGTGTTCGGGACCGCCGACGGCGGCCGGATGTGCGTGAAGGTCGGAGAGCCGCGCCGGATCGGCGGGCGCCCGGTCGCTCCGCTCGAGGGCCTCGCGTGGCCCGGGCTGGCTTCGGACAGCCGCATCTTCCTCCCCCTCGACGGTACCCTCGACTTCCTCGTCGATCGGACGCCCGGACCGCGGCCGTCGGTGGAGACGCTGCTGCCGGCGGACGGCGGCTGGTCCGTCGGCGAACCCGACTGGAGCGAGGCGGAGACCGCCGTCTACCGCTGGTGCGAGGCGTGCATGGACGCGGGGCTCCGGATCGTCCTCGCGCGAGGGGGTGGAATCCGCTCGATCTGGAGCCAGTCGATCGCCGGTCCGACCACGCTGACCCGTCTCGAGGGCGGCTGCGCGGAGCGGGAAGGAACGGAGTTCGAGATCTACGTCGAACCGGCTCCGGAGCGCGAACCGTAGGCGTACACGGTCGGGTCGTCGACGCCGGCCTCGGCGAATCCCCGCCGGCGCTCCGCGCACTTGTTGCACTCCCCGCAGTGACCGTGATCCGGGGTGGGGTTCAGGCAACTGAACGTGAGCTCGATCGGCAGCCCCGCGGCGCGGCGCACGACGTCGGTCTTCGACAACCCCGACAGCGGCGTTTCGACCGGGAGCGGAACGCCCAGCCCCATCGCCAGGCCGATCGCCTCGCCCATCGCGTCGAAGAACGCGCGCGTGCCGTCGGGGAACGGGTTGGCGGCGAGCGGCCCCATGACGATCGAGGCGCAGCCCTCTCCGGCTGCCCACACACCCGCCTTCGACAGCAGCAGCAGGTTCCGCCCCGGCAGATAGACGGCCTCATCGGGACTGTCGGCCCCCGGAGGATCGTCTCCTGTCAGGCTCCAGTGCACGCCGTAGAGGTCGGCCACCGGGAGATCGAGCACGACCATCTGCGGCGCGCCGATCGTTTGCAGGAACCTCTCCAGCCAATACATTTCCGCCGACTCCCAGACCAGGCCCGAGCGGACGTAGATAGGCGCCACCGGGCCCTCGCGCGCGGCCTCGGCGAGCGCCACCGCGCTGTCCAGCCCGCCCGACACGAGCACGCACCGTTTCCGACGTTCGTTCACGACGCCAACCTAACGCGGGTCCCGATGGAGACAAAAGGAAAGGTCGCGCTGGTCACGGGGTCCGGCGTGCGGGTCGGAAAGCGGATCGCCGTCGCATTGGCCGGGACCGGGATGCACGTCGCGGTCCATTATCACGCGAGCGCGGGCCCGGCGGAGGAGACGGTGGCCGAGATCCGCGCGCTCGGCGTCGAGGCCGAGCCCTTCCAGGCCGACCTTTCACGGCTGGCCGAGGTGCACGGTCTCTTCGAGGCGATCGACGCGCGGTGGGGACGGCTCGACGTGCTGGTCAACTCCGCGGCGATCTTCCCGCGGACGCCGTGGGAAGAGATCGACGAGGCGACTTGGGACCACACGCTCGACGTTAACCTCAAGGCCCCGTTTTTCACCGCCTGGCACGCCGTCCCGCTGATGCGGCGGAGCGGCGGCGGCAAGATCGTCAACATCGCCGACTGGGCGGGACTACGGCCGTACAAGAACTACCTGCCGTACGTGATCTCCAAGGGCGGGATCATCACGATGACGAAGGCGCTGGCGCTGGAGCTCGCGCCGTCGATCGCCGTCAACGCGATCGCGCCGGGGCCCGTCATGCTGCCGGAGGACTTCAGCGACGCGGCGGCCGAGCGGATCCGCAAGGCGACGTTGCTCGGTCGGCTGGGCAGCCCCGAGGACGTCGCGCAGAGCGTCGTCTATCTGGTGGCGATGACGGACTTCATCACGGGACATGTCCTGGTCGTCGACGGCGGTCGCCTGATCGCATGACGGCGACCCGGAGCGTGCGGCCCGCGATCGAGGCTTCACGATGACGTATCGCGTGACGGTCCAGATCCACTTCTGCTACGGGCACCGCCTGCTCGACTACGACGGCGCCTGCGCCCACCCCCACGGCCACAACGGCTTGGTCGAGATCGCGCTCGAGTCCGACGCCCTCGACCATCGGGGGATGGTCTTCGACTTCGGCGATGTGAAGCGCGATGTCAAGGAATGGATCGATTCCACCATGGACCACCAGATGATCCTCCGCCAGGACGATCCACTCGTTCCCTGGCTCGAGGAGCAGGGCGAGCCGTTCCTGACGATGGAGGAGAATCCCACCGCGGAGAACATCGCGCGCAGGATCTTCGAGTTCGTCAAGGGAGCAGGATATCCGGTGGAGTCCGTGCGCCTGTGGGAGACGCCCAGCTCTCACGCGACCTACCGCGAATGAGGGAGCCGCCCGCGCCGAACGGCGGAGGGCGGCGCGAGACTAGTCGGGGAAGTGGCTGCGGATCGCTTCTTCGGCGTCGGGCACGATGGCTTCCCAGTCGCTGCCCGGACTCTTCGACACCGTGATCGAGTTCGGCATGAAGAAGACCGAGGCGACGCCCTCGATCGCGAACAGAGCCTTCGCGAGCGGAGAGCCGGCCGCGTCGTCGGCGGAGTTGAACTGCTTCATCCGCTCTTCGATGACCGTGCGATCGACGTGGAACAGCAAGCTGTTCGGGTTCGGGGTCGGCTGGACCCGGATGTCGACGCTCATCGATCCCTCCTCGCGAGAACCGTTACCTCGACGCCGCGCGCCCGCTCGGCAATGGAGGACGCGAAACCTAGCTGCAGAGTCGAAGGAATGCCCGGCCGTCCAGCACCTGATCGTGGTCGACGTCCCATAGCCGCGGCTGGTCCGGCGGCAGCACGACCGAGGTCGCGCGGGTGAGCGAGTGGGGAGCGGAGGCCGCGGTGGCGGCGCGGGCTTCGACCCGCAGCGTTCCAGTCCGGGTCTCACGGAAGCATGCCACGGCGGCAGAGTCGACGACGCCGAGGAGCTCGCCGTCCAGCCAGATCTCCTGCGGCGCGGATTCGTGGTGCCGGACGAGCAGCGTGCCGTCACCGCCGAACCCCAGGAACCGCTTGGCGGCGCAGCCGGGGGCGAACGCCGTCAGCGCGATCGCCAGGACGACCGCGCCCGGCCCGCACTGCAGCGACCGGAGCGTCAACGAACCGCGAGCATCCGATCGAGCGCGAGCCTCGCCCAGCGGGCTACCTCGGGATCGACCGCGATGCGGTTGACGACGTGTCCGGCGACCAGGTTCTCGAGCGCCCATGCCAGGTGCGGCTGGTCGATGCGATACATCGTCGCGCACATGCAGACGGTCGGGCTGAGGAAGGTGACGAACTTGTCGGGGTGCGCTTCCTTGAGGCGGTTCACCATGTGGATCTCGGTGCCGATCGCCCATTCGCTGCCCGCGGGCGCCTCCTCGATCGTCCTGCGGATGACCTCCGTCGATCCGACCACGTCGGCCCTGTCGACGACCTCCATGCGGCACTCCGGGTGGACCAGGATGCGAACGTGCGGGCGCGCGGCGCGGATCCGGTCGACGTGCTCGGGCTGGAAGATCGCGTGCACCGAGCAGTGACCCTCCCACAGGATGACACGCGCCGCGTCGAGCTCCGCCGCGGACACCCCGCCGTCCCGCACCGTCGGTCGCCAGAGGGCCATCTGCTCGAGCGGGATCCCCATCGCGCGGGCGGTGTTCCGGCCCAGGTGCTGATCGGGGAAGAACAGGACCTGCCGGCGCTGGGCGAACGACCACTCCATCACCGCGCGCGCGTTCGTCGACGTGCAGACGATTCCTCCGTGCCGGCCGCAGAAAGCCTTGAGCGCCGCGCTCGAGTTCATGTACGTGACCGGCATCACGCGCTGGTCGGGATCCTCGCCGAAGGAATCGGCCAGCGTTTCCCAGCACTCCTCGACCTGGTCGATGTCGGCCATGTCGGCCATCGAGCAGCCCGCGGAGAGATCGGGCAGGATCACGGTCTGGTCGGGCCGCGACAGGATGTCGGCGGACTCGGCCATGAAGTGGACGCCGCAGAACACCACGTATTCGGCGCCGACGTCGGCCGACTCGCGGGAGAGCCTGAACGAGTCGCCGGTCAGGTGGGCGTGCTGGTAGACGTCGTCGCGCTGGTAGTGGTGGACGAGGATGACGAGGCGGTCCCCGAGCACGGTCTTCGCGGCGCGGATCGCCTCCGCCCCTTCCTCCGCGCTCAGTCGGCGGTAGTCGTCGAAGGGCAGGGGCTCCTCGGCGGGCAGATCGAGGAGGCCGACGGTCCCGTGCGAGTGCCCGCCGCGGAAGGGCATCGTGCCCTTCTCGTCGCACTCCAGCGAGACGTCTTCGAAGATCTTCAGGTCTTCCATGCTTCGCGACTCAGGTGCCGCGTGTCTCCTTCACCTTGGCGGTCAGAGCGGGAACGATCTCGAACAGGTCCCCGACGATGCCGTAGTCGGCGACCGAGAAGATGGGCGCGTTCGCGTCCTTGTTGATCGCAACGATCGTGCCCGAGTTCTTCATACCCACGAGGTGCTGGATCGCTCCCGAGATGCCGATCGCCATGTAGAGCCGGGGCGCCACCGTCTGACCCGAGGACCCGATCTGACGGTCCATGGGAAGCCACTCGTTGTCGCAGACCGGGCGGCTGGCCGCGAGCTGCCCGCCGAGCGCGGCGGCGAGCTCCTCGACGATCCCCAGGTTCTCCTGCTTGCCGATGCCGCGCCCGACGGCGACGATGACGTCGGCGCGGGAGAGGTCCACCTTGTTCTCGACCTCCTGGAACGTCTCGAGCACCTCCGTCCGGACCTCGACCGCGGACAGGTCGACCCCCTGGGCGACGATCTCCGCCGCGGAATCGCCCTTCGCCGCGTCGTCGGAGAGGAACGCGCCGGCCTGGAAGCTCACGAGCCGCGGGCCGGTCCCCGTGAACGCGCAGTCGGCGTTGAGCTTCCCCTGGTAGGGCTGCCGCACGAATACGGGCTCGCCGCCGTCGGCGCGGAGGTCGACCACGTCGCTGATGAACCCCGCGTCCAGCGTCGCCGCCAGCCGCGGCACCCAGTCGCGCACCTGATAGGTGTGGGGGAAGAGCACGTAGTCGGGCTTCTCGGCCTCGACCGCCTGATGGAGCGCCGCGGCGTAGGCGTCGGGCGCATAGGGATCGAGCTTCGGATCGTCGATGACCCGCACGCGGTCGACCCTCCGCGCGGCGACCTTCTCGGCGGCTCCGCCGACTCCCGCGCCGAGCACCACCGCCTCCAGCGATGCGCCGAGCGCGGCAGCCAGCTTCTGAGCGCCGGCGATCGTCTCGAAGGAGACCGCCTTGGGCTCGCCCTTCTCCGTCTGCGCGACCGCCCAGATGGCGCCCATCAGAGCACCTTCGCTTGCTTCTGGAGGCGCTCGACGAGCGAGGCCGCCGCGGTTGCGGCGTCCCCCGGGAGGATCTCGGCCGCGGCGGTCTTCTCGGGGACATAGAGCCGCTTGAGCTCGACCTTCCGGCCAGCCGTGCCGACGAGCCCCCCGTCAACCCCCACGTCGGCCGGTCCCATCTTCTTCATCTCCTTCTTCTTCGCCCCCATGATCCCCTTGAGCGTCGCGTAGCGGACCGGATAGATGCCGGACTGGATCGTCAGCACGGCGGGAAGCGGCAGCGTGATCCACTGGAACCAGCCCGCCTCGAGCTCGCGCTTGACCTTGATCCGCCCGCCCTCCGGCTGCTCGATCTCCATGATCAGGGTCGCGCTCGGCCAGCCGAGGAGCTCGGCGACGATGACGCCGGTCTGGGACCAGCCGGCGTCGTCGGACTGGAGGCCCGTCAGGACGAGGTCGGGAGACTCCTGCCGCGCGGCGGCGGCGAGCGCCTTCGCCGTGGACGTGGCGTCGCCCCCCTGGAAGGCGGCGTCGTTCAGGTGGATCGCCCGGGCCGCGCCCATCGCGAGCGCCCGGCGGATCGCCTCCTCGGCTGCGTCCGGACCCAGGAGGAGCACCGCCACCTCGCCGCCGACCTTCTCGGCCAGACGGAGGCCCGCCTCGAGCGCGTACTGGTCGCTCTCGTTGATCTCGGTCGCGACGCCGGCCGTGTCGACGGACTTTCCGTCGGCGGCGATCCGGAGCCGCGCGTCGCGCTCGGGGACCTGCTTGATGCAGACGACGATCTTCACCATGGACTCCGTGTATGGGGATGGAGACGAAAAGCGCGGCCCGAAGCCGCGCAAGATCGCGCGGAAGTTAGGGTTCGGGGGTTTTCCCGACAACAGCGGAGCGGTTCGCAGTCGCAGGCTCGCGCGAGTTGACGAACCGCCGACGGCGACGGACGTTCGACAAATGCGGATTCTCGTCGCCACGCGGGAAGTGGTGCTGGCCGTCGACCCGAGCGATGGATCGGTGGAGCGATCGGAGGTCGAGCCGGAGATCGTCCGGCCCACGTGCCTTGCGGCGGACCCGTCGGCCGCGGACCGCGCCTGGTGCGGGACCTCGGACGGGATTCTGCGGAGCGACGACCGCGGGGCGTCGTGGGTCCGAGCAGGGCTCGAGGGCGAGGAGATCACGGCGATCGCGGCGAGCCCGAACGAGCGCGCGAGCTCGAGCACCGACGATGCGGCAGATGGCGGAGCGGTCGTGTACGCCGGAACGGAGCCGAGCGCGGTCTATCGCTCCGGGAACGGCAGCGCGCGCTGGCGGCGCGCGGAGGGGCTCCTCGACCTGCCGTCGTCGTCGACCTGGAGCTTCCCCCCCAAGCCCGAGACCCATCACGTGCGCTGGATCGCGTGCGACCCCGGCAGCCCCGGGCGGCTCTACGTCGCGATCGAGGCGGGCGCGCTCGTCACGACGCCCGACGGGGGCGCGACGTGGGAGGACCGCCCGGAGATCGCCCCGTACGACACCCACGAGCTCGCGATCCATCCGGACCGGCCGAAAGCGCTGCGCGTCTCGGCGGGCGACGGCTACTGGGAGAGCGAAGACGGCGGCGCGTCGTGGGAATCGCCCGAGGAGGGGCTCGACGTCACGTACCTGCGGAGCGTGACGATCGACCCCGGCGACCCGGACGTCGTCGTCGTGTCGGCGGCGTCCCATCCCCATTCGGCGTACATGGCCGGCCGGTCCGACGGGCGGCTCTTCCGCCGCGAGGGCGGAGGCCGGTGGCGCCGGGTGACCGAGGGCTGGCCCGACCCGCCCGCGACGATCGCGCCGCTCCTCGCCTCCGGCCGCGAGCCGGGGGAGCTCTGGGCCGCCGACGAGCGCGGCATCCACCGCTCAGACGACGGCGGCGCCACCTGGAGCATCGTCGCCGCCTTCGATTCGACCCCCGCATGGCTGCGCGGGCTCGCGGTTCTGCCGTGAGCCGCGTCGTGGCGATCGATGAATTCCCGCTGAAAAGCGGAGGATCGGACGGGGACTCCGCCTGCGAGTCAGGCAGCGGGGAAGCGAGCGAGCCGGCGGAGGGCGTCCATGCGATCGGTGCGCCCCAGCCGGGCGCGCGTCACCGCCTCCCGTAGCCACTCGATCGAAGCGTCATAGGTCCGCCGGTCGACCGGGTAGGGATGGCCGTCCTTGCCGCCGTGGGCGAAGGAGAAGCGCGCGGGGTCCCGCGCGCTCGCGGGCGCGCCGTGGACGATCTCGGCGAGGAGGGCGAGCGCTCGCACGGCCCGCGCGCCGACGCCGGGGAGCGCGAGGAGCTCCTCGAACCCGGTCGGGGCGGCCTCGTAGGTCGTCAGCAGGACCGAGCGCAGATTGCGCGGCAGGATGTCCCGCGCCACGTCGATCGCATGGCGGTCCGGCATACGAAGTGTCGCGATCCGCGCCGCATCGGCCGCGGCGCGCTCGGCTTCGCGCAGCACGCGGCCGGGCTCCTCGCGAGCGAGCGCGACGCTGGCCTCGCGCGCGCCGCCCGAGTCCCGCGCGGTGAGATCGAGCACGAGCTCGGCGCGGGAGTCGCTCGCGATCGCGGCGTGGGGCTCGACGACGAGATCGCGGACGCCCGACCCCAGCCAGTGGTACCGGCGCGCCGATCCGTCAGCGTCACGCATCCCCTGCTGGACCACTGCCCATCGACCATCGTCCGTGACGAAGAACGCGTGGTGGTACAGCGAGAAGCCGTCCTGCACCGCCGCCGAGTCGACCTTGGCCGACATGCGGCTCGTATAGGCGAGCGCGCCCCCGTCGATCGCCAGCGCCTCGCCGATTCTCTCCAGCTCTTCCGGCGTCTTCCGCGACGCCTGCCCCTTCCCGCCGGCGACCCAGAGGCCGAGGTCGCGCTCGCGCCCCGAGAGCCCGGCCTTGAGCGCGCCGCAGACCGTCGTCGTGATGCCACTCGAATGCCAGTCGAACCCGAGCACGCAGCCGAACGCCTGGAACCAGTGGGGATCGGAGAGCCGCTCGAGCACGGCGTGCGGCTCGCGCTCCAGCACGATCGCCTCGACGATCGCGGGAGCGAGCCGCGCCATCCGGTCGAAGAGCCAGCGGGGAGCATGCCCTCCATGAAGGGGCAGATCGGCGTATCCGGTGCGACGGGCCATGGCGGGAAAAGTACGCGTCATCGGTTCCGGCGCAGGGCCGCGCGGAACTTCGCCAACGTGCGCGCGTTCAGCGTCTGCTCCGCGGTGACCCAGCCCTTCCGCGCGAACTCGATGCCGCTCGCGAGGAGCTCCTCGATCTCGCTGATCCTGTGCGCGTCGGGGTCGATCGATAGCAGGATCCCGCGGTCGGTCGCCGGCCGGTGCCAGCGCCAGTCGAGATCGAGGCGGTGGGGATCGCCGTTGACCTCGAGCGCGACGCCGTGCTCGGCGGCCGCGTCGAGCACTGCGTCCATGTCGACGTCGATCCCGTCGCGGGAGAGGAGCCGCCGGCCCGTCGGATGGCCGACGATGTCGAGCCACGGGTTCGCGAGCGCGCGAACCATCCTCGCGGTCTGCTCGGCCCGGGAGAGCCGGAAGGCGGCGTGGACGGACGCGACCACGCAGTCGAGCTCCGCGAGCACGTCGTCGGGGAAGTCGAGCGCGCCGTCGGCCAGGATGTCGACCTCCGAGCCCGCGAGGATCTCGATCCCCTCCATCGCGTCGTTGACGCGCCGGACCTCGTCGATCTGCCGGCGCAGGTCATCGACCGACAGCCCGCCGGCGATCGAGGTGCTCCGACTGTGGTCGCAGACGACGATGTACGAAAAGCCCCGCTCCCGCGCCGCGGTCGCCATTCCTTCGATCGAAACGCGGCCGTCGCTCCACGTGGTATGGATGTGGACGAGACCGCGTAAGTCGGCGCGCTCGACCAGGTCGGGAAGCGCTTGGTGGCGCGCGGCATCGACCTCGCCGCCTCCCTCCCGCAGCTCGGGCGGCACGAAGGCGAGCCCCAGCGCTTCGTAGACGTCCGACTCGGCGGGAGTGGCGACCCGCGCGCCGCGCGGGCCGACGAGACCCGAGCTCTCGAGCACGCGCTTTTTCTTCTTTCCGATCTCGCGCAGCTCCGCGACGTGCTCCGGCGAGCCCGTCTCCACGACGAGCGCGGCGCCGAACGCGTCCGGGGGGACGACGACGAGGCGCGCGATGAGCCCGCCGCCGAGGCGCACGGTTGCCTCGGGCTCGTCCAGCGCGCGCCCCTTCCTGGCGCCCGTCGATTTCTTCGCGCCCCTCGACCCCTTCGCGCTCCGCGGCTTGCCGCCGCTCTTCGGCCTCGACAGCACCTCCGCCGTCATCGGGTGATCGCAAAAGCCGTCGATGACGGGGCCTGGATCGTCGGCCGCGGCGACGAGCACGACATCCTCCACGATCTCGACCGCGCGCCGGAGCTCGCCCGCGACTTCGGCGGCCGCGACGTCGTCCCGCGCGCGCAGCCTCCCCGCGAGGATCTCCGCCAGCGCCCGCGCCTCGTAGCCGAGATGCCGGCCGGCGTGCTTCCGCACCTGGCCGAGCGCGGCCACGATCGCGTCCACGCTCTTGGGGCCGAAGCCCGAGATCGTCGCCAGCGTGCCGTCCATCGCCGCGGCCTCCAGCGCGTCCAGCGAATCGATCCCCGCCTCCTTGTACGCGGCCCGCGCGCGCCGCGGCCCGAGGCCCGGCACCGCGAGCAGCTCGAGCACGCCGAGCGGCGTCTCCGCGAGCAGCTTGTCGTGGAGCGGCACCGACCCCGTCGCGGCATAGTCGGCGATCTTCTTCTCGATCGCCGCGCCGATCCCCGGAATCGAGCGCAGCCGCCCCTCGGCCAGCAGCGACTCCAGCGGCTCGTCGAGCTCGCGGATCGCCTGCGCGGCGTTCTCGTAGGCACGGATCTTGAAGGGATTGTCGCCGCGGAAGCGCATGAGCCCGCCGATTTCCTCCATGACGCGGGCGACGTCGGCATTCCGCATGGAGGCAACGATACCGCCCCACGCGCTTCCAATCGACGGGCGAAACGGCTTATCTTACGCGCGGACCCCCTTCACTATTCCAAGGAGGAACACGAATGAGACCGGGCCGCTGGATCTTCGTCGCACTCCTCGCCGCCGGGGGCCTGTCGCCCGCGGCAACGCCCGCAGCCCTCGCGCAGAGTATCTCGGGCACGCGGGTCGGCGTGAACCCGTACGTCGGCGTGTTCCTGTTCGACGACGGGGAGCTCCAGGAGATCGGACGCGAAGCCAACGTGGGACCCATCCTCGGCGCGCGTCTCAACGTCGGCGTCCGACGCAACTGGCAGTTCGACGTCGGGTACGGCTACGCCCAGGTGGAGACCGAGCTGTCCGAGTTCACGGACTTCCCCGATCCCGAAGAACAGGTCGAGCTGGACGTCCATTCGATCTACGGCGCCGTCGATTACTTCATCGGCGGATCGCAGGAGATCCCCACGCGGCTTCTGCTGTCGGCCGGCCTCGGGTTCATGATCATCAACCCGGAGGTGGGGGACGGCGACGCCAGCTTCATGATTCCGCTGGCGGTCGGATTCACGCACCCTGTCAAAGACTGGATCACCTTCCGCGGCGACGTCCGGGATCACTTGCAGTTCTGCTCCGCGGCGGAGAGCGAGGACGACTTCGCTCCCTGCATCGGCGACGAGATGCTCAACCATTTCGAGGTCTCCGGCGGGCTCGAGTTCTGGCTCTGGCCCCGATCGCGTTGAGTCCTCCCGCATGACGGTCCAGCCGCGCACGCTCCCGGAGCTTTTCCTCCAGGCGGTCGAGCGGCACGACCGCCCGGATCTCATGCGGTACAAGGCGGGCGGCGACTGGGCGAAGATCCCGGCGCGGGAGTTCCGCGAGGAAGTCGAGCTGGCCGCGCACGGGCTGATCGCCCTCGGCATCCAGGCCGGCGACCGGGTCGCGCTGCTCTCGGAGAACCGGCCCGGCTGGGCGCTCGCGGACCTGGCCACGCTCTCGGTCGGAGCGTGGGTCGTCCCCATCTACACCTCTCTGCCCCCGGACGAGGTCCAGTACATCCTCGAGGACAGCGGCGCGCGCGCGTGCGTGGTATCGACCGCGCCACAGCTCGCCAAGGTCCTGGAAGTGCGCGAGCGCTGCCGGTCGCTTTCGTGGTTGATCTCGCTCGACCCCGTGGAGCGCGAGGAGGAGTGGCTGCTGACGGCCCGCCACCTGGTCGAGAAGGGCCGCCAGGCCCGCGCCTCGAGGCCCTCCGCGGTCGATGAGCGCCGCGCGGCGATCGACCCCGAGGCGACGGCGACGATCCTCTACACCTCCGGCACCACGGGGCGTCCCAAGGGCGTGATGCTCTCCCACCGGAACCTCGTCACGAACACGATCGACGCGCTCGAGTCGCTGGCCGTCAGCCCCAGCGACCTGCACCTGTCCTGGCTGCCGCTCTCCCACAGCTTCGAGCGGACGGCGGGCTACTACATCATGCTCCACGCCGGGGTCTCAATCGCGTACGCCGAGTCGATCGAGAAGGTGGTCGACAACATGCGGGAGGTGCGGGCCACGGTGACGCTCGGGGCGCCGCGGCTGTACGAGAAGATGTACGCGGCGGTGCTTCAATCGGCGAGCGACGCGGGCGGCCTCAAGAAGGTCATCGCGTTCTGGGCGCGCCGGGTGGCGATCGCGTACTCCGAGGCCGAGACGAGCGGGGGAGGTGCGGGGCTCTGGCTGCGGTTCAAGCGAGGGCTCGCCGATCGGCTCGTGTTCTCCAAGATCCGCGACCGCGTCGGCGGCAGCATCCGCTTCTTCGTCTCGGGCAGCGCGCCGCTCGCGCCGGTGATCATGAAGTTCTTCTACGCCGCCGGCATGCCGATCCTCGAAGGCTACGGCCTCACCGAAACGAGCCCTGTCATATCCGTGAATACGTTCGAGCACATGAAATTCGGCACCGTCGGCAAGCCGATCCGGAACGTCGAGGCGCGGATCGAGCCCGACCCCCAGCGGCCGGGGGGCGACGGGGAGATCCTGATCCGGGGTCCGAACGTCATGCAGGGCTACTACCACCTGCCCGACATGACCGCTGAGGTCATGACGCCGGACGGCTGGCTCCGGACCGGCGACATCGGGATCATCGACGCCGAGGGCTTCCTCGCCATCACCGACCGCAAGAAGGACCTCATCAAGACGTCGGGCGGCAAGTACATCGCCCCCCAGCCGATCGAGAACGAGCTCAAGAACTCGCGCTACGTGACCCAGGCCGTGATCGTGGGGAACAAGCGGAAGTACGCCTCGGTGCTGATCGTCCCCAACTTCGAGAACCTGAACGCCTGGGCCCGCCAGCAGGGGCTACCCACGGACGACGCCCGGGCGCTGATCGCGCATCCCCGCGTCCAGGACCTCTACGAGGAGGTGCTCCAGAAGGTCAACGCCGGCCGCCCCTCCTACGAAACGATCAAGAAGTTCCGGCTGCTGGAGAGGGACTTCACGATCGACGCCGGGGAGCTGACCCCCACCCTCAAGGTCAAGCGCGCGACGATCGAGGCGAAGCACTCCGACCTGATCGACACCATGTACGAAGAGGAGACGCCGGCCGGAGCCCTCTAGGCCTGTCCCCTGACGGGGACGCCCCCGACCTATTCCGGTTACGGATCGACGCCGTTTCTCCTGCGAAATGACCACATTCGACCTGCCTGGGCAAGCTTTTCCTGGAGCCTGACCCTCCGGCACGGCCCGTGCTTTACTTACCCGTCGCGAGCATGGCATTGGAACTCGTGAGACGAGGAGCCCGATGAGCGCAAGCACCGTCCGCAAGCCTCAGACCGAGCGGGTCGCGACCGAGAATCTCGGTGACAACGAACTGGTCGAGCGGTACCTGGCCGGGGAGACGCGCCGGTTTCAGGAGCTCGTCGAGCGATACCAGGGCCGCATGGTGAACTTCATCCAGAGGTCGATCGGCGATCGCGATCGCGCCGAGGACCTCGCGCAGGAGGTGTTCGTCCGCGTGTACCGTCACATCCGACGCTTCGACACTTCCAAAAAGTTCTCCACCTGGATCTATACGATCGCCTCGAACCTGGCGAAGAACGAGCTGCGGAACCGCTCGCGGAACCCGCTGGTGCTGTTCCAGACGCTGACGTCGTCCTGGGACGACGACCATCGCCCGCTCCAGTTCGAGGACTCCTCGATGCGGCCCGACGACCTGTACCGGAAGCGGCATCTCCAGGAGCTGGTCGAGAAGGCCGCCGACGAGCTGCCCGAGCATCACCGTGAGGTGTTCATCCTGCGGGAGATCGAGGGCAAGACGTACGAGGAGATCGCCGAGATCACCCATACGCAGCTCGGCACGGTGAAGTCGCGCCTGAACCGGGCGCGGAACCGGTTCGCGCAGATCATCGCCCCCTGGCTGGACTAGCAGGGGATACATAATCCCGGGCGGGGAGTACATAATTCTGGAGGGCCGGTCCGCTCACCGGCACTCCTGGGGACCGGTCACCGAATGGGGGCCGGTCCCATTTTTTTGCCCTGGAACCTGAGGGGGGGTCGGCGGTATCCATGGTGGAGTGAATGACAACCTGAATCGCCCCGCTCCGAGGACACCATGAGCCCGTCACCCGTTTCCCGCCCTTGCCGGGCCTTCCTCGACGACTTCTCCGCGTTCGTGGACGGCCACCTGTCGCCCGCCCGCAGGGCCGAGATCCAGGCCCACGTCGATTGCTGCCAGCGCTGCCTCGACCACCTGACCGCCTACATGCGCGGGGTAACCGTGCTGCGGTCGATCGAGGCCGGCGACTCGGCCGATTTCTGGGAGCGGCTCGAGCGCCGGATCTGGCCGGAAGATGCGCTCACCGTCGTCGATGGCGGACGGGCTGAGCGGCGGCAGAGCGTGGGGCGTTGGCCCGGTCCGGCCGTGGGTCTGGCCGCGGCCGCGGTCCTCGCCCTCTTCGTGCTCGTCCGCGGGTTCGGGCCGGAGGCGAGGCCGCGGACACTGGGTCCCGAGCGGATTCAGGCGTCCGTCGTCATGACCGTCCCCGAGGTTCCCGACGAGACGGCACCCCTGGCACGGGCCGACAGGCCGGACAGGCCGGCCGGCGAGTCGCGCTCCCGTCCGCGATCCATCGGCAACACCCGACCGGAGTCCCCGGAGTCCGCCGATCCGGCCGAGGCCGCGCTGGCGCGCGTCGACTCGCGCGCCACGACCGGCATCGACCAGGAGATCCGCCGGCTCCGCGACCGCGTCTTCGAGGGCAGTCTCGGACGTGACCGCATGCGGTCGTCGCTCGCCATGGAGGGCTGGGTCGAGAAGGACGGCTGGGTGGAGCCCGTCCGGCTCGGGGGCGACTGGTCCCGGAGCGCGGTCCGCCGCACCCCGCTCGTCCGTCCCGCCTCAGCCATCATGCCCGCCCCCTGGAACGTAGACCAGGCCGTCAGCCTGCCCTAGCTCGCCGCCTCGGGACGCCCGCCGTTGCCGCGGCCGAACCGCTCCGGACATCTTGCCTCCATGCGCGCGACACCGGGGCCGAGCCGTGTCCCGCCTCACTCCATCCCCGAAACCCGCTACGCCCGAAGCGGCGACGTCAACATCGCCTACCAGGTGGTGGGCGATGGCCCGATCGACCTCGTCTACGTGCCGGGCTGGGTCTCGAACCTGGAGGTGGGCTGGGAGAATCCCGGCCTGGCGCGCTTCTACCGGCGGCTGGCCTCCTTCAGCCGGCTCATTCTGTTCGACAAGCGCGGAACCGGACTCTCCGATCGCGTCCCGCCGGAACGCCTCCCCACGCTCGAGGAGCGAATGGACGACGTGCGAGGGGTGATGGACGAAGTCGGCTCGGAGCGCGCGGTCGTCATGGGGAACTCCGAGGGCGGAAACATGTGCGTGCTCTTTGCCGCCACCTACCCGGAGCGGACCGAGGCCCTGGTCACGGTGGGGATCTACGTCAAGCGCGTCTGGTCGCCGGACTATCCGTGGGCGCCCACGCCCGAGGAGCGGGGGAAGTGGCTCGATTTGCTGGCCGAGGGATGGGGCGGGGTCGTGGACCTCGCCACCCTCGCACCGAGCGTGGCCGGGGACGAGGCGTTCGCGCGCTGGTGGGCCCGCTACCTCCGGATGAGCGCAGGTCCCACGGCCGCCGTCGCGCTGGGGCGCATGAACACGCAGATCGACGTCCGGGCGGTGCTGCCGACGATCCGCGTGCCGACGCTGGTCCTCCACAGCGTCGGAGATCGGGACGTCAACGTCGAGGAGGCCCGCTACATCGCCGCTCAGATCCCGAACGCGAGGCTGGTCGAGCTTCCCGGGAACGACCACATCCCGTGGACGTCCGAGCAGGACGCGCTCCTGGACGAGGTGGAGGCCTTCGTGACCGGCGAGCGCCCGCGCGTCGTGCCCGACCGCGTGCTGGCCACCGTGCTCTTCACCGACATCGTCGACTCGACGGCATGGGCGGAGCGTCTCGGCGACGCGGCTTGGCGCGAGCGGCTCGAAGAGCACCAGCGGATGGTCCGCGGGGCGCTCGAGCTCCACCGCGGCCGCGAGATCAAGACCACGGGCGACGGGTTCCTGGCCACGTTCGACGGCCCGGCGCGGGCGATCCGCTGCGCCAGTCACGTCCGCGAGTCGGCGGAGGGACAGGGGCTCAGCGTGCGGGCCGGGCTCCATTCGGGAGAGATCGAGGTGATGAACGGCGACGTCGGCGGGATCGCGGTGCACATCGCCGCACGGGTACTGTCGGAAGCGTCGCCCGGGGAGGTGATGGTTTCCCGCACGGTGAAGGACCTGGTGGCGGGTTCCGGTATCGCATTCGAGGACCGGGGAACGCGCGCGTTGAAGGGGATCGAGGGGGAGTGGCGGCTGTTCGCGGCGGTCTGAGGGGCGCGATCGCGCTCGCGGCGCTCACGGCTGCGATGTCCGCCTGCGCGGGCTCGCCCGGGCGAACGCATGGGGATTCGCCGCTCGGGCTTCCCTCGCTCACGCCGCAGCGCTCGGGCACCGAGGCCCAGCTGATCGGGCTTCATGCGGTCGATGGACGCGTGGCGTGGGCGGCCGGCGCGCGCGGGACGTGGGTGCGGACCACGGACGGTGGCGCGACGTGGGTGACGGGGACCGTGGCCGGGGCCGAGTCGCTCCAGTTCCGCGACGTCCACGCGCTCGACGCCCGGACCGCCTGGCTCCTCTCGATCGGGAACGGTCCCGACAGCAGGATCTACCGGACCGACGACGGGGGCTCGACGTGGGATCTCCAGTTCCAGGCCACAGACGAGCGCGCCTTCTACGACTGCTTCGACTTCTGGGACGCGCGATCCGGGATCGCCTTCAGCGACTCCCACGACGGGGAGTTCCCGCTGATCGCGACCGCGGACGGCCGCACGTGGACCCCGCTCCCCACGGATCGCCTCCCCGACGCGTCGCAGGGTGAGGGCGCCTTCGCCGCGAGCGGAACGTGCGTGGTGACGCGTGGCGACTCGCTGGCCTGGTTCGGGACGGGCGCGGGCGCCGAGGCGCGCGCCTTCCGAACGACCGATCGGGGGCGTTCGTGGGAAGCGGTGGTAACCCCGCTAGCCCAGGGAACGGCGACGACCGGGACCGCGTCGGTCGCCTTCCTCGACGACCTGCGCGGGGTCGTGATGGGTGGCGACGTCGGCGAGCCGGCCAAGCCGACCGACAGCGTCGCCGTCACCGAGGATGGCGGCCGCACCTGGCGGCTCGTCGGGCGGCCCGAGCGCCCAGGGGCCATCTATGGCGGCGCCTTCCTTCCCGGCGCGCCGACTCCGACCCTCGTGGCGGTCGGCCCATCGGGTGTCGCGGTGTCGACGGACTTCGCCACCACGTGGGCGACCGTCGACACGCTCGAGCACTGGAGCGTGGCCTTCGGTGCGCCCGGCGTCGGCTGGGCGGTCGGACCGTCCGGGCGGATCAGCCGGATCGACTTCCGGCGCTGAGGGAAGCGTGGCCCGCCATCGACGCGGCTGGCGGCACCACGCC
>DASSBK010000265.1:0-7716 GCA_035698825.1 Gemmatimonadota bacterium
GGGCTCGGGCGCTGCGCGCCGCCGCTGGGAGCCGGGACCCGGCACGTCCTACAGTCGATCGTGATGGGGAACCTCGCCCGCCGCTGGTTCGCCCCGATGGGGCGCGACGAGGTTCCCAGCGATCTCGGCACCCGCTTGACCACCGAGGTCGTCCTGCGGGAGTGCCGTCTGTTCGGTCACCCGGTTCCCTTCCCCAAGCCCGTTCCGTTCGAACGCGCCGTCGTCGTCGCACGGTGGGCGGCGGAAACGGCGCGCGCCGATGGCCGTTGCCTGATCCGGACGGGCCTGTCGATGGCGATGCGGGTCGCGGCCGCCGCGGAGGAGGCGGGCTTCGGACTCGAGGGGGTTACGTTCATGGCCGGCGGCGAGCCGCCTACGCCGGCCAAGGTCGGACGCATCCGCGCCTCGGGCGCGAAGTACGTTCCGCATTACGGCGGCAGCGACATGGGGCAGGTCGGCGCGGGGTGCGCGAACCCGGAGAACGAGAGCGACGTCCACTTCATGGAGGACAACCTCGCCCTGTTACAGGTCCCCAAATCCCTCCACGGCTTCGAGACCCGCGTGGACGCCTTCTGCTTCACGACCCTCAACGCCACGGCAGGCCGGTTGCTCCTGAATGTCGAGCTCGACGATTTCGGCGTAATCGAGCGGCGCTCCTGCGGATGTCCCTTCGACCAGCTCGGATTCAAGACCCACATCTGGGGCGTTCGCAGCTACCGCAAGCTGACCGGAGAGGGAATCAATCTGCTGGACGGCGAGATGATGAGGATCCTGGAAGAGGTCCTGCCGTCCCGTTACGGAGGCGACCTCCACGATTATCAGCTCCACGAGCGGGAGGATCCCGACGGCTTCACCCGACTGGTCCTCGTCGTCGATCCGCGGATCGACCTGCCGGACGAGGCGGAGGTGATCGATGTCCTCCTCGGAACCCTCGCCGCCGGCGACCTCTACGCCGACAGCGCGCGGGAGCACTGGAAGCAGGGGGGATCGTTCCGGATCGAGCGCCGGGAGCCCTACTGGCTCGACCGCGGCAAGTTCCCCACGCTGGTGGTCCACCGCGTATGAATACGGCCCGGACCCTCCGGCTCGCCGCCTGCCTGGCGGTGATCGCGTCCTGCGGAAAGGCCGATCGTCCCGCGGACACTCCCGGAGGGATGGTCCGGATCGACATGGCGGCGAACAAGTTCCTCAGCAACGGGGCACTCTACATCGGCGTCGAGGAGGGATACTTCGCGGACGAGGGGATCGACCTGCACCTGTACCCCAGCAGCGAGTCGGGCTCGACCGCCCTGCCGGCCCTCGACCGGGGGCAGGTCGCCGTCAGCACCATGACCAACCTGATCGCCGTCGTGAATGCGATCGACCAGGGAGGACGGATCCGCGTAGTCCTCGGCACCTCGTACGCCGCGCCGGACCACTGCAGCCATTCCGCCCTCGTGGCCCGCAAGGGCCTGTTCCCCGAGGGCGAGCCCATCACCCCCGCTTCGCTGCGCGGGAAGCGGATCGACCTCAATCCGCTCTCGAGCGAAGGGTATTTCCTCGACACGTTCATGGCCCGGGGCGGCCTCTCGCTCGAAGACCTGGAAGTGGTCACCATTCCGGTCGGAGCGAGGATCGACGCGATGAACCGCGGGGCGATCGACATGACGGGGATCTCGGAGCCCTGGCTGACCCGCCTCGTGGACGCGGGCCACCGCGTGATCCTGACGAGGACGGAGGTCGTTCCCGGCTCCCAGGCCAGCTTCATGGTGTACGGCTCACGATTCCTGGACCAGGACAGGAATCTGGGGAGGCGCTTCGCGGCCGCCTTCGTCCGGGCGGCCCGGCAGTTCAACGAAGGACCCACGGATCGGAACGTCGAGATCCTGGAGCGCAACACGGGCATCGACCCCGCCACGCTGAGGCGGGCGTGCTGGGCCATCATGCGGGAGGACGGCGGGATCCAGGAGCAGCAGATCCTCGACTTCCAGCGCTGGGCGCTCCGGCGTGGCCATATCGACCGCATCGTCCCGATGGACGAGCTGTACGATCCCTGGTTCACCGAGGCCTTCAGGAACCCACGGGTTTCGGCGGACAGCCTGTGACGGGCTTCGTGTGCGACTCGATCGGGTTCAGCTACTCGACGAGGGACGGCTCGATCGCCGCCCTGAAGGACGTTTCGTTCACCGCCAGCGGACACGAGATCGTCAGCGTAGTCGGCCCGAGCGGCTGCGGCAAGACGACGCTCCTCAAGCTCCTCGCCGGTCTCCTCGAGCCGACCGCGGGCGCGATCCGATTTTCGCCCGGAGGGAACGGCGATCGCCCCAAACGCGCGCTCGTCTTCCAGGACCATGGGGTGTTTCCCTGGCTGACCGTTCTGGACAATGTCGCATTCGGGCTGGAAATGCAGGGCGTGGGAGTGCGCGAGCGCCGGGAACGGGCGCGGCACTTCCTCGAGCGCGTCGGGCTGGTGGACTTCGCCGACCGGCATCCTCACGAGCTCTCGGTCGGGATGCGCCAGCGGGTCGGGATCGCGCGCGCGTTCGTCAGCGATTTCCCGATCCTCCTCCTCGACGAGCCGTTCGGGGCGCTCGATGCCCAGACCCGGCTGCTTCTCCAGGAGGAGCTCCTTCAGATCTGGCAGGGGGAGCGGAAGCTGGCGGTCTTCATCACCCACGACATCGAGGAGGCGATCCTGCTAGGCGACCGGGTGATCGTCATGAGCGGCCGCCCGGGGCGGATCCTGGAGGAGATCCACGTTCCTCTCACGCGCCCGCGCGCCCTGGCGGCGCCGGACCGGCCGGAAGTCACGGAGGTGAAATGGCACATCTGGCACCACCTCGAGAAAGAGGCGCGACGCCAGTTGTCGATCCCCGAGTAAGGCTCGCGGCGCACCGCGAAGCCGTCCCGTGGTGGGTAAATCCCGTCGTCATCGTGCTGGCGCTCACGCTGTGGGAGACTCTCGTCAGGATCGGCGTCCTGCAGGCCCTCTATTTCCCGCCGCCGACGGCGGTCGGGCGCAGGCTCTTCGAACTGTTCGCCGACGGGACCTACCTCGATCACGGGCGAACGACCTTGTACCGGATGGCTTTCGGGCTCGTCGTGGGTGCTTCGCTGGGGTTTTTCCTCGGCGTCGCGATGGGCCGCTCCCAGCCTCTTCGGCGGATCGTGGACCCGATCATCAGCGCCCTCTATCCGATCCCCAAGATCGCGATCCTGCCACTCGTCATGATCTATCTCGGAATCGGAGAGGCGTCGAAACTGTTCGTCATCGTGATCGGGGCGTTCTTCCCCATGCTCATCAGCACCCTCACGGGGGTCGTCACGATCCCCTCCATCTACTTCGAGGTGGCTGCGAACTACGGCTCGGGGCCGTTGCACCTGCTGCGGCGAGTCATCCTGCCGGCCAGCCTTCCCACGGTTCTGGGCGGGTTCCGGATCGCGCTCAATTCGGTGATCCACATCACGATCGCGGTCGAGATCGTGTCGGCCGTCACCGGCCTGGGATCCCTCGTCTGGCTGTCATGGGAAACGCTCGACGTCGAGAGGCTGTACGCGACCCTCACCGTGATCGCCGTCCTGGGTGTGGTCACGACCTACGGGGTGAACCGGCTCTCCCGGAAGCTCGTTCCGTGGAGAACCTGAACAGGCCCGCGCGGCGGTCTCCCGGCGCGGAAGCTCCCTCCGAGAGTCCATAAACGAAAAAGCCCCCGCCGGTGGCGGGGGCTCTTCGTCGGACCGCTCGCGCGGCCCTGTGTCTCCGGTCCGCTTACGCGACCTTCGTCACGTTCGCGGCCTGCGGGCCCTTGGGGCCCTGCGTCACCTCGAACTCGACACGGTCGTTCTCGGAAAGGCTCTTGAAACCGTCAGCCTGAATCGCGGAGAAGTGGACGAACACGTCCGGGCCGTTCTCCTGCTGGATGAATCCGAAGCCCTTCGCGTCGTTGAACCACTTCACGGTGCCGGTCATTCTCTCAGCCATTCTCGTTCTAACTCCTTGCAGTTGCTGGTACGTTCGGCGTTGTGCCGCTCTTTCAGGCGTCGGGTTCGTGCGCAAAAAAAGACGCCGGGACTCTGGTTTCGCTTTCTGAGTCCGGCGCCTCTGTATTCGTGCGGTCGATCCCCTAGCGAATTGGTTCCTGAAAGCGGGGACAGTCTACTCGAATCTCCTGCTGGTGTCAAGGGAAATCCGGCCCTACGTTTCGCCCATGCAGGGGGACGGAGCGGGCCTGGAGCTGGACCTGGAGGAGGTGGACGCCTTCGTTGAGGCGGCCCACCGGGGGCAGGAGCGGGCCCCCGGAGTGCCCTTCGTCGAGCACGTGCGGGCCGTGCGGAAGATCCTCGAGGACGAGTTCCCCGAGCCCGTCGACGACGTCACCCTGGCGATCGCGCTCCTCCACGACGTGCTCGAGGACTGCGACGTCCACCCCACGATCCTGCTCGAGCGCTGGGGAAAGGATGTTCAGGAGGGCGTGACCCTGCTGTCGTCGAGGCTCCGCGCCCTCGGAATCGAGCGCCCGCCCGCCGTCTACTGGTCGGGGATCCGGCGCGGTCCCCGCTCCGTGCGGCTCGTCAAGTCGGCCGATCGGATCCACAACATGCGGGAGACGATCGAGCGTCCCCGCGCGGACCTCCGCGAGAAATACCTCTCCGAAACGTCCCACGACCTCCTCCCGATCCTGCGCGATTCCGGGGAGGAATGGATGGCCGACCGCCTAGAGGAGTTGGTCGAGCGGCTGGGAGAGTGACCACCGGCAGTCGGGTCGTCGTCGGCTTCCTGCTGCTCGCGCTCGGCGTGTTCGCCCTCCTCACTTTCTACGGCCGGGGATCTCTGAGCCGGCGCGAACCCGATTCCCCGGCCGCCGTAGCTCACGAAATGCTCCAGGCTGACAACACCGTCGTCGGCGTGATCGGCGGGATACGGGAATTCGAAACGCTCGCGGTGACCGAAAACGCGGTGGGCGATTCATCGGCTGTGCTCCTCGAGGCGCGCGTCCTCGGCACGCGGGACAGCGGCCGCCTCACCGCCGAGCTGACACTCGCAGGCGGCCGATGGAGCCTGCGGCGCGCGAGCTTCACGCTCTCCGACGGGACCACGATTCCGGTCGCCGGATCCGCGGGGCGATGAGATCTCTGTAACCCGCCGAACGGACTCCGGCCTCGATGGACCGTATGCTCGTTCCTACGATCGCGAGCGAGATCGCGAACATACGGCAAAGGAGGAAGGACATGTCCACATTCCGGGAGTTGTTTCTCGAGCAGCTCGGCGACATCCACAGCGCCGAGAAGCAGATCACAGAGGCTCTCCCCAAGCTCGTTCAGGCGGCGACCGACGACGAGCTCAAGGACGCGCTCTCCACGCATCTCCATGAGACCCGCAAGCAGATCGAGCGCCTCGAGGAGGTGTTCGCCGATCTCGGGGAGAAGCCCGTCACCAAGATGTGCGCGGGCATGAAGGGATTGCTCAAGGAAGGCGACGAGGGTCTGCAGAAGGGTCTTTCGGGGCCCCTCGGCGATGCGCTGATCATCGCCAACGCGCAACGGGTCGAACACTACGAGATCTCGGCGTACGGCACGGCGATCGCCTGGGCGCGGCAGCTCGACCTGGACGAGGTGGCGGACCTGCTCGACGAGAGTCTCGACGAGGAGGCCGGTGCCGACGAGAAGCTGACGGCGATCGCCGAGGGCGGGCTGCTGACGGCGGGCCTGAACGAGGAGGCGGTGGCGAGGAAGTAAGGCGCGACACCGAACCGCCGGGAAAACCGGCGTCCACGAGGCGGGGACGCCGGCGGCGCCGCAGAGTGCGAATGCAGAGATCATCCGGTGGGGGCGAGACGATCGCCCCCACCGTGTTTCCGGCCGCACCTATCCGTTGATGATCTCCCCGCCGTTGGGATGCAGGACCTGACCGGTCATGTACGACGAATCCTCGCACGCCAGGAACAGGAAGCTCGGGGCCACCTCCTCGGGCTGGCCCGCGCGCCCCAGCGGCACGTCGGTTCCGAACGAAGCCACCTTGTCGGCCGGGAACGAGGCCGGAATCAGCGGCGTCCAGATCGGCCCCGGAGCCACCGCATTGACGCGTATGCCGCGCCCCGCCAGATGCAGGGCGAGCGATCGCGTGAATCCCACGATCGCGCTCTTGGTGGATGCGTAGTCGACCAGGGTGTCGCTCCCGCGATACGCGGTCACCGACGCGGTGTTGACGATCGCCGCGTCCTTCCCCAGGTGCGGCAGCGCCGCCCGGGTCATCCAGAAGTACGAGAGGATGTTGGTCCGGAAGGTTCGTTCGACCTGTTCGATGGGGATCTCGGCGAAGTCCTCGGCCTCGTGCTGCTCGGCCGCGTTGTTGACCAGCACATCGAGGCCCCCCAGCTCGACGACGGCGGTTTCGATCGCCTGATCGCAGAAGTCCGGATCGCCGACGTCCCCGGCGATCGAGACGCACACGCGGTCGTTCTCCTCGACGAGACGTCTCGTCTCCGCGGCGTCCTCGTGCTCGTCGAGATAGAGGATCGCGATGTCCGCGCCCTCGGCGGCGAACAGGGCGGCCACAGCGCGGCCGATGCCGCTGTCTCCCCCCGTGATGAGCGCGCGCCGGCCGGCGAGCTTGCCGCTCGGCTGCCGGCTCTCGTCCACCGCGTCCGGCTTCGGCCGCATGCGGTGCTCGAAACCCGGCTGACGCTTCTGGTGCTGCGGTGGAAAGCCCTTCTTCTTCTTGCTCTTCTTCTTCGCCGCCTTTGTCGCCACGCCCCCTCCTCGTTACGGGTTCTTCCTGCAGGCCCGAGTATGAATCAGACGCGCGCGCAGGAATGTCGTCCGAATGACAGAGGCTCCAGCGCGGGGCGTCAGTCCCGGGTGGCCGCGAGGACCTTCGCCACACCCCGAAGGTCGGCCACGAACCGGCGCATCTCCTGGCGCCGCTCCGCGTCTGTCGGGCGCCGGAGGATGGCGGAGGGGTGGAGAGTGGCGGTGACGTGCGGCGCGAGGGGCGAATCGACGAAACGGCCGTGGTCCTTCGTAACGCGGAACGACGGACCCACCAGCGTCTGCGCGGCGGTCGCGCCGAGACACACGATGACCTCGGGCCGGACGACCGCGATCTCGGCCTCGAGCCACGGCAGGCAGGCCCGGATCTCGTCGGCGTTGGGCTTCTTGTGGAGGCGCCGCTTGCCCTCGGGCTCCCACTTGAAGTGCTTGACGACGTTGGTGACGTAGGCGTCCTCCCGGTCGATGCCGGCCTCCTCGAGCCCCTGATCGAGGATTCTCCCGGCGGGGCCTACGAACGGGCGTCCGGCCCGGTCCTCTTCGTCGCCGGCCATCTCTCCGACCAGACGTCGACGGGGCGGCGGCCCGCGGCGCGGGGCGGGATCGCGCGAAGCGCGCCTGGTCGGCGGCGGCGCCGTTCGCGAGCTATGCGTTCTCGAAGGCCCATGCCGCGAGCTATGCCCTCCTGGCATACCGGGCGGCCTTCCTTCGGACCCACCATCCGCTCGAATGGGGATGCGCGGTCCTGGATGCCCACGGCGGGGCATATCTCGAGCGGACGATCGCCGCAGAGGTCGCCCGCTGGGGAATTTCGATACGGGCTCCGACGATCAACGAATCCGATCCGCGGACCTCCCTCCGGGACGGAAGCGAGCTCCTCCTCGGACTCGACCGGATCCGTTGCGTCTCGATCCGGACGAAGACGGCGCTCATCGCCGAACGGGAGGCAGGCGGACCGTATCGCACGCT
>DASSBK010000266.1:0-3610 GCA_035698825.1 Gemmatimonadota bacterium
CGCCTTCGCGAGCTCGTGCCCGAACTCGTCGCGCCAGACCCTGTCGTAGGTTTCCGGACGTCCCGCGGCCAGCGCCCGGCTCCAGGCACGCGCCGAGCGCAGGGCGTAGAAGATCCCCTCGCCCGTGATCGCGTCCACGAATCCGCCGGCGTCTCCGACCAGCGCCCAGTCGCTGCCACCGCGCGGCACCTTCCAGCACGCGGGGTTCATGATCGTCGGGATGAACGCGCCGTAGCCCTTGCCGCTCTCCGGATCGAGGTCCGGGTAGTACGTGTCGAGGAGCTCGAGCAGCCGCTGTCGGGTCTCGCGGCCCGCCGCCGCGCCCGACTCGCCACCCCACAGGCAGAGGCCCACCGAGAGATGATCGGGGCGCGGGAAGAACCACAAGTACCCGCGCGCGTCGGCGAAGAACTTGGTCTCGATCCGCTCGAGCCGCGCGGGGATGAAGAAGCCCGCCGCGATGGAGTTGAGGAAATCGGGGAACTCCGGCAGGACCGTTTCCCTGACCATGCTGACCGCGCCATCCGCGCCGACCAGGAAGTCGACCTCGAACCGCTCCCCCTGGGCGTCGAGCACCCATCCGCCCGCGCCGCGCTCGACCGACTGCACCTTGAGCGACAGTTGCCGAGCGCCCGCCGCCCGCGCGCGCTCGCGCACGGCCTCGTCGAACTCCGCGCGCGCGAAGATCAAGGTCGGGCGCGGGCAGCCGAACTCGACCTCGCGATCGGTGGGCGAGCGGAAGCGGAATTCCGTCACTTCGCGGGCGCGGGGCACGAGCTCGGCGATCCACGGAAACTCGTCCTGCGCCTTGACCGTGATCCCGCCGCCGCAGGGCTTCTCCCAGGGCGCGCGGTGGTCGAAGAACGTGACCTCGTGCCCCTGCGCGGCCGCCTGCCAGGCCGCGTAGGCGCCGGCGGGGCCGCCGCCCACGACTCCGATCCTCAGCCGCCCCACGGATCGCGCTCCTCGTCCCGCATGTGTCGTCCGCGCCCGTCGCGCTTCATCCACGACAGCGGGAAATCGGCGTCGTGGACGAACGCGCACAGCCACCCCTCGTCGTGGATCCGAGCCAGAAACCGCTGCTTCGTCTCGAGCGTCGTCACCGGATACAGGTCGTACGCCATGATCCACGGATCCGGCAGATGGTGGGTCGTCGGCACGAGATCGCCCAGGAAAACGACCAGCCGGCCCTCGCCGTCGTCGACCCCTACGGACACGTGATGACGCGTGTGCCCCGGCGTCTCGAAGATCCGGATCCCGTCGATCCGGTCGCCGTCGGCGACCCACTGCACGCGGCCGGCCTCGTCGAGCGGCGCGTAATTGCGCTTCAGGTAGGACGCGGCGTTTCGCGCGTTCGGGTTCATCGCGTCCTCGAACTCTCCGCGATGGATGAAGTAGGTCGCGTTGGGGAAGGTGGGCACGGCGGTCCGGCCGTCCTCCGCCCATTTCGTCGCGCCGCCCGCGTGGTCGAAGTGGAGGTGCGTGAGGACGACGCGGTCGACGCTCTCCGGCGGAGCGCCGCGATCGGCGAGCCGCTTCGGAAGGCCACCGTCCCGCTCGAGCCCGTAGATGTCCTGGAACTTCGCGTCGTCCTTGTCGCCCGATCCCACCTCGATGATCGTCCTTCCGTCGGGGCCGTCCACGAGGAGGCAGTTCATCCCCAGACGGATCCGGTTGCGATCGTCGGGCGGGAGCTTCTTCTCCCAGAGGACGCGCGGCACCACGCCGAACATCGCGCCGCCGTCGAGGCGCTGGAGCCCGTCGGACAGCACGGTGATCGTGCGCTCGCCCCACAGGAGCGTGGGCCACTCGAAGCGCGTCATCGTCTCCCCCGACGCCGCTCCGACACCCGGCGCCTCACCGTCCCCCGCCGCCGTCCAGGATCGCGCGCGCGATGATCGACCGCTGGATCTCGCTCGTCCCCTCGCCGATCTCCGTCACCTTCGCGTCCCGCATCATGCGCTCGACCGGGTAGTCCCGCGTGTAGCCGTTCCCGCCGTGGATCTGGACGGCTTCGATCGTCGTCCGCATGGCGAGCTCGGAGCAGAAGAGCTTGGCCTGCGCGGCGGCCAGACGGTAGTCCCGCCCGGCGTCCTTGAGCCGCGCCGCCTTGTGCGTGAGGAGCCGCCCCGCCTCGATCCCGGTCGCCATGTCCGCCAGCTTGAACTGGATCGCCTGGAACTCGGCGATCGGCCGGCCGAACTGCTCGCGATCCTGCGCGTAAGCACGCGCGGCGTCGAATGCGCCCTCGGCGATCCCCAAAGCGTGCGCGGCGATGCCGATCCGGCCACCGGTCAACGTGTGGAGTGCCTGCTGGAAGCCGCGCCCCTCCTCGCCCAGGAGCTGATCGGCCGGAACGCGCACGTCCTCGAGGATGAGCTCGCGCGTGTCGCTCGCGCGCCAGCCGAGCTTGTCCTCCTTCTTTCCGGATCGGATGCCTTCGGCCTCCTTCTCGACGATGAACATCGAGATCCCCTTCGACTTCTTTCCGGGGTCGGTCATTGCCGCCACGACGTAGATCCCCGCCACGCCGGCGTTGGTGATGAAGACCTTGGTGCCGTTCAGGACCCAGTGGTCGCCATCCCGGACCGCACGGGTCGCCATGTTCGCCGCGTCGGATCCCGAGGTCGCTTCGGTGAGGCCGAACGAGCCCAGCTTCTCGCCGCGCGCGAGCGGCGTCAGAAAGCGCTCCTTCTGTTCGGGTGTCCCGAAGTCGTGGATCGGCGACGCGCAGAGCGAGGTGTGGGCGCCGACCGTGATCGAGTGCGAAGCGTCGACCCGCGCCAGCTCCTCGACAACGAGCGCGAGCGACAGCGCGTCCGCCCCCGCGCCACCATACTCCTCCTCGAACGGAACGCCGAAGAGTCCGAGGTCCGCCATCTCGCGGACCGTGTCCCAGGGGAATTCGCCCGATTCGTCGTGCGCCGCCGCGATCGGCGCGATCCGCTCGCGCGCGAACTGGCGCACGGTCTCGACCAGCAACCGCTGCTCGGAGGTCAGGTCGAGATCCACGATGTCTGTGGGGTCAGGCCCGGGAGCCGGCGTGCTCGCCGGCCCACTCCCGGATGTAGTCGACGATCGCCTGCGTGGTCGTGCCGGGGCCGAAGAGCCGGCCGGTGCCCATCTTCTTCAGCTCGGCCATGTCCTCCTTGCCGATGATGCCGCCGCCGGTCAGGAGGATCTCGTCCATCCCCTTCTCGCGCATGAGCTCCAGGACGCGTGGGAAGAGCGTCATGTGGGCGCCCGAGAGGATCGAGAGCGCGACCACGTCCACGTCCTCCTGGAGCGCGGTCTCGACGATCTTCTCGGGGGTCTGGTGGAGGCCGGTGTAGATGACCTCCATGCCCGCGTCCCGGAGGGCGGCCGCGACCACCTTCGCGCCGCGGTCGTGCCCGTCCAGGCCGGGCTTGCCGACCAGCACGCGGATCTTGCGCTCGTCCATCGATCCTCCCCGGGGGTGCCGTCGGCCCGACGATCGGAACGCGAGAATCTACGCGCCGGCCGGATCCCCTACCACCGGCTCCCCGAGTCGGTCCGGCCGATCAAGCCCGCGCGAACTTGAGGTGCGTTACCCCGGGCGCCGCGACCGTGCGCACGAGTTCGAGCCCGT
>DASSBK010000267.1:0-2233 GCA_035698825.1 Gemmatimonadota bacterium
CTCGGTCGCCGTCCAGGGTCGCGGCGCCTACGGCTGGCTCCGCGCCGAGCGTGGTGTCCACCGGCTCGTGCGGATCAGCCCGTTCGATGCCCAGAACCGTCGCCAGACGACCTTCGCGCTCGTCGAGGTGATGCCGGAGCCAGACGAGGACGCGCCGATCGAGCTCGACTGGGACGAGATCCGGGTCGACACCTACCGCTCGCAGGGCGCCGGCGGCCAGCACGTCAACAAGACGGATTCCGCCGTCCGGCTGACGCATCTGCCCACGGGCATCGTCGCGCAGTCACAGAACGAGCGCTCCCAGACCCAGAACAAGGAGACGGCGATCAAGGTCCTGAAGGCGCGCCTCCTGGAGCGCCAGCTGGAGGAGAAGGAGGCCGAGCTGCAGAAGCTGCGCGGCGAGCACGTCGAGGCGGGCTGGGGCAACCAGATCCGGAGCTACGTGCTGCACCCCTACCAGATGGTCAAGGACCTCCGGACGCAGCACGAGACGTCGAACACGGCGGCGGTGCTCGACGGCGACCTCGACGCGTTCATGCAGGCGGAGCTGGAGCGGCTTGCCACCGGCGGCGACGGGGAGGGCACGGGGGCGTGATTCGCCGCTCCCCGTCGCGCCCCGACACGCGGTCGCGCGCCCTGGACGGAATCTCCTTCCGCCACGCGACTGAGGCCGACCTGCCGGAATGCAGCCGGATCCACCGCATCGGGATCGACGACTACATCACCCGGATGGCGTTCCCGCCGCTGCCGGTGGAGAACCCGGGGCTGCTGCGCCTCCACGCGCACACGCTCGCCTCGGACCCGGCGCGCTTCCAGGTCGCGGAGCGTAGCGGGCGCGGCGGGAAGCCCCGGATCGTGGCGTTCGGGTCGGCGGTCGAGCGGGGGCCGATGTGGTTCCTCTCGATGCTGTTCGTCGATCCGGCGGAGCAGGCGCGCGGGCTCGGCCGGGAGCTCCTGCACCGGATCCTGCCGGAGGAGCCCGACGGACGCATGCTCGGAACGTGCACGGACAGCGCGCAGCCGGTCTCGAACGGCCTCTACGCCTCGTTCGGCATCGTGCCGCGGATGCCGTTCCTCAACCTCCTCGGGCGGCCGCGGGAGGGCTGGACGCCGCCGCCGCTCCCCAACGGCGTCACCGCGACCCGGGCGGAGCCGGGCCCGGATGGGCCGTTGCGCGAGGCGGACCAGGCGGAGCTCGATGCGCTCGACACGCGCCTGAACGGCTGGGCCCACCCCCAGGACCACGCCTACGACCTGCGCGAGCGGCCGTGGCTGTTCCGCTACCGCGACGGCGCAGGCCGGCTCGTCGCCTACGGCTACACGTCAGAGGTCGGCCGGATCGGACCCATCGCGGTCGAGGACGAGGCGCTTCTGTTCCCGATGGTCGGTCACCTGCTCACCGCCGTCGTGCCGCGCGGCGCCTCGTCGGTCTGGCTCGGCGGGCACGCGAGCGAGGCCATCGCCGCGGGAATCCGCGCCGGGATGCGCCTGGAGGGCTTCCCGATCCTCGCCTGCTGGTCCGAACCCTTCGCGGACTTCACCAGATACGTACCAACGTCACCCGGCCTCATCTGATCGGGCCATTGTTGCCTTTTGGCAACCACTGGCAGAATCGTGGTCGACGTGGTTCCCGCCGCCGTGCCCGCGATCGGGGTCCCTGCCGAACCGACTTCGATCGTGGAGCGTGATGTTGACCTTGCAGCGCCCCCCCGCGCGCTCTGATCCTCCCGCGGACCAGCTGGGCTGGCCCGGAGCTGACCCTGCCGGTGGCAAGGGTCGCGCCGACGCGGAGACCCGCCGGCCCGTCCTGGTGCTCAACGACGTGACCAAGACCTACCCGAACGGCCGCGACGCCCTGAAGGACGTCGACCTGGTCGTCCCGGAGGGCGACTTCGTGTTCCTCGTCGGCGCCTCGGGCGCCGGCAAGTCGACGCTCATGAAGCTCCTCATCCGCGACGAGCTCGCGACGATGGGCAGCGTGATCCTCGATGGCGACGATCTCTCGAAGCTGTCGCGCCGCAAGGTGCCGATCGTGCGCCGCAAGATCGGGATCGTGTTCCAGGACTTCAAGCTCCTGCCCACGAAGACGGTTCGCGAGAACATCGCCTTCGCCCTCGAGGTCACGGGCACGCCGCGCCGGAAGATCAAGCCGGCGGTCGAGCGGGTCCTGAAGCTCGTCGGCCTCACGCGCCAGGCTGAGCAGTACCCCAACCAGCTGTCCGGCGGCGAGCAG
>DASSBK010000268.1:0-10332 GCA_035698825.1 Gemmatimonadota bacterium
AGCGGCGGACCCCTGGTCGATAGCCGCGGCGACGTCGTCGGGATCTGCACGGCGACGATCCTGCCCGCGCAGAACCTCTGCTTCGCGGTGGGTATCGACACCGTCAAGCCCGTCGTGACCCAGCTCCTCCATCACGGGTTCGTGCGCCGCGGCTTCCTCGGGATCTCCGCCCAGAACCTCGCGCTCCACGCCGGCAGCGTGCGGCGCCACGGGCTCGCCTCGGGCGGCGGCGTGCTGGTGACCTCCAGCGAGTCGGGGGGTCCGGCCGATCAGGCGGGCTTCCGCCAGGGCGACGTCCTGGTCGAGCTCGACGGCGAGCCGGTCGGGGGGATCGACGATCTGCACCGGCTCCTGCTCGAGGAGCGGATCGGCACCGCGATGCCGGCGACGGTCCTCCGCAACGGCCGCAAGAAGACGCTCTGGGTGACGCCGGGCGAAGCGCCGCGGTGAGCCCCATGCTCGCGGCCACCTGCAGCCACCTCGACCAGGTGCGCGACGTCTCGCCGCGGACCGAGGGGTGCGAGGAATGCCTGAAGACGGGCGGCCGCTGGGTGCACCTCCGCATGTGCCGCACTTGCGGCCACGTGGGCTGCTGCGATTCCTCGCCCCACCGCCATGCGACCGCACACTTCCGCGAGACGGGCCATCCCATCGTGCGCTCCGCCGAGCCCGGTGAGTCCTGGTCGTGGTGCTTCGTGGACGAGACGGCGGTGGCGTGAGCGCGGAGGCCGCTTCGGGCGGCGCGACCCTTCGGGTGGCCGGGTTCGTCGGGAGTCTCCGGAAGGCGTCGTTCAACCGCGCGCTCCTCCGCGCGGCCGTCGAGCTCGCGCCCGCCCGGATGACGATCGACGTGCTCGAGATCGGCGGGATCCCGGTCTTCGACGCCGACGTCGAAGCCGAGGGCGATCCGCCGCCGGTCGCCGCGTTCAAGCGCGGGATCGGGAGCGCGGACGGCCTCCTGATCGCCACCCCCGAATACAACCACGGCGTGGCGGGCGCGACCAAGAACGTCATCGACTGGGCGAGCCGGCCGCCGCGGAAGTCCGTCCTCGACGGCAAGCCGGTCGCGGTCATGGGCGCGACCCCGGGCATGGGCGGAACGGCGCGGGGCCAGGCGCAGCTGCGCCAGGCGTTCACGTTCACGAACTCGTACGCGATGCCTCAGCCGGAGATCCTGGTGGCGCGCGCCGGCGAGAAGTTCGACGCCGACGGCCGGCTGGTCGACGAGACGACCCGCGAGTACCTGGCGAAGTTCCTGGTGGCGTTCGCGGCCTGGATCGAGCGGGTCGGAAACGGTCGCTAATTCGCGGAACCGATTCCAGCGATCGAAACGGGGCGTTGAACGGCGAAGCGGCTCCACCGGTCTAATGCGAGCCGCGAGAACCTCCGTGTCCGACAGGAGCTCCATGGCCCGAACGCTCTCCATCGCACCGCTCCTGGCCCTGTGCTGGCTGTCGCTCTCCTCGTCGCCCGTCGCCGCCCAGAGCGACGCGCCCGGCGGGTCGGCGCCCGCACTGCCCGCCGGACTCGTCGAGTACGAGGTCGATCCCTCGCACACCCAGGTCATGTTCAAGGTCCGGCACATGGGAGTGTCGACGGTCACGGGGAGATTCAACCGCTTCGCGGGCACGTTCGCCTACGACCCCGCGAATCCCGCCGCCTCCTGGGTCACGGCCACGATCGACGCGGCGAGCATCGACACCGACAACGACCGTCGCGACAACCACCTGCGCTCCGCCGACTTCTTCGCCGCGGATTCCCATCCGACCCTGACCTTTCAGAGCACCCGCGTGGAGCCCACCGGAGAGGGGCGTCTGAGGGTCGCGGGCGACCTGTCGATCCGCGGCGTGACGAAGCCCGTGGTGCTCGACGTGACGCTCGAGGGCGCCGCTCTCGGCCAGGGCGGCAGGCCGATCACCGGCTGGACCGCCGAGACCACGATCGACCGGATGGACTACGGGCTGAAGTGGAACCGGCTGACGGAGGCCGGCGGGTGGGTCGTCGCCGACGAGGTCCGGATCCTCCTCGAAGTGGAGGCCAGAGCGGCCCCGCCCTAGCCGTTCCTCGCTAGAGTGGTTACCATCGCCCGGATGGTGATCGACCCACCGGGGCCGCCTGGCGATCCCCATCCCACCAACGAAAGCCACGGAGCGCTCGCCGTCCTCGCGCTGACCGCGCTCGGTGTCGTCTACGGCGACATCGGCACGAGCCCGCTCTATGCCGTGCGCGAGAGCTTCTACGGCCCGCATCGGGTTTCGGTCAGCGAGGCCAACGTCCTCGGCATCCTCTCGCTCGTCTTCTGGACCCTCGTCATCGTCGTCACCCTCAAGTATCTCGTGTACGTGATCCGCGCGGACAACCGAGGCGAAGGGGGGATTCTCGCGCTGACTGCACTCGTTAGGAGCCACGTCAGCGGGCGAACGCAATGGTTCGTCATCATGCTTGGTCTGTTCGGCGCCGCGCTCCTGTACGGAGACGGCATAATCACGCCCGCGATCTCCGTGCTCGGTGCCGTCGAAGGATTGGAGGTGGCCGCACCCGCGCTGGCAGACTGGATCGTGCCCATCACGGTGGCGATCCTGGTGGGGGTATTCGCTCTCCAGCGCTATGGCACGGCAACGGTGGGAACGCTCTTCGGTCCGGTCATGATCCTGTGGTTCGCCACACTTGCCGTACTCGGCGTGCGAGGGATCCTGCGGGAACCGGGCGTCCTGGCCTCGGTGAACCCCGTACATGCCGTTCGATTCTTCGTGGCCAACGGCTACGAGGGCTTCCTCGTGCTAGGCGCCGTGTTCCTGGTGGCGACCGGCGGGGAGGCGCTGTACGCCGACCTCGGCCACTTCGGCGCGAAGCCTATCCGTCTGAACTGGTTCACGCTGGTAGGGCCCGCGCTTCTTCTCAACTATCTCGGTCAGGGCGCGCTCGTCTTGACGAACGCGGAGGCCGCTCAGAATCCATTCTACCGGCTGGCTCCCGAGTGGGGGCTATACCCACTGCTGGTCCTGGCCACGATGGCGGCGATCATCGCGTCGCAGGCGGTGATATCGGGTGCGTACTCGCTCACGAGGCAGGCCGTTCAGCTCGGGTACCTTCCCAGGCTCGAGATCATCCATACCTCTGCGAAGAAGATCGGCCAGATCTATATCCCCGCCGTCAACTGGATACTCATGTTCGCAACGATCGCGGTCGTCGTCGGATTCGGCTCCTCGAGCAATCTGGCGAGTGCCTACGGAGTGGCCGTTACGACTACGATGGTAATCACGACGCTGCTCGCCTTCTTCGTGGCGCGGCGGATCTGGGGGTGGAACCTGTTATGGGCGGCGCTCGTGACGGGTGTCTTCCTTCTCATCGACCTCATGTTCTTTGGCGCGAACATCATCAAGGTCGCGCAAGGCGGATGGATGCCGCTCACGGTCGCGGCCGTGATCCTCGCCGTCATGACGACGTGGCAGAAGGGCCGGATGCTCCTCATGGAGCGGGGAGCGACCGGCTTCACGATCGAGAATCTGATCGAGGACATCGGGCGGAGCTCGGTCGCGCGCGTTCCCGGCGCCGCCATCTTCCTCTACGCGGACCCGACGCAGATCCCCACGGCGCTCCTCCACAACCTGAAGCACAACAAGGTCCTCCATTCGCAGAACGTGTTCCTCACAGTGGCGAACGAGGAGATCCCGGTCGTGTCCGACGATGACCGCGTAACCGTCGAGGACCTCGGAGGGAACTTCCACCGCATCGTCGCCCGCTACGGCTTCATGGAGGACCCCGACGTGCCGTGGATCCTCGAGCACGCGAAGAAACGCGGGCTGGAGCTTGCGCGCGGAATGCCGACCTACATGCTCAGCCGCAACACGGTCATCCCCTCCAAGGAGCCGACCATGGCGCGCTGGCGCGAGTGGCTGTTCATCTTCCTGAACGGAAACGCGCTTCGGCCGACCCAGTTCTTCCGCATCCCGCCCAACCAGGTGGTCGAGATCGGCCGGCAGGTCTCGCTCTAGGCCGGACTGTCGCGGCCGGGCGCGGCAGCCCTAGCCACCCGTCGACAGACTGGCTACTATCGGCCCCAATGGTGATCGACGAACGGGGCGGGCCGCCTGCCGATCCCCATCCCCCCGACCATCCGAAAGCGCTCGCGCTTCTCGCGCTGACCGCGCTGGGAGTCGTCTACGGCGACATCGGGACGAGCCCCCTCTATGCGCTCCGACAGAGCTTCTACGGACCGCACAGGGTGTCCGTCAACGAAGCCAACGTCCTCGGCATCCTCTCGCTCGTCTTCTGGACGCTGACGATCGTCGTCACCCTCAAGTACCTCGTGTACGTGTTGCGCGCGGACAACCGCGGGGAAGGCGGCATCCTGGCCCTCACAGCTCTCGTGCGGAGCCAGGTCCGCGGCCGCATGCACTGGTTCGCCGTGACGCTCGGGTTGTTCGGGGCGGCGCTCCTCTATGGCGACGGGATGATCATCCCGGCGATCTCGGTCCTCAGCGCCGTCGAAGGTCTGGAGGTGGCGGCCCCGGCCCTGACTCACTGGATCGTACCGATCACGGTCATGATCCTGATCGGCATGTTCGTGTTCCAACGCTTCGGAACCGCGACAGTGGGAACGGTCTTCGGCCCCGTAATGATCCTCTGGTTCGTGACCATCGCAGTCCTCGGCCTCCGGGGGATTCTACGGGAGCCGGGCGTCATCGCCGCCGTGAGCCCGGTGCACGTGGTGCGATTTTTCGCGCTCAACGGCTACCAGGGGTTCCTCGTCATGGGCGCCGTGTTCCTGGTGGCGACGGGTGGGGAGACGCTGTACGCGGACCTGGGACATTTCGGCCCCACACCCATCCGGTTCAACTGGTTCGTTCTGGTCTGTCCCGCGCTGCTCCTCAACTACTTCGGTCAAGGCGCACTCGTGCTGTCGAACCCCGACGCCGCGCAGAATCCCTTCTACCGGCTGGCTCCCGAGTGGGTTCTGTTCCCGCTTCTGTTCCTGGCGACGGTGGCGACGATCATCGCTTCCCAGGCGGTAATCTCGGGCGCGTACTCGCTCACACGGCAAGCCGTGCAGCTCGGCTATCTGCCGCGGGTGTCGATCATCCACACTTCGGCCAGCACGATCGGCCAGATCTATATCCCGGCCGTCAACTGGCTACTCATGTGCGCGACGATCGCAATGGTCGTCGGATTCGGGTCGTCCACGAATCTGGCGAGTGCCTACGGGGTCGCGGTGACGACGACGATGGTGATTACCACGCTCCTCGCCTTCTTCGTCGCCCGCAGGATCTGGGGCTGGAGCCTGCCCGTGGCCGCGCTGGTCACCGGCGGCTTCCTGCTCTTTGACATCACGTACTTCAGCGCCAACATCATCAAGGTTGTGCAGGGCGGCTGGGTGCCGCTCACTGTGGCGGGAGTGATCCTGGCCGTCATGACGACGTGGCAAACGGGCCGGCACCTCCTCATGGAGCGGAGCGCGACCGGCCTCACAATGAAGGACCTGATCGAAGACTTGAGGCGGAGCTCGGTCGCGCGCGTTCCAGGGGCCGCCATCTATCTCTACGGGGACGCCACCCAGATCCCCTCGGCGCTTCTCCACAACCTCAAGCACTACAAGGTGCTCCATTCGCAGAACGTGTTCCTGACCATCGAGAACGAGGAGATCCCCTACATCCCCGAGGAGGAGCGTGTCACCGTCAAGGACCTGGGTGGGGAATTCTACCGCATCATCGCCCGCGACGGTTTCATGGAGGATCCCGACGTGCCGTGGATTCTCGAGGTCGCGAAGAGGCAGGGGCTCGAGCTCGCCCCGGGAATGCCGACCTACATGCTGAGTCGGAACGCGGTCATCCCCTCCAACGACCCTGCCATGGCGCGGTGGCGCGAGCGGCTGTTCATCTTCCTGAACGGAAACGCGCTGCGTCCGACCCAGTTCTTCCGCATCCCGCCCAATCAGGTGGTCGAGGTCGGCCGGCAGGTTTCGCTCTAGGGAAGCCAGGCGGAGGGCGTGGGGAGCTTTCGCGCCGCGCGGGCGATCGAGGGGTAGCGCACGGCTGCGAACCTCGCCACGTTTCCCCGCATGGCCGATGGAAGCCCGATCCTGGCGGACCCGACCGTTCCGATCGACGTCGAGGTCGTCGGAGAGACGCCGCACGTCCTCGCTTACAAAGTGTGGACGAAGGCGCCGGGGGAGGACCGCTGGACCGTGGCGGCCGAGGGCCACTCCGAGGACGAGGTTCCGGACGCGCACGCCGTCGGGCCCTTGGCGCTGGGAACCCTGGTCGCGTGGTGGCTCGGCGTAGGCGGACGTCCAAAGTCTCGGTTCCGCGCGGCGATCCGCTTCCGGCAGGGCGGCGAGATCCTGGCGGGCGGGGAGCGGCGCGTGCGCGGCCGCACGGGGAGCCGCGGCGGCGCGGTGCGGAGCGGGGAGGCGCCGATCGCATGAAGCGCCGGGATCGCGTGGGCGGGACGCGGATCGCGTGAAGACGTTACGTCGCACGGCGATCGTCCTGTGTGGGGCCTGCCTGCTCGCGCCTTGCGGGCTCCGCGCGCAGGACGGAGCGCCCGAGCTCCTGACCGCCGTCCCCGAAACCCCGGCGCTGGCCTTCCTCGACGCGACGACCGCCCGCGTCCTGCGGCCTGGGTCGGCGCGCGACTTCGCGCTCGCCCTCGTCTCGGGCACCGGGGAGTCGGGCACCGCGCAGCACGGCTTCGCGGTCGAGACGACCCCCTGGTTCCTCCTCCCCGGCGTCTCGATCGACGGCCGCCGCTACATGGAGAGCCGGCTCGCGTTCCTCCTGACCAACCTGCAGCTCTCGATCGGCACCGCGCGCGCGGAGGGCGACGAGGCCGATACCGATCTCGCGCTCGGTCTCAGGCTCACGCTCGCCGACCGCGGCGATCCGCTTCGCTCGGCGGAGTTCCGCGGCGCGCTCGCCGATGCTCTGCTCGACTGCGCGCCGGCCCAGCCGGACCCCACTCCGAGCGACGCCTGCGTGAGCCGCGAGACCGAGGAGGCCTGGGAGGCGTGGACCGCCGACCACTGGAATGCCGCGCGGCTCACAGCCGCAGCCGCTTGGGGCGCCCGGCTCGAGGAGTCCGAGCTCGACGAGCGCGATTACGCCGGGTGGAAAGCCTGGGCGGTCGGGGCGCTCCCGCTCGGCCGACGCGGTGAGCTGATCGCGCAGATGGCGCGGGAGGATCGTCCCGGGATCGACTCGCTGCCGGGATTCACCGACTGGTCGGTCGGCGTCCGGGCACTCGTGGGGAGCGCGAAGATCAACGGGTTCGTCGAGTACCTCGCCGTCTCGCGAGACATCGACCACCCGGATGTCCCCGCGGAGGCGGAGCCGTCGGATCCGGAAGATGGCGGCGGCCTCTGGTCGGCAGGCGTCGAGGCGCGGGTGGCCGAGGGGCTCTGGGCCTCGGCCGGCTTCGGCAGCCGCTTCGCGACGATCCTGGCCGAGGCCGAGAAGAGCTTCGTGGCGATCAGTCTCCGCTGGGGGATCTCGAGTGCCGCGCGGATGGATGCGCTCAGGAGCGTGGAAACGCCCTAAACCGCTACACGTCCCCGCACGCCAGGATCGTCACCCACCGGACAGACGGACCCTTCGACATCCGGTAGAGTAGTAACCATCCACGCGCAGGTTCGCGAACCGACGCGCCGATACCGCCCATACATCCCGCACGCCGAGGTCATCGAGTGATGAATTCGATCCTGTGCAACATCCGAAGGAACACCGTGGTGCAGGTCACGAAGCCCCCCCAGAGCTCGTGGCGATATCACTGGCACGAGCTCTTCCCGATCGCGCACGCCGGAGAAGGGAGCGACGCGAAGGATTTCTACCTGCCGGCCGTCGAGCCGGGGCTGGCGCGGCGCGCCCTCTGCTCGCGCCTGAGGGAGGCCCTGATCGACCTCCAGCCGCGAGTGGGTTCCTCCGTCGTCGTGGAGGGATATGTCGTCCAGGTGCTCGATGACGGGGCCGATTTCCTTCCCCCCACCCTGGATGACGACCTCGACGCCTTCATCGCGTCGATCGTCCCCGGACACAAGCGTGAACCGGAGGATTCGACCAGTCCTGCGCCCTTGCAATTAGGCGCCTGAACCGGGACTAGCCCTCCTCGCTCGCCCCCATCTGCGCGAAGCCGACCACGTTGCCGCCCGGCTCGCGGAGGAAGATCTCCTCGGCCCCGTAGAACGTCTTCCTGCGCGGGACGAGGAGCTCGTACTCGGCGACCGCCTCCTCGATCGCGCTCAGGTCCTCGACCTCGATGTACAGGAATGAAGCGCCTGCCGGAGGGACGGCTGCGGGCACGTCCGACTCCATGCTCGCGATCGTCTGCATCATGACCTCGTAGCCGTCCTTCTCGAGGATGACGAACCCGAGAGCATCCTCATGAGGGACCTCGACGGTCTTCGTAAAACCCAGCGCGTCCACCCAGAAGGGCAGCGAAGGCTCGATCTCCTCGACGGCGAGTAGCGGGGTGAGCTTCTTCATGGCAGTCCTTTCGCGAGCGCCGCATGGTTGCGCCTGTCCGTAGATGTCGGGTATCTAGCACTCGTGGGAGGGGTGCCGCCAAGGGGTGGTCTCGATCGCCCGGCGGCCCGGCTACGGGGCCCGGCTTTCCGGGCCGTTTCCGGCCGCGGGATACCCTCGAGGGAGTGCAACGGTCGGGAGCCGGCCCGTGTCCAACGGGCCGAGAATGATGAAGGGCGACCGGCACCGGGAGACGGGTGAGCGAGCGGGAACTGATCGAGCGCGCGCGGAGGGGCGATCCTGCCGCGGAACGGGAGATCTACGACGCGCACGTCGACAGGGTCTTCCGCCTGGCGTACCGGATGTGCGGACGCGGCGACCTGGCCGAGGACTTCGCCCAGGAGACGTTCGTCAAGGCCTTCGGAGCGCTCAGGGAGTTCCGCGGGGAGTCGTCGCTGGCGACCTGGCTGCACGCGATCGCAACTCGCGTGGTCTTGAACGGGCTGCGATCGGTAAAGCGCCACGAAGCGCGCGCCGAGCCGCTCGAGGCGGCCGATGGGCAGAGGTCGGCGGCAGAGACGCCCGACCCGGACCTGAAGCGCCGGCTGACCGCGGCGCTCGACGGACTCGAGGACCACTACCGGATCGTGGTGGTGATGCACGACCTGGAGGGCTACACGCACGACGAGATCGGGGCCGCGCTCGGCATCGCGGAGGGATCGTCCAAGGCGCGCCTCTCGAGGGCGCGCGCGATGCTGCGCGAAGAGTTGGCTCCTTACGCGATGGAATGGATGGGATGAACCGATGAGCGACGAGACCCGGAACTCGATGCCCGACGCGGAGCCGCCCGACCAGGGGCGGCCCGACGACGAGAAGATCGGCGAGTTCCTGCGCCGGCATGCGGCGCTCTACAACGACCCCCCCGTCATGCCGCGCGAGGCGCTCTGGTCGCGGATCGAGGCCGAGCGCGGGAAGACCGGCGGCGAGTCCGGCGCAGACGGCCGGGTCATTCCACTCGCGCCGCGCCGGACCTGGTGGCTGGGTGCGCTAGCGGTCGCCGCGGTGCTCGCGCTCGGCATCGCCCTGGGGCGGATCTCGATGCGCCAGGAGGGGGAGCGACAGGGCACCGCGGGACCGCCCGTGGCGAGTGTGGACGCGCCGGCCGAGCGCGAGCCCGGCAGCGGCGCGCGCGAGGAGTCCGAACCGGGGAGTCCGGCGATCGGGGACGTGGCGGTGGCCGCCGACACCACGCCGGCAGCGGTGGAGCCCGAGCGGGTCGCTCCCCGCCGCCGCGCGCCAGGCTGGGCCGTGCCGCAGCAGCTGGCCGCGGCGCCCAGCGCCCCGCAGCGGCGGCGAGCGGAACCGTCGGCCCCCGACCTCTACCGCCTGGCATCGCAGCAGATGCTGGGCCAGGCCGAAGCGCTCCTCGTCCAGTACCGCACGGACGTTGCCGCCGAGCGCATGGATCCTGCGATCGGACGCTGGGCGCGCGACGTCCTGACGTCGACACGGCTCCTTCTCGACTCGCCGGCGGCGGAAGACCCGGGCATGCACGATCTGCTCGAAGACCTGGAGCTCGTGCTCGCGCAGATCGTCCAGCGAACCGGACAAGCCGATTCCCTGGACGACGAGATGATCGATCGGACGATTGAAGACAGTGAGCTCCTGCCGCGCCTTCGCGGGGCGATCCCCGCCGGCGTCGGCGCCATCTGAACGCATTTCGCCACCGCGACGACTTCGCACAGGAGTGAAGCCATGAACCCCGCAAGGAACTGGACCTTCGGAATCGCCCTGATCGTGCCCCTGATGGGCGGCCTGGCCGCGACGGACCACTGGCCGGCCGCCACTCCGGCGATCGCGACCACCCCGCCCGCCA
>DASSBK010000269.1:0-3122 GCA_035698825.1 Gemmatimonadota bacterium
CCTGCGCGTGCCGAGCACGGCCTTCAGGCGCCGCCACAGCTCGGTCCAGGTGACCGCGTCGGGGCCGCCGAGCTCCACCGGCCCGTTCGCGCCCTGGCCGTCCACCGCGAGACGCACGGCGCGGACGACGTCGTCGACCCAGATCGGCTGGACGCGCTGCGTCCCCGGGCCGATGACGGGCGTGAGCGGGAACAGCCGTGCGACCCGGACGAACCGCGGCAGCGCGCCCCCGGCGGCGCCGAACACGAAGCTCGGCCGCAGGACGACGTGGTCGATGCCGCAGCTCTGGACGGCTTGCTCCGCAGCCCACTTCGCGCGAAAGAACGGGACGGTCGCGTTCGGCCCCGTGCCGAGCGCGCTCATCAGCACGATTCGGCGCACGTCGCATTCGCGGGCCGCCTCGACGAGGTTTCCGGTGCCAGCCGCCATCACGCGCTCGAACGCGGTGGGCGCGCCCTCGACGATCGCCACGAGATGCACGATCGTCCGCATCCCGCGCGCGGCGGCGCGGAGCGACGCGGGATCCGTGACGTCGCCGCGGACGAGCTCGCAGCCGATCCCCTGGAGGGCCTGCGCCCCACGGGCGCTGCGCACCATCGCCCGGACTCGCACTCCGCTCTCCACGAGGTCACGCGTCACGTGACGCCCGACGAACCCGCTCGCGCCCGTGACGAGGATCATCGGTCGTCCGCGAAGTTCTGCCAGTACCGGCTCGGGGTCGGCCCGCGCTGGCCCTGGTACTTCGAGCCGAGCCCGCCGGAGCCGTACGGGGTCTCGGCCGGCTCGGACATCTGGACGAACGAGAGCTGGCCGATCTTCATCTCCGGGTAGATCGTGATCGGCAGGTTCGCCACGTTTGACAGCTCGAGCGTGACGTGCCCGTCGAACCCGGGATCGATGAACCCCGCGGTCGAGTGGATCAGCAGGCCCAGCCTGCCCAGGCTGCTGTTATGCGTCGGGATGAACGAACGCGTCGCCAGATACAGACCTCGCGGCGATGACACCTGAATGCACCGCACCGCCACGCTCGGTACGTCTCGCACGTCCACGATTGCCCGGAAGCCGTGGAACCGCCCTGCCTGCTTCTGGCGCGCGAGCTTCCGTGGCAGGCGAAACACGGGACGGTCCGGTGTGAACTGAATCTCGTACTTCGGTCCGCAGTCTCGACCGTTCAGCACGGCGCGCTTCCGGGCAAGCGTCGGCCGGAACCCGAGGCTCGCCACGAGTTCCGCGATGTCGTATGCAAGCGCCTCGCGAACGGTGGTCAGGTCGCAGCGGCCGAGCGAATCGACATACCCATCAGTGTCCATCAACCCTTCCAACAGCGCCTGTCTCTGGGGGATGCTGGCCCGGAGATAGTCAAACGGGATTCGCTTGCCGTGTGACATGCCCAGCGAGCCGAGCGTGCTCGCGAGCGAGTCATTCGGCATGTACCGCCCTGTTCGCGGATCGCGTGTGTGCCCTGTCCCGCCGATTCGATACACGAGTCGCCGCGTCCGGGTGGGTATCACGGCGTAGCCGGCGAGCGCGATCTCCTCGAGAATCTCTTGGTCGGCGGACGTGATCTCGGCCGTGGTCGTTGTCCCATCTCCGACCCAGGCACCGAACACGTAAGGCTCGATTGGCAGCTCTCGCGCGGGGTACTGCACCGCCCCAGCCAGCGGCACCTGGTGATTTCTCTCGCCGCACACACTCAGTGTCCGAGCGATCTCGGCGGTCGTGACCACCCGCGGTCGCCTCTGTCCACCGCGACGGCCGTTCTTGTCGACAGTCTCCCATTCGTGCGCCTCGTCGCACACAACCGTCGCGCCGTCGGAGAAGAGCACCTGCTTGCACGGCCGCCCGAGGAGCGGTTCGGTGGCCCCCAGGACAACCGTTGGCGCTCCATCCGCGCCGAACACGATGTCCCCGGGGCGCAGGTCGCCCATCAAGCGCCAGCCCTGGCTCGTCGGTATCTCCGTGTCGAGCGCCAACGCCTTCCCTTCGAGCCGGGCGACGAGGTCGTCGGGCAGCGTGACGCGCTCGAGGGTCGAGCCGAGCACGAACTCGCCCGGGTGGAGGATGAACGGCTCCTCTCCCTCGACCCGCACGAGCTCGGTCAGCTCCTCCTGCTCGGCCTTCACGTCGATGTACGGGTAGCGCGAGTTCCGGAACACGCGGAAGAGCCAGTCGACCCGGACGTCGAGGCTCGAGGGCTGCATGAGCAGCGGGTCGTACGGGTCGATGCCGATCCGGCCGGTCTCGATCAGACGCCGGATGGCCTGGTCGGAGAGCACCATCGGAGGGATCGTAGACCGCCCCCGCCGACGGCCGCCCGATGCGTGGAACCGCTGCAATCGCCTACACTCTTAGACCCGGTGTCCATGCTGTATCCATCGATGGACCCGAACGAGCGTTTCCGCGCTCGGCGGGACGCAGTGCGGCGGAAGAAGCGGCGGCGGCGCGCCGCGGTCGCCGCGCTTCTCCTGCTCGCCGTGCTCGCACTCGCCGGCGGGATGACGCTCGCCGGAAAGAGCGGCCAGAAGCGTGCCGAGCAGCACACGGGCGTAACGGTCGAGATCGCGGACGACCCGGTCGTCGTGGCGGCACGCCCGCGTCCGCTCCCCGTCGAGGTGCGGGGCGTCCACGTCACGGGCGCGCTCGCGTCCCTCCCCGGGAAGCTCGCGGAGTACGTCCGCCTCGAGAAGTACGGGCTCAACACGATCGAGCTCGACGTAAAGGACGAGGGTGGCGAGATCTCGTTCGCGCCGGCGGGCGTGCCCCTCGCGCGCAAGACGGGCGCCGTGCGCAGCTACTACTCGCCGCGTGAGGTCGCCGGCCTGGTGCACCGCAAGGGGATCTACCTCATCGGGCGCATCGTAGTGTTCCAGGACCCATACCTCGCACGCGCCCGGCCGGATCTCGCGGTTCGCCGGTCGGACGGCTCGACGTGGACGACGGACGCGGGCCTGGCGTGGGTCAACCCGTACGACCGCCGCGTGTGGGACTACGACGCGTCGATCGCCGCGGCCGCGGCACGGGCGGGGTTCGACGAGATCATGTTCGACTACGTGCGCTTCCCGTCCGACGGGGACATCGCGGGCACCGTCTATCCGGGGAAGACGCGCGTCCCTCGCGGCCGG
>DASSBK010000270.1:0-19052 GCA_035698825.1 Gemmatimonadota bacterium
CCCTCCCCGGCGGCCGACGAGCTGGAAGGCCTGTGGAAAGCGAAGGTGCGGTTCGGGCCCGACGCTCGTGGCCCGCTGGTGATCCGGCGCGAGGGGACGACATACACGGCCGACATGATGGGACGCCTCCTGCCCGTGCGCGTGGAAGGCGACGAGCTCTCCTTCGAGCTGCCGCGCGGCGACGGCGCGTTCCGGGGAGTGCTGCAGGACGACGGCACCATCCGCGGCGTGTGGATGCCTCCCGGGTCGCCGGCCATGGGCGGACGCGCGTCCCCCGTGGTCCTGACGTCCGAGGGAGCGGACCGCTGGAGCGGCGAGGTCGTGCCGTTCGAGGACACCTTCACGTTCTACCTGCTCGTGGAGGAGCGGCCGGACGGCTCGCTGGGGGCGCTCCTCCGGAACCCTGAGCGCGACTTCGGCGCCTTGCTGGGAGTCGAGCGCCTCGCCCGGGAGGGCGATGTCGTGAAGCTCATGGGCAGGGCTCGAGGGGAAACTGAGGAGCAGGAGATCGTCCGCGGCTCGTACGATGCGGAGAGCGACGTGCTGAGTCTGGTTTTCCCGATGCGCGGCGGCACGTACGACTTCCATCGCGAAGACGATCAGAGCGATTTCTATCCGCGCGGCCTGCATCCGGAGCCCTACGCCTACCAGCCGCCCCTCGCGCGTGACGACGGCTGGACCACCGGGACGCTCGAGGAAGCCGGCATCGACCGCGGTGCCGCCGAGCGGTTCGTACAGGTCCTCCTGGAGATGCCCATGGATTCTCTCGGAGTGCCGCTGATCCACGGCCTGCTGATCGCGCGGCACGGGAAGCTCGTGCTGGAGGAGTACTTCCACGGCGAGCACCGCGATCACCTGCACGAGACTCGCTCGGCGGCCAAGAGCGTCACCGCGACGCTCATCGGCGCGGCGATGCAGGCCGGCGCGCCGCTCGAGGTCTCGACCCCGGTATACCAGGTCATGAGCGGCGGCGGATTCCCGGCGGATCTCGAGCCCCGCAAGCGGGCCATGACGCTCGAGCACCTGCTGACGATGTCCTCCGGGTACTACTGCGACGACTCCAATCCCGACGCCCCGGGCAACGAGAACGGGATGTGGGACCGCAACGAGCCGGACTTCGTCCAGTACACGCTGACCGTGCCCATGGCGTTCGCGCCGGGCGACACCGCGATCTACTGCAGCGCGAATCCGAACCTCGCGCTCGCAGTCCTGGGGAGGGCGACGGCGGAGTTTCCGCTGTACCTCTTCGATCGCCTGCTCGCGCGGCCGATGCAGATCGACCGCTACGGCTGGATCACGGACCCCAGCGGGAATCCCTACGGCGGTGGCGGGGTGCAGTTCCTGCCTCGCGACTTCCTGAAGTTCGGGCAGCTGATGCTCGACGACGGCATGTGGCAGGGCCGACGGATCCTGGGCAGCGCGTTCGTGGAGCGCGCATCGTCGCCGCTCTACCGGATGGGGGATCGCGGCTACGGCTATCTCTGGTGGGGCGCCGACATGCCGTACGGCGAGGACACGGTGTCCACGTTCTCCGCCCTAGGCAACGGCGGCCAGAACCTCACGGTGATCCCCGAGCTCGACCTCGTGATCCTGGCCTTCGGCGGCAACTATGCCAGCCGGGGCTGGCAGTACATGCAGGCGGAGTTCATACCGGGGCTGGTCCTGCCCGCGGTGCGGTAGACCTGGCCGCAAGCGTTACATTCGGGAACCATGGACGAGCCCGTATCGGCGCTGACGGCGTGGGAAGCCTTCTATGTCATCGTCGGATCCTCGTCCGCCGCCCTGACGGGCCTCCAGTTCGTGGTGATCGTCCTGGGGTCGGACCTGGGAATGCTCAGGCTCTCCACCATGCGGGCGTTCGCCACTCCCACGATCGTCCACTTCGCCGCTGTCCTGCTGGTCTCGGCGATCCTCAGTGCCCCCTGGCATTCCCTCCTGTATGCCGGGCTCAGCCTGGGCGCCCTCGGTGTGACGGGAGTCGTGTACGTTTTGGCGACGGCTAGGCGCGCACGAGGACAGACCGACTACGTTCCGGTGCTGGAGGACTGGCTCTTTCACGTTGGACTTCCGCTCCTCGCGTACGCGACGATCCTCGTCGCGGCGATCCTCCTTCCGGGGCATGCGGGAGAGTCCCTGTTCGCCATCGGGGCCAGCACGGTGTTGGTGCTCTTCGTCGGGATCCACAATGCCTGGGATGCGGTCACCTACATCGCGCTGACGCGCTCGCGCAATGCGGAAGGGCCCGACGATCCGGTCTAGTTTTCTGCGGTAGTGCGGCGGAGCAGGGTGGGATGGCGCTGGAGATGCGATTGGAATGCGAAGCATGCGGCGCAGCGCTGGCGGCCGACGGTATCGCCTTCGTCTGTAGCTACGAGTGCACGTTCTGCGAGCGATGCGCCGAGGCGCGGAAACTCGTGTGCCCGAACTGCGGTGGCGAGCTGGTACGACGGCCGCGGAGGAGGAGCAACGGCTGAGCATCTGGCGACCGTGTCGTGGGAGCGGCGGGGCGAGGCGTTCGTCGACAACCGCTACAGCCGCGCGCACGAGTGGAGCTTCGACGGCGGGCTGACGGTGTCGGCGTCGGCGTCGCCGCACTCCGTGCGGCCGCCCATGTCCGACCCTTCCGCGATCGACCCCGAGGAGGCCTTCGTGGCCTCGATCTCGAGCTGCCACATGCTCTGGTTCCTGTGGGGCGCGTCAAGGCGGGGCCTCCGCGTGGATTCCTACCGGGACGAGGCGGTCGGCGTGATGGAGAAGAACGCCGAGGGCAGGATGGCGGTCACCCGGGTCACGCTGCGCCCGCACGTGGTCTTCGGCGGGGACTCCGCGCCCACCGCCGACGGCCTGCGCGCTCTCCACGACGCCGCCCACCACGAGTGCTACATCGCGACCTCGGTCAGGACGGAGATCCGGGTCGAGCCGACGTTCGAGTAGCGGCCTGCCTCCAGTGCTGCCCGACGCTGTTCAGGGCTTCAGGGAATTCTCCCCGCCTTCCAGTTGGGCCCTTCATCGACACAACGCCAGACGAGATGGCCCGCGATGAACGGTTGAAAAATATCGCGCCATTCGAGGTCCCGCTGCGCGACATCCACACCCAGGAGGACGACGACCCGGCACCGCCGCTTCCGGGGACCGATCTGACCCGAACGCGCTGTCAGCGCCGAGTGGCAAAGCCGTTGCGGAGCCAGGGACAGTGAATGGAGCCGTGGCCGGCGGGGCGATGTAACCGCCTGAGCCAACCCGAAGGGCGAGAGTTCAAACCCTGGCAGCGCGACCGGCATCTTACCGTTGAGTGCTGTGGAGAACCCTAACCGTGTGAGCACCCGACCGATCATGCTGAAAGCCCTCTTCCTGCTGGTCTGCGTGCCTGTCGCGCTGCCTGCCCAGTCGGCCAGCAAGGCGACCCTCGAGTATACGCTGCGCGTCGATTCGGCCGACTTGTCGGGCATTGCTGTGGAATTGCGCATTCGAAATGGCCCGGCGTCGCTTCAACTCGCCGCGCATGCACATCCGATCTACGACGACAAGTACTGGCGACACGTCGAAGACATGACCGCCGTCGATCCGAGAGGCCATGCCCTGATTGTGACGCGGCAGGACAGCGTGGTTTGGCGCGTAGCCAATCCCGGTGACGTGACCGTTCGCTATCGCGTGCGATTTCCTCAGGAAGGCCTGCCCCGTGCTTCGTGGAGACCGTTCCTCGCGCCGAACGGCGGGCTGGTTGGCGGACCGCACTCCTTCTTGTACGTCGTGGGCGAGGAGAGGTCACCGGTGACCGTTACGCTGGAGCTGCCGGAAGGCTGGCGCGTCGCGACCGGGCTCCCAGGTGAATCCACCGTACGGACCTTCACAGCGCTGGACGTGCACGCGTTGATGGAGTCGCCAATGCTGGTCGGCACCTTTAGCGAGTGGCGTTTCCAGGTCAGGAACATCCCGCACCGGGTTATTTATTGGCCGCTGCTCGATGCAACGCCCTTCGATACTACCGCGTTTGTGCGCAGCATCGAACGGTTGCCGGCCCAGGCGATGGAGCTCTTCGGGACCGCGCCGTATGCCGAGTACACGTTTCTCATTCAGGACGGCGCTTTCGGTGCGCTCGAGCATCCCAACTCGGTGACGCTCGGGGCGCCGAGTGAGGAGTTGGCGCGTGACCCTCACGCGACGCTGGAGGAGACTGCACACGAGTTCTTCCACACCTGGAACCTGATGGCGATCAGGCCGATCGAGTATCGCGGCGTCGATTACCGGGTCCAGCCACCGGTTGCTGGGCTTTGGTTCAGCGAGGGACTGACGCTTTATTATGCCGACCTGTTGTTGCGCCGCGCTGGTCTTCCTACGCGCGATTCCACTCGGACCGCGCACCTCGAGAACTTGATCGAGCGTTATCTCTCGGCACCTGGCAATGCGCGATTCTCGGCGGAAGAGGTGAGTCTCATCGCCTACAACGCGTCATCCAGAGTACTCGGCGATTACACTGCAAGCACCCATCTGCAAGGAGAAGTCCTCGGAGCGGTGCTGGATCTGTTGGTTCGTGACGCGACCAACGGTACACACTCGATGGACGATGTGATGCGACTGATGTACGCGCGCTTCGTGGACCGCGGATTCGCCGGCACCGACGTACAGGCCGCCGTGGAAGAAGTCTGCTCGTGCAGCGCGGCGGAGATCTTTGACGGGTACGTTCGAAACGCGGGCGCCATCGACTTCGGCCGCTATCTCGATCCGCTTGGGTTGCGCTTGAGCACGTCGTGGGGTCCGGCAATGGGAAGCGATGGAGAACCAGCGCCAGACTTGCGAGCATGGGGCTGGGAGCAGGAGGGTGAGCCGTATTTGCGCCTGCGCGTCGCGGATCCGAACAGCGTTTGGAGCCGCGCAGGGCTGCACACGAACGATCAAATCGTAAGCGTCAACGGCGGGCCGGTCCGAACGTGGCCTGAGTTGCGGGCGATCCTTCTGGGGTTAGGAATTGGAGACTCGGCCGAGATCGTCGTGCAGCGGCCGTCCGGGCGATTCGAGACCCGGGTAGTGATGCAGGGCTTCGATCGTCCAACTGTGAGGATCGAGCCCATTTCGGAACCATCGGAGCGGCAGCGCCGGCTGCTGGCCGCGTGGGTGGAGGGTCGTTAGGGACCTTCCCAGGGCGGAGCCTCCTGCGCCGGAAGACTCGGCGTCTGGGGTGCGCCGGCTCCCACGATCTCGGGAGCCGGCGCCTCTTCCTCAGGCTCCCGCGATCCTCCGTGCCTCGCCGCGCACGTACGAGAGCGGGAAGCTGAGCTGGTTGAACTCCGCCACCTGGCGAATCAGGTCGGCGGCCGCCGCCTGGTTGCCGGCGGCTTCGTGCGCCCGCGCGGTGAGGAGCAGGACGCGCGGATCCTGATCGTTGGCAAGCTCGAAGTGGGTGACGGCTTCCGTGCCGTTCCCCTCGGCCAGCGCGATCCGGCCCATGAGCTCGTGGTCCTGCCGCAGCTCGAAGGGCACGGCCGGCTCCTGGACGGCCGCGTGGTACGCGGCCGCACGCTCCTTCGCCTTCGCGAGATCGTTCGACGCGAGCGCGACCAGCGCCTCGTTGTAGATGTGGTTCCGGCGGGTGGCCTCCTTGATGCCTTCGGGCACATCGGCCTTCTCGATCGCCTGGACCGACGAGGCGAACCGCGCGGCCGCGCCCTCGACGTCGCCCAGGTCGAGCAGCGTCCGGCCGATCAACCCGTCGTCGCCCGAAATCGTCGTCCAGTCCGATTTCCGCTCCGAGATCGCGCGGCGCTCGGCGAACACCTCCATCGCGCGCGCCTGATTCCCTTCGTGGAGCCACGCGGCCACCTTCCAGAGGAGCGCGTTCGTCCGGACACCGTCGTTCGGCGCCTTCGCGAACATCTCGTCCATCGTGGCTCGCGCCTCGTTCCCCCGTCCGAGGAACATCTGGTTGTGGGCGATCCCGATGTAGGAGGCGTTGAACGTGGAGTCCGCCTCGAGCGCCTTGCGATACTGCACGATCGACTCGTCGAAGCGGCCCATCTTCATCAGGAACTCGGCGTACGAGTCGTAGGGGTTCGGCTCCGACGGCAGGACCTCGATGTACTTGCGAAATGCCTGCTCGGCCTCGTCGAACCGTCCGGCCGCGCGCGCCGCGTAGCCCATGTTGTTCCACGCCTGGCTGAACGTGGGATCGATCTCGACCGCCCTGCGGTACTCGGCGATCCCCGCCTCCCAGTCCTGGCGCGCGAACGCGAGCTGTCCGGCAAGCGCGTTGTGGGCGCGCACGTCGTCGGGATACTTCTGGACCAGCTCCCGCAGGAGCGCAAGCTGCTCGTCGCCGCGGCCGTCGACACCCGCCTGCGCGACCTGGATCAGGATGCGCTCCCCTTCCGAGGCGTGGTCGATGTTCGCCACGGCCTTCTCGAGATTGTCGAAGAATTCCTCCGGAGAAGGAGCCGTGTTGGCCAGGAGGAGGTAGGCGTACGCGAAATTCGGGTCCTTCGCGACGGCCTCTTCGAGGAGCGGCCGCGAATCGAGCGCCCGCAGATTCTCCGACATCGTGCGGGCTTCGAGGAAGAGCTCGCGCGCTTCGTCGGATGTGGTGGTGACGGGAATCTCGGCGCTCGCCACCTCCGCCGCGGAGGAATCGGCGCCGGCCTGGGCGTCCGTGGTCCTCTCACACGCGGCGAGGAACGCCAGCAGGACGACGGGCAACCACGCGGATGTCCGGGAAATCGTGGGTCTTCTCATCGGGAGTGTCTCCCCTTCCCGCGCCGGGTCTCGAAAATGGGGCGCGTCTGCGATTGGGGTTGCGAGCCGGCGTCTGGACTGGGCGGGCTCGTCCGGAAGACCGCCCGGATCGAGCGCGTGTTCAACGTCTCGGATCGCGAAAGAACCAGCTGCATTCAGGGGAGAAGATGCTCGCGCGGAGCGATTGTCCAGCGCTCTGCAGCCGGCCGTAGCTCTCGCGCGGTCACCACGATCGATTCCGCGGCCACACGCAAGATCGGGGATGGTGAGCCGCGTTCTACTCTCCTACCGTGAGATCGAGCCGAAGCTCGGGATCTTCGGCGATCTCGCCGTGCCCACCCGGCCGTACTTGACCTGCCACGCGATATTTGGCGTCTGCCGCTGGATGGACATCGATGCATAGTTCCGCGCTGTGAATCGAAGACACGATCAGCTCGTAGAACCCTGATGCGTCCGTCACGGCCTCGCGCACTGCATGCAGGACCCCTGTGCAACGGCCGACATGATCCTCGACCCCGGGGATGCCAGGCTCGGTTTCCAGGGGTGTGACGGTGAGGGGAACGCCCGCGAGGGGCGCTCCCGTTTCGTCGCGGACAGTGCCGAAAATCCGCGCGTCGTCGAGACGTTCCGTCCCCCACCAGGGTATCTCGATGGCGAATGCGAGGGAGTCCACGGGCGACCAGAGGATGTCCTCGGCCAGCTCCCCCATCGGCACCGGGTAGGTGAGCCATCCTGTGACGGTTTCGCCGGGACTCACGGTCGACTCGTCAATTCGGGGCCTCCGGCCCTGAGCGAACGAGTCCCAGCGGGGACCTGTGTGAAACTCCAGACCATCCGACAGGGTGCTGAGCAAGAAGTCCTCGCGCGAGACGCGGCGCGGTGCATCGGAACGATTCGTGATCTCGATCTGGATCGTGGCGAAGACTTCACCGGGCCCGGGCATCGGCGAATCGTCCCTCGGATACCAGCTCAGATTGAATGCGAGGAGCGTCAGGTCGATTCCCTGGAAACTGGCGTTGCGGCCCTCCGCCACGACCAGGGAGGGATCCGGGCCCGTGGTCGAGCCTCGACAGGCGCCCCCCATACAGACGACCAGACCCAAAGCAACCGTGCGATTCGACATCGTTACCCCCCCAAGCAAATACTCTGACTCCCACCCGCGTTTACTACATGAGCGCACTCCAGTCCGATGATGTCAATACAAATGTATTGACTGACATCCATGGACAATCTATGTTCTTGTCGTGGCTACCAAGACAGGACAGCTCCAGATCCGCGTCACGTCGAAGCAGAAAGCGGCCATCAAGCGGCTAGCACGGCGGGAGGGCCGGAGTGTATCCAGCTACGTGCTGTCGCGTGTTCTCCCCGACGAGCGAGTCCGCTTCAGCGGGATTCTCCGGTCCCTGCGCGAGGAGAGCGAACGGCGGTTTGCGCTCGCAGAGCTCAACGATTTCCTGGCGGGTCTCGGCCCCTCCGAGTTTCGAGACGCAGTCGGAGACGCGGAGATCGAGGCGCTGACTCCGCTGACCGCGAACTACGTGGCTGCCATGGTCGAGCAGGCGGCATATCGGTTGGGGGTCGATCCGCCGGATTGGACGTCGGGGGTCGAGCCGCTGGAGAAGCCCCACTTCGCCGTGCCGTTCCGCGGGTTGCGCCTGCATCTACTGCGAACGGCGCCGGTCGCTTTCAAGCGCAGGAACATCTTCGTCGACTCGTCGGTGGGAGATCGCGTGTGAACGCAGGAGGAAGGCGGCTGACGAAGACGGAAATCCGCCGTCTGTTCGCACTGCTCGACACCGAGCTCGCCGCGCAGGGTGTTCACGGAGAGCTGTATCTCGTCGGCGGGGCAGTCATGTGCCTGGCTCTCGATGCGCGCGATTCGACGCGAGACGTGGACGCCATGTTCCGACCTGCCCGGGCGGTCAGGGAGGCAGCCGTGCGGGTCGCGTCGAAGGCCGGGGCGCCCGAGACGTGGCTGAACGACGCGGTGAAGGGATACCTGAGCCCGCGTGGGGAGTTCGACGATTTCCTCGATCTCCCCCATCTCGAGGTTTTCGTGGCCAGGCCCGAGTATCTCCTGGCCATGAAGTGCGCGTCGATGCGCCTCGGCGAGGAGTTCCACGATCTGGACGACGTCCGCTATCTCCTGCGTTATCTCGACATCACGAACGCCGACGATGCGCTCGCCATCGTGGTCCGCTACTTCGACGAGGAAAAACTCCTCCCGAAGACCCGCCTCGTGCTCGAGGAGCTGCTCGGCGAGAAGTGACAGGCCGGGTCTACCCTAGCGCGCCTCGATCGACACCGGTCCGTTCGTCGTCACGACGCGGACGAGCGGGCCGCCTCCGCCCAGCTCGACGCGGAACCGGTGCTGGTCCTGGCCGGGCTCGAGCCGGATCTGCAGCGGGATCTCGGTGTCGAACGGGCCATGCTCGGTTCCGGTCTCGAGGACCGCCGCGTAGTCGGGGGGAATCGAGATGGAGATGGGGCCGTTGCGGGTCTCGGCGTCGAGTCCCGCGCCTTCCCACGTCGTCCCGCCGAGCTTGACGCCGATGGGCCCGTTCTGGGCGCGGGCGGTGACGTCACCGCCCACGTCGGCGAGGTCGATCGGGCCGTTTCGGGTCTCGAGCCGGATCGTTCCCGTCACGCCGCGCGCCGACAGCGGTCCATTGTTGGAGGTGCCCTCGAGGTTCCTCCGGCGCGGCACATGCACGTGGTAGACGACCGACCACTCTTCGCCCTCGGGGCCGAACGCCTGGCCGCCGCTCGGGGTGAGCTCGATCCGCACCGCGCGCGCGATCTCGCGCGCCTCATCCTCGCTGTCGGCATGGGCCTGGATCCGCGCATGGATCTCCATCCGCTCCTCGTCCCACCCCTTGAAGGCGACGCCGCCGTTCCGGCCGCCGTCGAACGCGATCGTGGCGGCCGGCGCGTCGACGGACTCGACCACCACGTCGCAAAAGGTCTCGTGGTCGCCATCCCAGTCGTCGCGCTCGCACTGCGCGAGCCACTGGGCGTCGTCCTCGCTTTCCTGGGCGCGGAGGCTGGCGGGTCCGGGGGGCAGGAACAGCGGGATCAGGAGCGCGAACGCGATGCGGCGCATGAAGGCACCTCCGATTGGGTCCTGGGCAAACGCTCTCCATGGTTGGACAACCCGATGCCTCGATTGGTTGCAGCGGCGGGGCCGGAGCCGGATCTCGGCGAGATGCACCGGATCGGATAGGTTTCGTGGCGTGAGCCCCTCCCCTCCCTCCGACTCGCGGCAGCGGCGCGTCGTAAAGCGCCTCGCGCAGGTGAGCTTCCTGTTCTTCCTGCTGAAGGGGCTCGGTTGGCTCGTCGTGGGATTTCTGGCTTGGAAGGGCCTGAGCTAGACGTCCGCGAGATCAGTACATCTCGACCTCGATGGAGTCGCGCACGGACGGGTCCGCCTCCGAGATTCCGACAACGAAGGTTGTGGCCCCGGCAGGGACATTGCAGGGTGGGATTAGCCCAGCCCTGTGATGACCTTCGGCTACATCCGCTTGCGGCACTACCGCGAGCAGCTCAGGATTCCTGGACTGCCAGATGATCCCGCTCGAGACGTGCTCGCCCGCGATCACGTATCCGTCGATCTCGCGCGGCGTGCCGCATAAGAAGCGTGCTATCCTGAAATCGTACGGTGGAAGTACTACCTGCCGAACGGCAGGGGCATCCGGGAGTAGGGGCAGAGTGGCGCTGATTCTCATGGGCTCCCCGCCACCGCAAGTTGTGGGAATCAGAATGTCCTGTGCCTGGAATTCCCCGTGCCAGGGTTTTGTGACGCGGATGTCGAATCTCTCGTCCTGTTCGCCAGTCCATGCAGGGATTGTCAACGAATCCAGGTACCCTTCCGAACTCCCGATGAATCCCGCATTGGTAACCATCAGGGTAGCGCCGGCTGCTGCCGCTCGGCCTGCCTCATCGAGAACGTTTACCAGAAGGGACGGAGGCTGGAATTCGCAAGCAGCGGGGTCCTGGACATCCACTAAACGATCGTTTGCGCATCCCGTGAGAAGGAGTGGTACAAGGATAGCCCGGTGAATGCGTGTGACCTGCGGCTGCATAGAGAGAATCTCATGCGTTGCATCCGGCGATTCAACCTCTGCGTGCTTCTGAAGAAACTCGGTGCGGCTAGCGCTCGATCCCGGCGGCTCCGTCCGCGCGTTCCAGCACTTCGAAGATCGGGCAGTTCGCCTTGAAGGGATTCTGGCGGCAAGAGGCGATTATCTCCCGCAGCCGCTGTTCCATGTCCTCCAGGTCGCGGATCCGCTTGCGGACGTCGACCAGTCGGCGAGTCGCGCGGCGCTCGACGTGCGAGCACTCGGCGACTTCCTTGAAACGCAGGGACAGCAACTCGCGGATGTCCTCGAGCGAGAACCCCAGGTCCTGGGCGCGACGGATGAAGACGAGCCGCGTGAGGTCGGCCGGCTCGTAGATGCGATGGCCCGCCCGGTTCCTCCGGGGCTCCTCCAGAAGGCCGATCCTCTCATAGTAGCGGATCGTCTCCGGCCCGATCCCGGCCCGCTGGGCGATCACACCGCGGGTCATCTCTTCCGGGGACATGGCGCGGAATACAGCCCGGAAACAGGCCCAGGGTCAACCCCCGGGGATGCCCCCGATTGGGAACCTCTTGACATACTGTGTATCACACAGTATAGTATACCGCATGGTTAAGGCGGCCCCAGGCACCGCTCCCGGGGGGATCCCCGACGAGACGATCGAGAAGCTGACGCTGGAGCTTCGGCGGGGCGTCATCGTCCTCGCCTGCCTGAGCCAGCTCGACGAGCCGAGCTACGGCTACGAGCTGCAGCAGCGGCTGGCAGCGCGCGGGATGGAGATCGAACAGGGGACGCTGTATCCCCTTCTGCGCCGTCTCGAGGAGCAGCGTCTGCTGGGCGAGGAGTGGATCGTCGAGGGCTCGCGCCCCCGCAAATACTACCGGCTGACGGACGCCGGGAAACGCGCGCGCGCCGAGCTCGAGGAGCAATGGAACGCGATGTCGGCGGTGCTGGACGCGCTGCTGGCGCCAACACACGGAGGATGATCGAGATGGATCTGATCGACAGGTACGTGGAGGCCGTGACCGCGAAGCTGCGGCCCAAGCGGCGCGCCGAAGTGGAGCGGGAGCTCCGCGCGTCGATCCTGGACGCGCTGGACGCGCGGAACGCCTCCCCCGAGAGCGAAGTGGACGTGGCGGCGGTGCTGGCCGATCTCGGCGAGCCGTCCACGGTGGCGGCGGGGTACGAGCCGGGCAGCCAGTACCTGATCGGCCCCGAGCTCTATCCCCTGTTCCGGCGGGTCGTCCGCGTCACGCTGCTCACGCTGGTCGGCGCGAGCGCACTGTACTTCGCGGTCGCGCTCCTGCTCGGCGGGCAGGCCGAGTTCCGGGCCGGCGATCTCCTGCGGGACACGCTCGAGACCGCGATCGGCGCGGCGATGATGGCCGTCGTCGTGACCGTTGCGGTGTTCGCCTGGCTCCAGCGATCCGAGGTCACGGTCCCCGCGCGCGGCCGGCCCGGCGAGCGGTGGGATCCGCGATCCCTTCCGGCGGTGAGCGGCCCCGATCGCGCATCGCGCTTCGATTCGGTGGTGGGGCTCGTCGCCACCGCCATCGCTCTGGTCGTCCTCGGAGCGATCGGTCAGGCGGCGACGGAGGCTCTGCCGGGGGCGGCCCTCGGGGTGCGGCCGATCATCCGCCACGCGGTCCTCCAGGGTGTCATGGTCCTTCAGGCGGCGGGGGCGCTGTCGGCGCTGGCCCACGCCGTTGCGCTGATCCAGGGAGTCTGGCGGCCCTACACGCGCGCGATCCGCCTGGTCGCGGACGCGCTCGCGGTGTTCGTCTTCGTCCGCGTCCCGGTCGAGCTCGTCGTCCACCGGGCGGCGCTCCTGGACGCCGAACTGTCGCGGAACTTCGTGTGGTCGCTGGTCCTCACGTCCATCCTCGTCGGCGCGATCGGCGTGGCGATGATCGTCGGCCTGAGTGTGCGCGCATGGCGCGGCCGCAGGCAGGGACCCGCCGCGGGCCGGGCCGTCACCCCCACGGTGGCCGCGGTCGCGCCACGGAAGTCGGCTTGACAGGGTCGTGGGAATGGGGTTCCCTTTCGACGTGGCCCGACTTCTTCCCTCCGCCCTTCTCGTCGTGCTCCTGGCTTGCGCGCCTTCCCGCGAAGCGACGCGCGACGTGACGACCGAAGACGCGAGCGAGATCCTCCCCAGCACGACCTGGCAGCTGGTCCGCTTCGAGGGCGGCGACGGCACGGTCCTCACGCCGGACGACGGCTCGAAGTACACGCTCGACTTCGAGCCCGACGGGCGCCTCGCGGTTCGCGTGGACTGCAATCGCGGCGCCGGGACATGGACGTCGGATGGCCCGAGCCAGGTCCGGTTCGGCCCCATCGGCCTCACGCGCATGATGTGCCCGCCCGCCTCCCTGCACGACCGCGTGGCGCAGGATTTCGAGTACGTCCGCACCTACACCATCGAGGACGGCCACCTCTTCCTCTCGCTCATGGCCGACGCCGGGATCTACGAGTACGAGCCCTCCTCCCCGGACGGGGAATCCTCAGGGACGTAAGACAGGCGACGGATCGGCCGACCGATCCGCGGGAGCTTCCTCGGATGGCGCGCGCCAAGAAGAAGACCAGGGCCGACAAGAAGACCAGCAGGAAGAAGAAGCCGAAGGACCCCAGGGGTCTCGAGACCTACCGCGAGATGCGGGACTTCGGCAAGACGCCGGAGCCGGCGGGCAAGGTTCGCGCGAAGGACGGGGGCCCTCTCCTGTTCGTCGTCCAGAAGCACGACGCCACGCGCCTCCACTACGACTTCCGCCTCGAGTGGGACGGCGTGCTGAAGAGCTGGGCCGTGCCGAAGGGCCCGAGCCTGAATCCCAAGGACCGCCGCCTCGCCGTCCGCACCGAGGACCATCCGCTCGAGTACGGCGAGTTCGAGGGCGTGATCCCCGAGGGCGAGTACGGGGGCGGCCCCGTCGTCGTGTGGGACCGCGGCGCTTGGGTGCCGCTGGAGGATCCCGCGAAGGGGTTCCGGAAGGGCCGGCTCGCGTTCCGGCTGGAGGGAGTGAAGCTCAAGGGCGAGTGGCGGCTGGTCCGCTCGGGGAAGAACGACGGCGACAAGGAGCAATGGCTCCTCATCAAGAAGACCGACCGCCTGGCGGCCTCCCCCGGCGAGCCCTCCATCGTCGAGAGCCGGCCCGAGAGCGTCCTCACCGGGCGCACCGTCGACGAGGTGGCGGAGAAGCGGGACCGGATGTGGGGCCGGCAGGGGGAGCTCGATCCCGCCACGGGCCGGAAAGGAAGGCGGAAGCGAAGCCTCGGCCCGAGCGCCGCCGAGCTCCCCGGTGCGCGGCCGGGCAAGCTTCCGAAGAAGCCTCAGGCGGCGCTCGCCACGCTCGTCAAGGAGCCGCCCGCCGGCGACGAATGGCTGCACGAGATCAAGCTCGACGGCTACCGGATCCTGGCGGGCGTCGAGGGCGGTCGGGCGCGGCTCGTGAGCCGGAACGGCAACGACTGGACGCAGCGGTTCGCGCCCGTCGCCGAAGCGGTCCGCTCCATCGCCGCCGAGTCCGCGCTGCTCGACGGCGAGGTCGCCGTCCTCGACTCGCGCGGCATCACGAGCTTCCACGCGCTCCAGAGCGCGGGCTCGACCCCCGGGTCGGAGCTCCGCTACTTCGTCTTCGATCTCCTCCATCTCGACGGCCAGGATCTGACGGGCGTCGCGCTCGTCGAGCGGAAGGAGGCGCTGCGCGCGCTCCTCGCCGCCTCCGCGCCGCTCCAGGGCATTCAGTTCAGCGACCACGTCGTGGGGCACGGCGACGAGTTCTTCCGGACCGCCTGCGGCTCGGGGGTCGAGGGCATCGTCTCGAAGCGGGCGAGCTCCCGCTACACGCCGAGCCGCACGAAGGACTGGCTCAAGGTGAAGTGCACGCTCCGGCAGGAGTTCGTCGTCGTCGGCTTCACGGAGCCTCAGGGGGCGCGCCCCGGCTTCGGCGCGCTCGTGATCGCCGTTCACGAGGACGGCGAGCTGCGCCACGCCGGCAAGGTGGGGACGGGATTCACCGACGACGACCTCCGCGAGCTGCGGAACAGGATGCGGAAGCTCGAGCGGAAGAGCGCGCCGGTCGTCGACCCCCCAAGGGGGGCCGAGGGTCGCGGGATCCACTGGCTCGAGCCGCGCCTCGTGGCCGAGGTCGTGTTCACCGAATGGACGCCCGATGGGACGATCCGCCACCCGTCGTTCCAGGGGCTGCGAGCCGACAAGAAGCCGGCAGAGGTGGTGCGCGAGGTCCCGTCCGCGGTTCCGAAGACGGCGGGCGCTGCGGCCGGCTCTCTTGCGCCGAAGACCAGCGGCGGGAAGAGCGGCCGCGGGAAGGCCGGAGGCAACCCGGTCGTCGCCGGCGTGCGGCTCACGCACCCCGAGCGCGTCCTCTGGCCCGAAGAGGACCTCACGAAGGCGGAGCTGGCCGAGCACTGGATGGCGGTCGCCGAGCGCGCGCTCCCGGAGATCGCCGATCGTCCGCTGACGCTCCTCCGCTGCCCTGACGGGCGCGAGGGCCAGTGCTTCTTCCAGAAGCAGTCCCACGTCTCGATCCCCGACATCGTCCCCCGCTTCGACCTCGTCGTGGACGGCGAGGACGTCACGTACATGAGGATCGACGGCGAGGCGGCTCTCGTCGGTCTCGCGCAGGCCAGCGTCCTCGAGGTTCACGTCTGGGGCTCGCGCGTCGACCGGCTGGAGAAACCCGACCGCATAATCTTCGACATCGATCCCGGGCCCGACGTCGTCTGGCCGCGCGTTGCGCTGGCGGCCGTCGCGCTTCGTGATCTGCTCGCGGACGCGGGGCTCGAGAGCTGGCTCAAGTCGACGGGAGGAAAGGGGCTCCACGTCGTGGCCCCGATCGAGCGGCGGTCGGGGTGGGAGGAGGTCAAAGCGTTCTCACGCGCCGTGGCCGAGCGGCTCGCCGAGGAGCGGCCCGACGAGTACACGAGCAAGCTGCCCAAGAAGTACCGCGAGGGCCGGCTCTACATCGACTACCTGCGAAACGACCGCAACGCGACCGCGATCGCGCCCTACTCCACGCGCGCCCGCCCGGGCGCGCCGGTGGCCGTCCCGCTCGCGTGGAACGAGCTGATCGAGCACACCGAGACGCCGGTGTGGACGGTGCGGACCGTAGCCGAGCGGCTGTCGCAGCCCGACCCCTGGGCGGACATCGGCGAAGCGCGGCAAGCACTGACCCGCGCGGCAAGGCGCGCGGTGGAGCGCTGAACCCGCCACTCGCCGCGGCGGAAGCGCATTCGGCTGCAGCGTTGAACCCGCCACCCCTCCGGGCCGTTCAGAAACCGTGATCGACGGACTCGAGATCCTTCGCGCCATGCCGCGCTTCGCGCTCGCCGCGGCGCTCGCGCTCGGTCTTCTCCGCGGCGCGGAGCTGGAGGCGCAGACTCCCGCCGAACGCGCCGACGAGCTCCTCGCCGCCGATCGCGCGTTCGCGGCCTCGGCGGAAGCGGGCCTGGTGGACGCTCTGGCGGGCATGTTCGCCGCGGACGTGATCGTCCCGGCGCCGGGCGGCACGTTCCTTCGGGGGAAGGAAGCGGCCGTCGAGGCCCTGGAGGCAAATCCCGCCAATGTGGGAACGCGTGCCACATGGACGCCCGTCCGCGTCGGTCTGTCGGCGGACGGGCTCCATGGCTTCACGTTCGGCTACATGACGGCGACCGGATCGGATTCGACCGCGACACAGTTCAAGTACATGACGTACTGGGAGCGGCAGCCCGATGGATGGCGCGCCCGCGGCTGGAAGCGCGCTCCGCGGGAGGCGTTCGACGTCCCCGCCACGGTCATGGATCCAGCGCTCCCCGCGGCGCTCGTGGACCCCTCGACCGATCCCGACGCGATCCGCGTCCACGAAGAGAGCCTCGCCGCGGCCGAGAACGGGTTTTCGCGGGACGCGCAGGCGATCGGGCTCGAGGCTGCGTTCGTGCAGTATGGCAGCGCCGACGCCGTGAACATGGGTCCCCGGAGCGGCCCGTACGTCGTCGGCGCCGACGCGATCGGGCGGATGGTCGGCGAGGGCGAGCCGGTCGAGGGCAGCTCCGTCTCGTGGGGCCCCGACGAGGAGGTCATCGTCGCCTCGAGCGGCGATCTCGGGATCACGTTCGGGCACATCCGCTCGAACGACCCGGCATCCGATTCCCCGCCCTTCTCCTTCTTCACCATCTGGCGCCGGACCTCGCCCGACGCTCCCTGGCGCTACATCGCCGAGTAGACGCCGTCCGTCGTCGCCCCCGCCGGGCGCTGGCCGCGTCAGACCGCGAACAGCGGGCCCGAACGAGGCTCCCCTATGATCGAAGAGGTCCCCGATGGTGGGGGCGGCAAGCCTACTATGGGAGGGGTACGATGCCGAGAGGCGACAAATCTTCCTACACGGACAAGCAGAAGCGGCAGGCCGAGCACATCGAGGAGAGCTACAAGGAGAAGGGCGTCTCCGAGAACGAAGCGGAAGAGCGTGCCTGGCGCACGGTCAACAAGGAGTCGGGCGGCGGCAAGAAGAGCGGTAGCGGGCGGAAGAATTAGCGCGCCCGATCTCCTTCCACGACCGCGATCGCCTCCGGCGGCCACTCCCCATCCAGGGACCGGCCCGCGACGGGAAAGAACGACGTGGAGCCGCTCCGGGAAGGGGACGTGGCCCGCCGGAGACAGAGGGTCAGCGCGAGGGCCTCAAACGCTCGTACAACTCGGCCACCCACGGGTGCTCGCGCGGCCCCTGCGATGGCGTACCTCCGCCCGCGATCCCCCAGCGCTCGATCCAGGACGGACCGCCGCGTCCGATGAAGGGGTCCTCCCGCGCGTACACTGGATCCTCCATCGCCTCCGCCAGCTCCACGAACCGATATCCGCGCGCGCGGATGCGCGCCAGCAGCGGCTCCAGGAAGTCCGCGTTGAGTCTGTTGGCATGGAGGAGGAGCACTTCCGGCACCTCCCTTCCCACGACTTCCCGGGAACGCGTCTCGAAGTAGGCGAACGCGTCGTCGACGTGTTCGAGGTAGGCATCGGAGACGCGCGCAGCCAACGCGGTGTCCGTTCGTGCTAGCGCAGCGTGATAGACGTAGGCGTATACCCACTCCTGGTTGTCGACGGTCACCGGGGCCACTCGCCAGCCGTTCTCCGCCAGATGCGCAGTGAGGCCGGCCTTCTTCGCCGGGGTATCGCCTGCGTGCAGGAACGGATGGCGGAACCACACGAGTCGCCTTCCGCGTAGGCGCAGCAGCGAGTCGACCGGCGCCGCCCCCCGGTCCACGTCCTCCAGGAACGCCGCCAGCGTAGTCCCCTCGAGGTCGCGATGCGACCACGTGTGGTTGCCGAGGTCGTGTCCGGCATCGAGCCAGGCTCTAAGCACCTCGTCCCGAACGCCCCCGGGGGGCTCGCCGCACGTGCGGCTCGCGTTGACGAAGCCCACGGCCGGAGCGTCCGCCGCCGCCAGCGTCTCCAGGATCTTCCCGCTGATCTCGCGAGCAAGGGCCGCGTCGCAGGGTCCGCCCGTCATCGGGAGGTCGTCGAACGTCAGCGCGACAGCCCGCTGCGCGCCGAGTGCGACGCCGGTACCGAAAGCGAGGACGGCGATGCCCGCCGCCAGCCCCGCGAGCGAGAAGCGCGTCAGGTGCCCGCGTTCGCCAGCACGACTTTGAACGGCGCTTGCCCCTCCACCTGGATCACGGTCTGCCCGGTGGCCCCGCCGTAGTGGTTCTCCCCAGGCGGGAAGTACAGGTAGGAGCCGGGTGTGTATCCCTCGACCGTGTCGGGGTTCTCGTCGGCACCCATGCCGACGAGGAACGTCCCCGTGAGAACGGTCACGTGCTCGGCACTCGGATGGTGGTGCGCCGGGAAGCGGTATCCGTCGGGGAACAGCAGCCGGATCGCGTAATCGCCCGACGCGGCCATCGGGTCGCCGTGCACGACCGCCAGCTGGATCCCCGAATCGAAGCCGGGAAGCTCGAACGGGGTGAAGCCGATGGCGTCGTTCGCCTTGAAGTCGTGCGGCCCGCCCTCGACGGGTGCCGCGGGTGCGGGACTCTGCGCGAGCGCGGTCGCGGGCAGGAAGATCGCGAGCAACGCCATTGTCTTGATCAGTCGCATAGTGACCTCCGTGTGGGAATGCGCTTCGGAAACGGACCCTATCGTGTTAGCGCCCCCCGCCGGGGATGTCAACCGCGAGGGTGTGGCCGGAGTTTTGTGCGCATGAGAGCTCGCGGCGCTGCCTGTGCTCTGCTGTTCACCTTCCTCGCCTGCGGCGGAGGCGG
>DASSBK010000271.1:0-3044 GCA_035698825.1 Gemmatimonadota bacterium
CTGTCCTACTACGGGGGTCCGAAACGATGTACAGGAACGTCACGGCTTGGCTGATCGTCCTGGCGCTCGTCCCGACCGCGATTCGTGAAGCCGTCGCCCAGGAACGGCTCGATCTGTCCGGAGTCGAGATCAACGCACACGGCGGCGTCGCGTTCCTGGACGGGCTCGAGACCAACGAGCTCTTCGGCGGCGGCACGGCGCTCATCCACGTGGGCTCCGGGGTCTCCCTGGGCGGCACGGTGGACTGGGTCGGCACGACCGTCGACCTGGACGAAGAGGACGACGAGGACGGCGAATCGGCGACGCTGTGGTACTACAGCGCCGAGCTCCAATACGGCTTCCCTTCCGTCACGCAGGCTCAGTTCTACGGCCTGATCGGGGCGGGTGTCGCGAAGTTCCAGCCAAGCGAGGAGCTCGAGGACCTGGGGGTCGAGGACGAGTCCAACATCATGGTGCCGGTCGGAGTGGGGGTGCGGTGGCTGAACGACAAGGAAGACGCGTCGTGGGGGGCCACGCTCGAGGCCCGGGACCGGATCGTCTACATCGACGAGGACGAGACGAAGGTCAGCAACGACTGGTCACTGGCCATCGGGCTGTCGCTCGTGCTCGGCGGCTGACACGGCTCCCGGAACTGGTTCGCCGAGAGGCGGGTATTCGTCGGAGGCCGCGGAAACCGTGAGGAGGTGGGGATGAAGGATCGTCGATGGATCGTCGCGCTCGCCGCGATCGCCGTGCTGGCCGGCGCGAAGTCCGCCCACGCACAAGGCCGCTACGTCCGTCCCTGGGAGCTCAACGTACACGCAGGCGCGTTCCTCCCCGATCAACTTCAGGACGACGACACGGATCTCATGCTCGGTGCCCGGATCCTCGTCAATCTGCTGAGCGGGTGGAGCTTCGGCGGCAGCTTCGACTGGATCCCGCGCAACGAGATCCGGTTCGGCAATCAAGACATCGACGTGAACAGCTACCTCTACAGTGGCGGGGTCGAGTACAACTTCTCCTCGCAGACTACGACCAGACTCTTTGCCGGCGCGGGTCTGGGTGCCGCCACCACGAAGCTGAGCGACGTTCCGGAGAATGCCGAGGACTCCGATACGCACTTCCTGGTCCCTCTGGCCGTGGGGATCAAGTGGTTCGACCGTCCGGCCGATCCCAGCTGGGGGATCCGCGCCGAGCTGCGGGACAACATCATCTGGTGGGGCCCGGACGACGATCCCACGAACAACTGGGAGATCTCCGGCGGCGCATCGTTCCTATTCGGCGAATAGGCGTTCGGCCGAGGGGTTCGCTCGACCGCTGAGCCTTCGACCATTCTGCACGCTCGGCCTAGGTAGCGCAGGCCGGCATCCAGTCCGACGAGCCCGGTGACTCCTTCCAGTCGTGGTCGCACGGCTGATTGAATTCGAGCGGCCCAATGGGGCTCTCCCCGCTGTCCCCCTCCGTCTGTCCCCAGCGCCCGCGAAAACCACCCAGGATCTCGTCGGCGGGATCGCCGCGGTTGGTGGCGTGGGGCCGCAGGAACACGAGCGGATGCGAGAGGCCGTCGGGGTCGATCCGGCCCCCTTCGTGCGGGCCGAGGAGCGTCTCGCCCGCGTCGCGATACGACGCGTGGCCGCTTGCCTCTACGTAGACGTGCGGGTGGAAGGCTCCGGCGTCGTCCGCGTGCCAGGCCGACGCCGCGTCGTGCACCTCGAGCCCGCCGTGGGCGTGGTAGTGAAGGCCGACGGGCGGCGCGTCGCGATCGCCGAGGTCATCGAGCGAGACGAGCACGCAGACGTGCTCCCAGTCGCCGTGGTGCTGGGACCGGACCTGGGAACCGGGCAGCGCCTGCTTCAGGTCGTACTGGTAGAAGAGCCAGTACTGGAGCCAGACCAGGTCGTCGCGCCCGTTCAGCGAGAAGCCGACGGGGATCGCGTCGACGTGGTCGGGAGCGTCGTTGCAGAGCGCCCCTGCGCCGCAGGGCGGGAACCCGGCGTACGGCTCCTCGGCCGTGACCATGATGCCGTCCGGGAACGCCTGAACGGCGGCCAGGAGGCTCTCGAGGTCGGAGTAGGGAGCGGATTCCGAGCCGGTCGTGTCCTGGATCCGCTCTCCGAGCGCCGCCCACTCCGCGAGCGAGATGGGGAACAGCGTCTCGGTCTCGTCGAAGTCCCAGACCGGCCGGAACTGCCGGAGCAGCGCCTCCTCCTCGAGATCCGGGAGACCGTCCCCGTCCAGGTCCCCCGAGGGCGGCGGCGACATCGGGCCGCCGCTCCCGCCGCATGCGAGCGCCAGCGCGGCGATCGCGGTCAGGCCCAGCCGCAGGGCGGCGCGCCCGATCATGCGCCGACGCGCACTCCTCGGGCGGCGCGCTCCTCCATCCAGTCCAGGACCTTCCCCTCGAGCCTCTTCCCCATCACCTGATTGATCTGCCGGAGCGCCGACGGACTCGTGACGTTGATCTCGGTCACGTATCCGCCGATGAAGTCGAAGCCGGCCAGCTCGAGACCCCTGGCGGCCAGGATCGGCGCGAACGCCTCGATCAGCTCCCGCTCGCGGCTCGTGAGCTCGGTGGCCTCCACACGCGCACCCTGGTGGATGTTCGCGCGAAACGACCCGGTCCGCGGAAGCCGGTTCACCCAGCCCAGGGGCTCACCCCCGATCACGAGCACGCGCTTGTCCCCGTTCACGACCTCCGGCAGGAAGCGCTGCACGACCACGTGCCGCCCCTCGTGCGTGGCGAGGCCGCCCACCGATTCCGCATCGAGGTCGGAGTCCCGCGTCGAGTAGCGTACGATCCCGTGCCCGCTGAACTCGTTCAGCGGCTTGACGACCACGTCCTCGTGCTCGCGAACGAACTCCGCCACCACGCGGGGGTCCGCGGTGACCACCGAGGGCGCGGCGGCGCCGGGTACCTCGAGCGGCAGGAGCTTCTCGTTCGAGCCGCGCAGCCCGACCGGATCGTTGACCACCGGAACCGCCTCGGCGGCGGGCTCGAGGATCATCAGGGAATTCAGGTAGTCGACGTCGACCGGAGGGTCCTTCCGCATCATGACGAGATCGAA
>DASSBK010000272.1:0-4843 GCA_035698825.1 Gemmatimonadota bacterium
AGCGCGATCCCCTCGTGGTCCGTCACGACGACGACGGCGTCCAGCGTCTGCGCGCCGAGCGCCGCCCGGACCACGCGGGCGACCAGGGGCACGCCGGCGATCTCGGCCAGCGCCTTCCCGGGGAAGCGCGTCGATCCCCACCGCGCCGGGATCGCGCCGAGGATCACGGCCGGGTTAGAACCAGGGTTTGATGCGCGTGTAGATCTGCCACTCCTCCACCTCCACCCCGTAGACCGCGAACAGTCCCGCGTACCGCGCCCGCCCGTGGATCGCGATCCCCCCGCCGACGCCGGCGTTCCACTCGACGTCCTGGCCCTCGAACCAGGCGTCTCCCACCGACGCCAGGCCGACGAGGAACAGCCGCGTGCGCTGCCCCGCCAGCGCCTGATGCACGGTAGCCGTGGCGAACGCCATGCGGTCTCCGGTGAGGAGGTCGTTCAGGGCGTCGTATCCCGGGACCGTGCTGCCGCCGCCCAGCCGGTAGAGGAACTGGGGCGCCAGCGTGTCGCTTCCGCCCAGCCGGCCTCCCGCCATGACGCGCAGGGCGACGAACGATCCTCTCGACGTGGGGATCGGCCGGTAGACCCGCGCCTGCCCCTGAGCCCAGTCGAACCCGAAGTCCGAGCCGAACCCCCAGTGCTCGATCCGGCCCTCGGCCCACACTCCGAGCGTCGGGAACGACGGGTCGTTGCGCCGATCCCAGGTCAGCCGCGCAGCGACGGCCCGCCCGGTCCCCTCGTCGATCGGCGGGTTCACGCGCCAGTCCCTGTCGTCCCCGAAGAGCGCGAACGGCTGCCGGCTCCGGAGCGACTCGAAGTCGTCGTCCCGCCAGGAGCCGCGCACGGTGATCCCCGCGAGCGGAAAGGCCTTCTCGACCCAGAGCTCGTAGCCCGTCCGCTCGTGGTACGTCCGGTCGTCGTCGGCGAAGACGAGCGACGCCAGGCTGTTCCCGAGATCGCCCCGGTGCCAGGCCTCGGGGCTCGTCGTGACGCGGTACGCATCGGCGCCCACCGTGATCGCGCCGGCCCGAGGCAGCTCGCGAAGGGCAGCCACCCGCCAGCCGATGTCGTCCCGCTCGGTGCGGAAGACTGGCCCTCCCGAAAGCTCCGTGCGCGGCCAGTCCTTCCGCTGGGCGAGTCCGGCCTCCAGGCCGAACGACAGCCCGTCGACTCCGTTGTACCCGTGGATCACCACGCCGGCGATGCCGCGGGGCTCGATCGGAAAGCCGAACCCCGGTGGCGGCTCGTAATCGACCGTCACGCGCGACGGCTCCACCGTCACGGCCACCGTCTCCTCGCGCATCCATGTCGTCGTCCCGGCCACGTCGGCCATCGTCGTTCCGTAGAAGCGGCCCCCCACGACCGTCAGGTCTCCCGCGATCCGCGCCGCCGGCCTCAGGTAGACCTCGCTCCCGACCGCCGTGACGCTGCCCTCGACGGCGCCTTCGAGGACGAGCGTTCCGCCGAAGTGGACCAGCGGGCCACCCACCGTCTGCGATTCGCCGATCGTGGTGTCGCCCGTGAGGATCGTGACTCCCGGCGCCTCGACTCCGATCTCGATGACGCGCTCGAGCGCGAACGGCATCTCGGGATCCAGCTCGACACGCACCGCCTGCCCGGAAGCGGCTCCTGCGCACACCAGCACGGCCAGCGTCGCGACAGCGAAGCGATACGCGATCCCTTGCGCCATCGTTGCCGTCCTCATGCTCGCGGGTGGAATCGGCGGTGCTCGGCCCGCAGGTACGGCGCATCCACGTGCGTGTAGATCTGCGTGGTGGCGATGTCCGCGTGGCCCAGCATCTCCTGGACGGCGCGCAGATCGGCGCCGCGGTCCAGCAGGTGGGTCGCAAAGGTATGGCGGAAGGTGTGCGGGGTCACCTTCCTGCGGATCCCCGCGGTGCGCACGAGCCGCTTGACGATCTGCCAGGCGCCCACGCGCGTCAACGGCCGTCCGCGCGCGTTCAAGAACAGGCTGCCCTCGGATCGGGACCCGCGCATGGCCGAGCGCTCGCCTTCCACGTACGCGATTCCCGCCTCCACGGCGCGAGAGCCGATCGGCACGATCCGCGCGCGCTCGCCCTTCGGCCCCACCGACACGGTCCCGCGCCCGCCGTCGCGCCGGCGCACCTTGCGCTCCATCGGCACCAGCCGGACGACGCGCTCGCGCCAGGCGCATTCCTCGAGCTGGATCGCGATCAGCTCCGAGATCCGCACGCCGCTGGAGTACAGGAACTCGATCATCGCCCGGTCGCGCTGTGGGAAGCGGCCGCCGCGATCGACCGCGCCGATCACCCGCTCGACCTCCTCGAGCGAGAGCACGGAGGGCAGGCGCCGCGAGAGTCGCGGCCCCTCGAGGGTCTCGGTGGGATCGATCTCGAGGTCCTCCTCCGCGACCCGCCAGCGGAACCATCCCCGCAGCGAGGCGAGCTTGCGGGCGACGGTGGAGGGCGCCAGGCCGCGGCCCGCGAGCTCGCCGAGCCACGCCCGCACGGACGCGCGCGCATCGGGATCGAGCTCGCGCTCGGAAGCGAACTTCCGGTAGGCCCGGATGTCCGCGCTGTACGCGGCGATCGAGTTGCGCGAGAGACCGCGCTCGAGCAGCAGGTGCTCGCCGTAGCGGCCGACCGGATCGGTCAGCGCGCTCCCCACTCCCGCCCGTCCTGCAGGAATGGGTTCGAGCGGCGCTCGCGCTCGATCGTCGACGGGCCCATGTGCCCCGCGAGGACGCGGGTCGCGTCGGGAAGGACGAGCAGCTTCTCGTGGATCCCGCGCAGGAGCGTCTCCAGCGATCCGCCCGGGAAGTCCGTGCGGCCGATCGACCCCTGGAACAGCGCGTCGCCGGTGAAGACGACGCCTTCCGACGGCAGATGGTAGCACACGCTTCCCGGCGCGTGACCCGGAGTGTGATAGACGATCACCTCGCGCCCAAGGAGCTCGAGCCGGTCCCCGTCGCGCACCGGTGTGTAGGCAACGGGTGCCGTCACCGGCATGCCCGCCATCGCCGAGAGGTTTTCGTCGGCGGAGTGGAGCATGGGCTCGGCGTCGGGATGCAGGTAGACCATGGCGCCGGTCGCCGCCACGATCTCGGGGAGGGCCGCGATGTGATCGGCATGGGCGTGGGTCTGGAGGATCGCGCGGAGCGCGTGCCCGCCGGACTCGAGCTCGCCGAGGAGCTTCTCGGGCTCGGCACCGGCGTCCACGAGGATCGCCTCGCGCCGCGGATCGTCGAACGCGATCCACGCGTTGGCCTGGTACGGCCCGACCGGGTAGCGTCGTATCGTCAGCATGTGGGGACCGCGGGCCTCGGCCGAGGGTGCATCGAAAGGGTGAAATATAGTCGGAACTCCGCCTCGCGTGCGGCGCCGGTCCCGAGGGTGGCCGTTCTCCCTCCCCGGAGTACCATTCGAGCGTCGCCTTCATCCCATCGGTCTTCGCGGGATTCGGCCGAAGAATCCGGCGGAGCGCATCGAAAGGACCCGAAGATGATCGCCTTGCTCATCCCGTTGGTCGCCGCCGGCTGCATCGTCTCGTGCGGCTCCGAAGCTCCACAGCCGGCTCTCGAATCGTCCCCGCGTGCCGTCGCGACCGCGGACTCGCTCGAGATCCAGGAGTGGACCGTTCCGTGGCCGAATTCGCGCCCGCGCGATCCGATCGTCGACGCGGAGGGTCGCGTCTGGTTCGTCGGCCAGCGCGGCAACTACGTCGGCTGGTTGGATCCCGAGAGCGGCGAGTTCGATCGCACCGAGCTTTCGCCGAACGCGCTCCCGCACAACGTGATCGTCGGGCCGGACGGCGCGCTCTGGTACGCGGGGAACGGCGACGGCCACATCGGCAGAATGGATCCCGCCACCGGGGAGTCGCGGCGGTTCGACGTCCCTGTGCGGGATCCCCACACGCTGCAGTTCGCTCCCGACGGCATGCTGTGGTTCACGGCTCAGGGCGCCAACCGGATCGGCCGCCTGGACCCCGAGACCGGAGACGTGCAGCTCGTGGAGCCGTCCGTCGCGGACGCGCGTCCGTACGGCATCGTGATGGACGCCGAGGGCCGCCCGTGGATCGCGCTCTTCGGCACGAACCGGATCGCGACCGTCGATCCGTCGACGATGGAGCTGACCGAGTTCACCCTGCCGAACGCCGATACCCGCGTCCGGCGTCTCGAGACGGCCTCGGACGGAAGCGTCTGGTACGCCGACTACGCGCGCGGGACGATCGGACGGCTGGATACCACCACGGGCGAGGCCGTCGAGTGGACCACGCCCGGCGGCGCCGGCTCCGCACCGTACGCTCTGGCGATGGACGACCGCGAACGGATCTGGTTCGTCGAGACCGGCTCCGAGCCCAACATGCTGATCGGATTCGATCCGGCGACCGAAGAGTTCTTCGACGCGACCCCGGTCCCGAGCGGCGGCGGGACCGTGCGCCACATGGTCTACCACGAACCGACCGGAACCCTGTGGTTCGGGACGGACGTGAACACGATCGGCCGTGCGCGCGTAGGGCCGTGAAGCGCGGGGCGGCGGGGGCGCTGGGCGTCGCGCTGGCGGGCGCAACTCCGCTCGCCGCGGCGGCCGGGTTCCTCGCTCTGTATCCGGACGCTCCGCCACCGGCGATGACGGGCGGCTTCGGCGAGCCGACCTGCTTCGCCTGCCACTTCGCGACCACTCCGGACACGCTGGGATCCCTCGCCCTGCGTGGCCTGCCCGCGACCTACGAAGGTCGCCGGAGCTACGAGCTGATCGTCGAGATCGCGCGCGAGGGCATGGCGGCCGCCGGCTTCGAGCTCTCCGCCAGGTTCGCCTGCGGGCCGTCTCGCGGGCGGCCAGCGGGCGCCTTTCGCGTGCTCG
>DASSBK010000273.1:0-9592 GCA_035698825.1 Gemmatimonadota bacterium
CGGCGACCGCGCGGCTCTCCCGGCGGCCGCCTGCGTCGAGCTCGAGCTTCCAGGCGCCGGGCGGGAGCGGTCCGACCGCGATCGAACCCGCGCCGGCCTCGGCCACGCCGCTCGCCGCCTCCGGGCCGCCACCGGCGGGGACGACGCGCCACGCCAGACGCCCGGCCTGATCCGTTCGGCGCGCTTCGAGGCGCTCTCCCGCGGCCACCCGGCCCGCCTCGGGCATCGCCACGAGCAGGGCATCGTCCGCGCTGGCGGCCGAGAGCCAGCGCGCGGCGCCCTCCGTCCAGGCGCGCCAGAAGCGCCGGCTCGGCGCGTCCCGTCCCGCGCCACCTTCGAGCGCGAGCCGGTACCACCCCGTCCCGAGGGCCACGACGTGGCGGTTGCCGGAGCGCTCGAGCGACCACGCCACGGGCGTCCCGCCCGCCTGGAGGAGCACGGCCGCTCCGCCGGGAATCTCGGGTCGCGCGGCGGGCAGACCCTCCAGGGGCGGCCACGCGCTCGATCCGTCCGGCGCGGCGTCGAGCGGGCCGACGACGCCTTCGAGCCAGCGGCGGCCAACGGCGGTCAGTGCGGGCGGGACCGGAGGCGCGTCCGCCGCGCGCGGCACGCGGAGGCCGAGCAGCTCGCCACCGCTCCCGCCCGGGCCCCAGAAGATCCCCCGGCCGCCCGATGCCGCGAAGCGCTCGACCCAACGCCTTCCCGCCGCGCCGAGGAGCGCGGGGTCGCCGATCAGCCACAGCGCCTCGTAGCGCGCCGGGTCGATCCCGGCCCAGGAGGCGGCCTCTCCCCCGTCCACACTCCGCAGGGATCCCTCGGTCGCTCCCCAGTATGCGTCGACCGGTTCGGCGGCCGACGCTGCGAGGGCACGGTGGACGAAGCCCAGCTCCCATCCGGGCGCGAGCCCCACGAGGAGCGTTCGAAACTCCGGAGACGAGCGCCAGGCGCGCGAGCGGGAGTCGTTCGCGGGGACGGCGTCGGCTGGCCCCCCGAGACGCGCCTCGACGACGACCTCGGTCCTCCGTGGATCGGGCAGGCCGATCCGGACCTGCCGCCGCTCCCCCGCCGCCAGCGCCGGCACGCGCGCGCGCGCGATCTCCCTGCCGTCGACGAGCACGGCAAGCGATCGGGCGGGCACGTCCATCCCGCCCGCGGCCGCGATCTCGACCGCGACCCTCGACCCATCCTCGTCCTCCTCGACGCGAAGATCGAGCACGGCCGCATCGGGGACGGTGACGGGGCCGGGCGCCCGCGCGAAGACGGGCGCGGCCGCCACTTCACCGCCGCCGCCGCCCGTCGATCGGCCGTCGGAGACGACCAGGATCGCTGCCGGCAACGTGGCCGACGCCGCCTCGATCGCCGCGGCGGGGTCGGTCGTCCGCCCGCCGAACGAATCGATCTCGACGCTCCATCCGGCGGAGATTCGCGCGAAGTCCTCTCCCTCGAGCCACGCGCGCGCCGCCTCGAGCCGCGTCGTGCCGCCCGCCCCCACCGCGGACATGCTCTCCGATCGGTCGAGGAGCACCGCGAGGCGTGGCCGATCGCCCGATCGCGCGCGCCATCCGGCGTTGACGAGCACGAGCGCGAGGACGATCGCCGCGGCCGCCTGGAGCAGTGCCGAGAACGGGGCACGACGAGAGGGAGGCGAAAGGACGACCCAGGCGAGGAGCGCGATCAGTCCCAGGAGAACGAGCGGCAGGGCGGGCGGATCCCAGGCCGGCGTCACGACGACTCCATCCCCAGGTATGCCGCCGGGACGTCGGGGTCCTCCCAGTGGGCGCGCATCCAGCGGCCCAGGAGGGTGGGCCGGAACGGGGCGTCGGCGAACGACTCGCGCCCGACCCACTCGATCCCGACGAGCGTCGCGGGGTGGCCCTCGCCCTCGGGATCGGAGCCGAGCTTCGGCCGCCCGCTCCACCGGGTCGCGTAGAACGTGCAGTCGAGGACCTGTCTGCGGTCGCCGTGGAACTCGCTGACCGCCCAGAGCCTGCCGTCCTCGACGGCCAGGCCGGTCTCTTCGCCCATCTCCCGGACGGCTGCCTCCCAGAGGGTCTCGCCGGGATCGAGATGCCCACCGGGGAGGACCAGGTAGTCCGCGCCTCCCTTGCGATGCCGGACGCAGAGCAGATCGCCCTCCACGAAGAGGGCGATCTGGGCTCGCACCGACAGGCCCTCAGACACCAGCCCGCGTCGAGGCCGTCATCGGATCTCCGCGCAGTCCGGCGGCGATCCGGTCGAGGTCGTCCGGTCCCCAGACCGGCCGCTCCCACGCACCCTGCGCACCGACTAGCGCGGCGGCATCCCGGCCGGACGCGCCGTTCCGTTCCGGCACGTAGAGCCCGTCCATCCGGCCGACGATCCGCCGCGCCGAGACCTTGATCTCCTTCTGGTCCGGGAGCGCGACCATCACCGCGAGGTCAGGATCGAGCGATTCGACGACGCGATTCCCCTCGATCACGACGCCGGGGTAGTCGCCGAGCTCGGCGAGCGCGCGCGCGATTCCCTCGGCCTCCTGCCCCCTGGCGACGACCACCCAGCGGACGTCCGCGGCGCCTGCCGCCCAGTAGCGGCCCGTGTCCTTGGAATCCACGTCGGTGTCCGAGCGATCGGAGAAGATCCGCGGCTCGTCCCCCAGCAGTCCGCTGACGCAGCAGGTGTCGGGATCGCGGCCGCAGCTCCGGTAGTGCCCGCGCGTGACCTTGATCGCCGCCCAGCCGGGAAGCCGCGCCAGCAGCTCGCAGACGAGGGTCGTCTTCCCGACCTCCGAACAGGTGCCCGATACGGTGACGACGCGCATGGAGGGGAATCTACATCCGCCGGACCGCCGCGCCGTCCGGACCGGGAGGGTCAGCGGCCCACGATCCAGTCCGGGTGGCTGAGGGAGAAGCAGAGGGCCTCCAGCTCGATCGCGAGATTGACGTCCCTGAGCGTCACGGTCTCCGGTAAGACGAGCTTGCGAGGCGCGAAGTTCAGGATGGCTGTGATCCCCGCGGCGACCATCGCATCGGCGACTTCCTGGGCGGCGTCGGCGGGCGTTACGACGATCCCGATCTCGATCCGCTTCGCGCGCACCGATCTGGCCAGCGCCGCCACGTCCTCGATCTCCAGCTGCCCCCATCGCCGCCCGATCTTGCGCGGGTCCGAATCGAACACCGCGACGACGTGGAACCCGCGCCGCCGGAATCCGTCGTACGCGTAGAGCGCGGCGCCTAGCTTCCCGGCGCCGACGAGGGCCACGTCCCAGCGCCGGCCCACGCCCAGGATGTCGCCCAGCCGGGCTCGCAGCTCCGCGACCGGATAGCCGAGGCCGCGCTTGCCGAACGAGCCGAAGTGGGACAGGTCCTTCCGCACCTGCGCCGAGGTGGTGCCGCCCCGCTCGGCCAGGTCCTCGCTCGAGATCGTCGGCCTGCCTTCCGCCTCGAACGCCTCGAGGAAGCGCAGGTAATGGCTCAGTCGCCGGAGGGCGGAATCGGAGATCCTCGGAGGGGCGGTCACGGGCTCGGCGGGGAGTTTGTGATTGTTTTCACAAGCCTTGTCGCCAGTATAGCGCACCCCCTGCGACGGTCAAGCCGCCGACGCGTGTCGGCGACCCGTCATCCGCGCGTCGACAATCCCGCGGGGCCGCCCTATGCTTCCGCCCCATGCCCCGCATCCTCGAGCGCGTCGGCCTCGGCCGGCCCGAGCTTCGCGCCTGGGCGCTGTACGACTGGGCGAACTCGGCTTGGGTGCTGACGATCCAGACCGCGGTCTTCCCCGTCTACTTCCTCGAGGTGGCCGCCTCGGACCTTCCCGAGGCCGTGGCTCTCCAGCGATACACCTGGACCACCTCGATCGCGCTGGCCGCGATCGCGCTGACGGCCCCGATCCTGGGCGCGGTGGCCGACTTCCTCGCGGCGCGCAAGCGCATGCTCGGCACGTTCCTGGCCGTCGGCGTCGTCGCGACGGCGTGCATGGTGCTGATCGATCGCGGCGAATGGCTCCTGGCGGCGGTGCTCTTCGGCGCCGCGAACATCGGGGCGCAGGGCGCGTTCGTTTTCTACGACTCGCTCCTTCCCCACGTCGCGGGAAAGGAGGAGGTCGACCGCGTATCGACCGCCGGCTACGCGCTCGGCTACCTGGGGAGCGCGATCCTGCTGGCGCTCCAGATCGGATGGATCATGTCACCGGGCACGTTCGGGCTCCCCTCGGGGACGCTGCCGAGCCGGCTCGCGTTCCTGAGCGTGGCCGTGTGGTGGGCGCTGTTCTCGATCCCGCTGTTCCGCGGAGTGCCGGAGCCCCCTCGGCGGATCGAATCCGACGAGACCCGGAGCCGGCGCCCGGTCAGGGTCGCGATCACCCGGCTGGGCGAGACGTTCCGGAACATCCGCGGATACCGGCAGGCGTTCCTCCTCCTCATCGCCTTCCTGGTCTACAACGACGGGATCGGGACGATCATCCGCATGGCGCAGATCTACGGCGCGGCTCTCGGGCTCGACCGGAACGCCTTGATCGGCGCGATCTTCGTCGCTCAGCTCGTGGGGATCCCGTTTACGATTCTCTTCGCCGGCCTGGCGGGTCGGATCGGGCCCAAGCGCGCCATCCTGCTCGGGCTCGCCGTGTACGTCGGGGTGACGATCTACGGGTATTTCCTGGACAGCGCGCGCGAGTTCTACGCGATGGCGATCGTGGTCGGGATGGTGCAGGGGGGCTGCCAGGCGCTCAGCCGATCGCTGTTCGCGAGCCTCGTCCCCCGGCACATGACGGGGGAGTTCTTCGGCTTCTACGGGGTGCTCGACAAGTTCGCGGCGGTGACGGGGCCGGCGCTGTTCGGCGCGGGGGTCGCGCTGACCGGCTCGGTCAGGAGCGGGGTGCTGACCGTCCTCGTGTACTTCCTCCTTGGGGCCTTCCTCCTGACGCGCGTCGACGTCGAGGCGGGCCGAAAAGCCGCCCGGGATGCGGAGCGGGACCTGGTCTCTCTCGCCTGAACTTTTCCACACTCATCCACACGCGCCTGGAGATGCCCCGAGAGGCCCTCCGTCCGGAGGACGAAACCGCCTGACCAGACTCCGGGTCAGGCTCGGTCAAATGTCTTACAAGTATCGCTTCGAAGCATCTACTTGGTGCGCAAGGAGATCCGATCCTCTCGGGAGATCCTGGATCATGTGGAGGACCATATCCGTCACAAACGATGCTCCTTGAGGGTTGGATGGGCGAAGACCTGGCGAAGGACGACCCAGGCGGGTCGTGTGGAAAAGGCTCAGGGCTTCCCTGTGTCCGTCAACGCCACATCTAGGGCCAGGAACTCTTCCGGGGACAAGGTCTCGGGCCTCCGGGCCAGGTCGAGTCCGGAACGGAGGGCGACCCGGTCCACGGCCTCCGGGGTGAGAGAGAACGCCTCGAGGGTACGGAGCGACTTCTGGATCTGTTTCCTGCGCTGGCCGAACAGCGCCTGGACGATGGTACGCATCCGCTCCCGGTGAGCTTCGTCCAGGCCGAACCGTTCGTGCGGGGTCAGCCGGACCACAGAGGAGACGACTGCGGGGGGCGGGCGGAAGGCTCCTGCACGGACGTCGAACAGCCGCTCCACGTCCGCCACGAGCCGCACCCCGACGGTCAGCGCCCCGTAGGCCCTGGTCCCGGGCTCGCCGGCGAGCCGCTCGGCCACCTCGCGCTGGACCATGAACACCATTTCGGCGATCCCCGCCGAATCGACCTGGTCGAGGACGTGGAAGAGGATCGGCGAGGTGATCGCGTAGGGGAGGTTCCCCACCACCCACAAGCGCTCGCTGGGTCGCGCGGGCGGGAGCGTGACCTCGAGCGCGTCGGCCTCGAGAAGCTCGAACCCGCCCTCGGTCCCCCACCGCTCGCGGAGGCCGGCGGCCAGCCCCCGGTCGAGCTCGATCGCGAGGACGCGGAACCCACGCGCGAGGAGCGGGCCCGTCAGGGCGCCCCGACCCGGCCCGATCTCCACCACACGACTCCCCTCGCTCGCCGATACCGAGTCGGCGATCCGGGCGGCGACCGAGCGATCCTGGAGGAAGTGCTGGGAGAGTCGGGGAGCCAGCGCTCCTACGGCGCGGCCGAAACGAGGGCGACCGCGTCCTCCAGGTCCGCCGCGAAGAGGAGGGCCTCGTCGAGGAAGAGGTGATGGCGCATGTCGTGGATGTCGGCGTCGAGCCCCACGACCGCCAGGCGACCTCCCCGCTCCGCACAGCTCGCCGAGAGGCGGACCAGCTTGGCGAGGCCCGGAGTGTCGATGTGGGTCAGCCCGCTGGCGTCGACCACGACCCGCGTGGAGTCAGGGTCGGGGGAGCCCAGCCGGCCCCCCGTGAGCACGGTCAGCTCGCCGGCGAGCTCGAGAACGACGACGCCGTCGGGTCGCGTCACGCGGCGCACGCGGAGCGGCTCCGTGCCCTTCATCGTCCCCCCCCGAGGATGCGCCTTCCGGCGGAAGCCAGGCGGCCGACCGCGTCTTCCAGGACGGAGTCGGCCGCCGCGAACGAGAGCCGGACGTAGCCCTCCACGCCGAACGCCGATCCAGGAACGAGCGCCAGGCCCTCGTTCTCGAGCAGGTCGTAGCAGAGCGCTTCGGAGTGCCCGTCGAGCGCCGCGCACCATTCCCGCGCGTCGATCCACAGGTAGAAGGCGCCGTCGGGCGGCAGCGGACGGATGCCGGGAACGTCCGCGAGGGCGGAGAGGAGCAGCTGCCGACGAGCGGCGAAGGCCTCGACCATCGCGCCCACCGCGGCGCGCCTCGCGCCTTCATCGGCGAGCGCGGCCAGCGCGGCGTGCTGGCAGGGCAGTGCGGTGTTCGTGTTCACGTGTCCCTGGAGCGTCGTCATCGCCTCCACCACTTCGACCGGGCCGACGGCGTATCCCACCCGCCAGCCGGTCATCGCGTACGCCTTCGAGAATCCGTCGACGACGACGATCCGCTCGTATTCGCCGCGCCGGGCGGCGAGGGAGGCGTAGGGCTCGCGATAGCGGATCTCGCGGTAGATCTCGTCGGACACGATCCACATTCCGTGCCGCGCCGCCACTTCGAGCACCGCGTCCAGCTCGGCTTCGTCGTACATCGCGCCCGTCGGGTTCGAGGGCGAGTTGAGGACGAGACCACGGGCCCCGCCAGCGGCCGCCTCTTCGAGCGTATCGGGCGTCAGCTTCCAGCCGTCCTCGGCACGGGTCTCGACGACGACCGGCTCGGCCCGCGCGAGGCGCGCCATGGCGGGATACGAGACCCAGAAGGGCGTCGGCACGAGCACCCGGTCGCCGGGGCCGAACAGCGTGAAGAAGGCCTCGAAGAGGGCCTGCTTCGCGCCCGCGCTGACGAGCACCTCGGCCGCCGCGCACGGCGCGCCGCCGACGTCGGCCACGTGCGCGGCGATCGCCTCGCGCAGGGCCCGCAGCCCGGCCGCGGGCGGATAATGGGTGTGGCCGTCGCGGATCGCGCGCACGCCCGCTTCGCGGATGTACTCGGGGGTGGCGAAGTCGGGCTCGCCCGCCGAGAGCGAGACCACGGATCTCCCTTCGCGCGCGAGCGCCGCCGCGCGCGCGGTCATCCCCAGCGTCGCCGACTCCTCGATCCCGGCCAGGTTCCCGATGCTCGCGGCCACGGTCATCGCCGCGCCCCGAAACGCTCGGACAGCCGGCGGGCCACCACCGGAGACACGAACGCCTCTACGTCGGCGCCCAGGCGCGCGACCTCGCGCACCAGGCTGGACGACAGGAACGAGTACGTCGAGTCGGGGGCCATGAACAGGATCTCGATGTCGGGGGCCAGGTGCTTGTTCATGAGCGCCATCTGGAACTCGAGCTCGAAGTCGGACACCGCGCGCAGTCCGCGCAGGATCGCCCGCGCTCCGATCCGCCGCGCGAAATCCACTGTGAGGCCGGCGAAGGCCTCGACGCGGATCCGCGGCTCGCCCGCGGTGACCTCGCGCAGCATCTCCACGCGGTCCTCGATTGGGAAGAGCGGCTCCTTGGTCGTGTCGGAGGCGACCCCCACCCAGAGCGTCTCGACCACCGTCAGCGCGCGGCGGATCAGATCCTCGTGCCCGCGGGTCACCGGATCGAAGGTCCCCGGATAGAGGCCTGTGATGGCGCCCGGCGCGCTCAAGAGGGGTCCTGTGATCGGCGAACGGTCATGCTGCATCCTCCGATCGGCGGAAGATCGATACCGCCGTGTCGCCGTAGCGGCGCGTGTCGACCTCGGTTCCGGGTGTTGCGGTCGGCTGCCGCGGCGCGGCGTGCTCGACGACCGCCGCGGTCGTCCACCAACGCTCCGATACCACGCTCTCCAGGACCGGCTCGAGCGGATCAGCGTACGGAGGGTCGCAGAAGACGACGTCGAACCGGTCGGTCTCGCCCCGCAGGCGCCGGGCGTAGGCGAGCGCGTCGCCGCGCTCGATCGTGACCCGGTCCACGAGATCCAGGTCGCGCACGTTTCGCTCGAGCGCCGCCAGCGCGGGCGCCGAGCGCTCGACGCAGACCGCCGACCTGGCGCCGCGGCTCACAGCCTCCAGCGCGAGCGCGCCCGTCCCCGCGTACAGGTCGAGCACGCGCGCATCATCGACGTCCGCTCCCAGGATACTGAACAGCGCCTCGCGCACCCGATCCGCCGTCGGCCGCAGGCCCTTCGCTCGCGCGCTCGCAAGGCGCCGGCCCCCGAACTCCCCCGCGATCACCCTCATGCGCGGCCGTCCCCGGGAAGGACGTCGATCAGGCGACCCTGGATCGTCGAGCGCCCGAGATAGCTGTTCTCGCGGAGGCGGCAGGCGATCGTCAGCGGCCCCCGGTTCAGATCCAGCTCCTGCATCAGGGATCCCATGTTGAAGCCGATCGTGTCGAGCGTCGCCCCGTTCCTGGCGACCAGCATCTTGAGGTGGTCCTCGCCCACGATACGCGGGTAGCCCCTCGCCGACACCTCGCTGAGCGCGACGACGGGCTCGGGGTTGCCGGGACCGTAGGGGCCGAACCGCCCGAGCGCCTGGTAGAGCGGCGCGTCGACCGACTCCAGGGACAGCTCCAGGTCGATGGTCAGGGTCGGGAGCAGGCTGCGCGCGTCGAGGCGCTCGCGCGCGTAGCCCTGGAACGCGGCGCGGAAGCCGTCCACACGATCGTCGCGGATGGCGAGCCCGGCGGCATAGCGGTGCCCACCGTAGGCGTCGAGATGGGCCGCGCAGGCGGTCAGCGCCTCCAGCAGATGGAAGCCCGATACGCTGCGCGCCGAGCCGCGGCCGCGCCCGTCTGCGTCGATGGCGATCATCACGGTGGGCCGGTGGAACCGCTCGACGACGCGCGACGCCACGATTCCGATCACGCCGGGATGCCAGTCTCTGCCCGCCAGGACGATGGCGCGATCGACGCCCGGGTCGTACGTCGACTCGATCAGCGCGAGGGCCTCGGCGAGAAGACCCCTGTCCGCGGCCTGGCGGCTCGAGTTCACCTCCTCGAGCGTGTCGGCGATCCGCTCCGCCTCCACGGGATCGTCGCTGAGGAGGAGCTCGACCCCGCGGACGGCTGCGTCCATGCGGCCCACGGCGTTGATCCGCGGCGCGAGGACGAAGCCCACCTGCCACGCCGAGGGCCGCTGGCCGGCGAGCTCGGTGCGCTC
>DASSBK010000274.1:0-3145 GCA_035698825.1 Gemmatimonadota bacterium
GGCTTCGCCGCACCGGCCCGGGACTGCGCACCGCCCTCGACCTCGTCGAGTTCCTCAAGCTGCGTCGGATGGAGCGCGGGCTCGTCCGACACGGTCCACACGAGTACGTGGTTTGCTCGGCGCTCGACAAGCAGATCCTCGGCGGCGAAAGCCGGATCTGGGTCGTCCCCAACGGGATCGAGATGCCGACCGAGCCAGCCTGGCGGCCGTCCGACGTCGCGGATCCTTCGTTCGTGTTCGTCGGGGCCATGAGCACCGAGGCCAACGTGGACGCGGTGCAGTTCTTCGTGCGTCAGATCGTGCCTCGAATCCGCCGCGCCATGCCGCGGGCCCGTACCCTGATCGTCGGCTCGCGCCCGACTCCCGAGGTCCTCGCGCTCCACGACGGCCACTCCGTGGTCGTGACCGGGACAGTGCCCGCGGTCGAGCCGTTCCTGCAGGACGCGACGATGACCGTGGTCCCGATCCGGTTCGGGGGCGGTACGCGGATCAAGATTCTGGAAGCGCTCGCTCATGGCGTGCCGGTGGTCTCCACCCGGATCGGGGCGGAAGGTCTCGAAGTCGAGCACGACCGACATCTGCTACTCGCCGACACACCGGAACCGTTCGCCGACGCCTGCATCGCACTGGCCCGCGACGGAGCGCGGCGAAGTGCGCTGTCCCGGGAAGGCATGAAGCTGGTGCAGGAGCGGTACGACTGGCGGGTGATCGAGCATCAAGTCCAGCAGGTGGTCGCGGGCCGAAGCCCCGTCTCACGCTAGCCGTCGGAACGGATGCCGAGGCGGCGAAGCGCCTCGGTGATGGGTATCAGGGCCGCCTCGATGGCGCCCTCGTTGGACAGGACGACGCGGGCGTGGCGTCGCGTGGGCTCCACGTAGCGCTCGTGCATCGGGCGCACCGTCTCGGCGTACTGAGCCATCACGGACTCGACGGTGCGACCCCGACTGGCCACGTCCCGACGGATGCGGCGGTCGAGGCGAAGGTCGACCGCCGCGTCCACGTAGACCGTGAGGTCCCAGAGGCGACGAACGTCTTCCCACCAGAGCGAGAAGAGCCCCTCGACCAGGACGAAGCGCCGAGGCACGAAGGGCTCGGTGCCGACTCGGGTATGGCTCACGAAGGAATAGACCGGCTTGGCGACCGCTTCGCCCCGCGCCAGGCAGCTGAGGTGTTTGGCCAGTAGTCCGGTGTCGAAGGCCGCGGGTTCGTCGAAATTGAGATGCGCGCGGTCGCCCGGGGCAAGATGGCTCCGGTCGAGGTAGTACGCGTCCAGATCGAGCACGGAGACGTCTGGTGAGCGCTCGGTGAGCGCCCGGCAGAGCGTCGTCTTGCCCGAGCCCGAGCCCCCGGCGATTCCTACGAGAAAGACCTTCGACTGCGGAGGGCCGACCGTCACGGGCGGGCGGCTGAGTCCACCGGCTTCCGGTTCCGCTCCCGGATCACGTCCTGGTACAGCTGCTCGAAGTCGCGCGCCCGGGAGGCCCATGCGTAGCGCTCTTCGACCAGCCGACGGCCGGCCGCGGCCAGCCGGGCGGACAAGTCACGATCCTGGATCAGGCGCACCACGTGCTCGGCGAAGAGGGCGGGCTCGGCAGCTGCGAGCATGTGCGTGCCGTCGGTCCCGTCGATTCCCTCGAACGCGCTGGGGTGCGCCACGACGGGGAGACCCATGGCCATGGCCTCGAGGAGCTTGTTCTTGATACCGGTGCCGTGACGGAGAAGGCATACATAGACCGACGCGGAGCAGACCGCCGCCCGGAGGTCCGGCAGGTTGGCAGATAGCCGGATGCCCGGTCGGCTCCGGAGGGCCATCACGCTCGGATGGGGCTCGGCGCCGATCACGTGAAAGACCGCCTCGGGCACGCGGCGTTGGATCAGCGGGAAGATTGTCTCCGCGAAGGCGACGACTGCGTCGACGTTGGGCAGATAGCCGAGATGCCCGTGGAAGACCAGCGTGGCCGGCTCCCTGGGCACGTCCATCGGATGGAAGTGCTCCGCGTCCACCCCGTTGGGAATGAGAGCGGTGCGCACCCCGGGGACGGCGGCGCGGGCGGCCTCGATGTCGCGCGGGGCGACGAACACGCAGCGATCGAACCGCGGATAGACGAGGCGCTCGAACCTCGGATCCACGAGCCCGCGCAGCCGATAGTAGGACTTCTCCCACAACGTCGTCGCGCAGCGCCGCATTTCCACGGCGCGGAGGCTACGGGAATCGTGGGCCGACAGGATCTTGGGGATCGGGAAGCCGTCGTCCATGAGCGCCGCGACGTAGGTCCCTTCGACGTGCAGGACGTCCCAGGCGCCCTTTTGAAGACCGTTCTCCAGCGCCGAGGCCACCGCTCGTCGCGGGTACAGGGCCCGGCCGCGGCCGTAGGTCGAGGCCAGGTTGGCGATCCGCGGTAGCACCGGGCGCGGACCGAGCGGGATCGTGTGCACGGATCGGCAGTAGGGTCGCGCCCAGTCGAGGTGCGTGCCGTCGCTTCCGGGAAGCAGCGTGACCAGATCGATCTGATGCCGCGCCCCGAGGCGGCGGAGCAGATTCGCGCCGTAGAGGCGAAATCCCCCCACCGACGGCAGGTAGGGCAGGGCTTCCGACAGCAGCCCGATGTTCATGGAGACGGAGATCCGACCGGACCGGGCGCTCGCTCGGAGTCGCCGGCCGGGCCACCGGGGGGAGCCGCCACCGGGGGGGCGGAGGCGCCGCGAGGAGTGCGACGGGCCCACCAGGGGCCGCGCGCGTGCTTCGGCCGCAGCAGGGCGGGCAGGCAGCAGGTCAGGAAGACCACCAGCCAGAAGAACTTGTGATACTCCGCCGACACGAACGTGATGGACACGGAGAACCCGACGAGCCCGACCTGGATCGCCTCCGCGGCCTGGCCGATCAGCGGCACGCGAGCCCGGCGAGCGGCCCGCCGGATTCGTTCGGTGCTCCGCAGCGTCATCAGGATGATTCCCACGAAGACGGCCAGCCCTACGATCCCCAGCTCCGCCCCGACCTGGATGGAGGTGTTGTGGGCCACCGAGAAGCGGGTGCTCGTCCCGGGCGCGAGAACGGTGTCCAGCTCTTGCTTGTAGTTGCCGACGCCGACGCCGGTGAACGGGTGTTGGCGCATCATCCTGAGCCCGGCGGTCCACAGGAGCAGCC
>DASSBK010000275.1:0-2527 GCA_035698825.1 Gemmatimonadota bacterium
CCGGCGCCGGAGGCTCCGCCGAGCCGGGCCTGCTCGAAGCTCGCGGCCGCGGCCGACGGATTTCCGAGTGCGTCCTCCACCTCTCCGAGCGCGAGGCGGTCCTCCGGCCGCGCGGCTGGAGGACCGAGCGCGATGAGCGCCGCGAGCGCCTCGCGCGCGGGCTCGAGCGCACCGGCGTCGCGCGCCTGCCGCGCGATCCCGCGCAGCGCCTCGCCGCGCGCCTCGACTTCGAGCGCTGGATCGCCCGCGGATTCCCGGGCCTCGTCCCAGCGTCCTTCCGCCGCGTGGACCCGAACCGCGAGCATCGCGATCGCAGCCGCCGCCTCGCCCTCGGCCACTTCGCGGAGCGACGCGATCCGCTCCATCGTCCCCTGGGGAACCCCGCCTCCGTCCGACGCCATGTCGCCGATCCGCGCGGCCGCGGCGATCGCTTCGTCCCCTCCCGATCCGATCGCGAGCAGCCAGGCGTCTACCGCGCCCTCGCGGTCCTCCGAGCGAGCGAGAACCTGGCCGCGGACGAGGGCGACGCGCGACACGCGCGCGCCGGCCGCTGCGGCCGCGTCGAGAAGACCCACCGCGGGGTTCGCGGCATCGTTGGCTTCGAGCAGCCCCACGAACTCGGCGAGCGTCGCGACGTCCGTGTCGGAGTCGATCGCTGCCGCCAGCCGCGCGGCGACCGAATCCGGTGACGCCCCGAGCTGGAGCCCCACGGCGCCCCAGTAGCGAAGCGCGTTCGGGCCCGCATCGTCCGCGCGGACGATGCTGTCCAGGAACGCGTGGAAGCGAGGCAGGTCGCGCGCCTCGGCGGCCGCGCCGGCGAGTCCTGCGAGGATTCTCACGTCGTCCGCGGCCGGATCCCACGCCGCGCGGAGACCGCCCCATTCGGCCTCGTCCATCGTCTGCGCGCGCGCGGGTGCGAGGAAACCGGCCGTCGCGACGAGGATGAGAGCGGCGACTCTCGCGTTCATTGCTCGCCCCCTCGCGCCCGCACGCCTTCCTCGGCAAGCCGTTCGAGGTAGCGACGCGCGGCCTCCAGCGATCCCGCGGGCAGCGTCCCCGCCCACGGGGCGAGCGCGGCGTCGGGATCGAGGACGGGCGCGGTCACGCGGTCCTCCAGGGGCGGCGGCGCGGCGGGGACGAACGAGCGCGCGGTCTCCGAGCGGCGCCGCTCGGCTTCCTGCCGATCGATCATCCGGCCGAGATCGGCAAGGCGGCGCGCGAGCGTCCGCAATTCGGTCTCCGTGCGAGCGCCCGAGAGCCCGCGCTCGAGTCGCGTCGACGCCTGCTCGATGGCGCGCGCGAGCGCGTCGATCGAGCGCGAGTCGACGCCTTCCTCCTCGAGCGCCTCGCCCATTTCGCGAAGCTCGCCCGCGGCTTCGCGCTCGGCGGCCGCGGCTTCGGCGCTACCGCCCACCGGCTCCTCCCCTCCTGCCATGGCGTCGGCCATCGCGGCCTGGGCCGCCGCCATCTGCTGGAGCTGCTGCGAAAGCGGTCCCGACTCGCCGGGCTGTCCCGCGGCGCCCACCCCGTTGCCGGCGCCACCGCCCGAGAGGAAGAGTCCCCGCGCGAGGAGGGCGAGCGCGGTCGCGGCTTCCTCGGCGGCGTTCCGGACCACCGCGGAGCCGGTCGGTCCGGTGGATGACCGCTCCAGCGCTTCCTCGGCCTGGCGGGTGGCGTACACGGCCTGCGCGATCCGCATGGCGAGCTCCATCGCCGCCGGCCGCCCGCCGATCGCCTCGACCATCGTCTCCAGCGCCCGGTCGAGGCCGCCGGTCACGACCCGCTGGCGCGCGAGCCGCGTGGCGCGCTCGCCGGCTTCGGAGAGGGGGCCCTGCCGCTCGGCGAGCTCCTTCTGGCGCTCGGCCAGGAACAGCGACTCCGCGCCGGCGCGATCGAGGGCCGCCCGATGGGAAGCGCTCGGCCCGCCGCTCGGACCATCCTCCGACCGCGTCTGGCCGGCGGCCTGCATCATCTCCTGGGCCGCCTGCTCCTGCGCGCCGGCGGCCGCGGCGCGATCGCCTGCGGCGATCTCGCCCGCGGCCTGGTCGAGCGCCTCCTCGAGACCCTCGCCCGCGGCGTCGGAGAGCTCCGCGGCCGCCTCGCGAGCCGCCTCCGACACCGCATCCTGGCGCTCGGCGATCGAGCGGCCGAGCTCCTCTCTGGACGCGCGGCGCGTGTCCTCGGCGAGCGCGGCCTGCGTACCGGCCAGGCTCTCGAGGGAATCGGCGTCGGCCTCGCGCCGGAGCGTCCGCTCGATCGCCGCGAGCCGCTCGGTGATCGCCTCCAGCACGGCGGCCCGCGCTTCCGCCGCCATGGACGGATCGGGCGGCGACCCGCGAGCCGGATCGAAGCGGGCGTCCGCCACGCCCTCGAGCTGCTGGCGGTAGCTCTCGAGCGAGGCCGCGAGCTCGGGGTCGATCTCGGGATCGGCGAGGGTCCTGTCGAGCGCGCTGGCGAGCGAGTCGGAGGCCTCGGCGATCCGGCGATCGAGATCCGACGCCTTCTCCGCACCGCCTCCGGCATCGTT
>DASSBK010000276.1:0-3631 GCA_035698825.1 Gemmatimonadota bacterium
GTAGTGCCGCGCGAAGCTCCGGAGCACCGCGGGGTCGTGCTCCCACTCCTCCACTAGCTGCGAGGGCGCCTCGATGAAGTCCCACTCGACCTCCCCCATAATCGCCGACTGCCCCGCGAGGAGGGCGTGCACGAGGTGGCCGAACTCGTGGAAGAATGTGACCATATTTACGGGCTGGAGGAGTCCCGGGTCTCCTTCAGTGCCGCCGGGGAAGTTGCAGATGAGCGCGGCCTCCGGCAGGGTGCCGCCGCCGAGGCGGAGGTCGAATTGGGCGTTGTGGCCGAACTTCCCATCGCGCGGGTGCATGTCGAGGTAGAACCGGCCGACGAGCGCGCCGTCCTCCCACACCTCGTAGGGCTCGACGGCCGGGCTCCACACGGGCGTCTCCGGAGCCGGGCGGAACTCCAGTTCGAACATCCGCTCGAACGAGGCGAGGACGCCGTCCCGCACCCGGTCGTACGGGAGGTACTCCCGCATCGCCTGCGCGTCGAAGGCGTAGTCCTCCTGCCGCACCTTGTTCTGCCAGTACATGAGGCTCGGGAAGCCGATGCCCTCGGCCCAGGGCTGCTCGACGCGCCGCCGGGCGAGCAGGGCGGCAATTTCCCGCCGGGTCGCCTCGTCCGACGCCTCGTCCGCCTCGTCCAGGAACTGACGGATCCGCTCGGGGGACCCCGCCATCATCGGCGCGGCGGCGTACGCGGCCCACGAGGGGTAGCCGAGCAGAGTAGCCAGCTCATGGCGCAGCAATCGGAGCGAGTCGAGGACGGGGACGTTCGCCGGGTAGCCCGCCATGAGTCGGGCCCGGAACGCGGCCTCCCGGGTGCTCCCGCTCTCGGCGAAGGTGCGGAGCGGGAGGGCATTGGCCGGCGTGATCTCGAGGGTGACGAGGCCGTCCGCGTCCGGCGGGTAGGCGGCGAGCCAGTCCTCCGGCATGCCTTCCAGGGAGTCGGGATCGAAGCGGAGCGTGTCGCGGTCGGTGAAGATGTTGCGCTCGAATCGGGTGCCGACCGCCGTGATCTGAGCACGCAGGGCGGCGACCCGCTCGCGGACCGCATCGCTCCGGTCGATCCCGTTCCGCCGGTACGCATCCAGGTCCCGCTCGACGATATAGCGGATGCCCGCGTCGGCGTGCGAGAGATCGACGGCCGCCAGGGCGTCGTAGAGCCCCCGGTCCGCGTCGAGCGCGGCCGAGCGCGCGGCGATGCGGCGCTGCCACTGCTGGGCATACGCGCGAAAGTCGGCGTCGGGGTGCGCATTCAACCCGAGCCCCGCGAGCCACGCTGCCGCGTTGAGATGGAACTCCGCGTTTTTATAAGGGACAACCGTATTGGCGACGGTGCGCGGCCCGCGAACGGCGCGCAGCTCGGCGAGCGCGTCCTCGGCAGCCGCGACGTGCCGCTCCAGGCGGTGCCGGAAGCTCGTGGTGTCCGTAATGCCCGCCCATACCGGGCCGGGGTCCTCCAGCGATTGTGCCGCCGCAACGCGCGACCCGGCGGTGAGGCCGAGCAAGACGAGCAGCGCTGTGCTTACGGGTACTCTGAGCATCTCTCTCATTTCTTTCTGGTGGTAAGTTCCCCACGACTTTTCGCTTCGTGAGGACGTTGCTGTCGTTTGCGAAATGCGATCTATCGCGCCGCTTGGGGCTCGATGAAGTCTTCCGTGCTGTACCCCGTGATCCAGGTCTCGAACGCTTTCATGTACTGCTCCCGACGTTCTTTACCCACGGTCCGGTCGAGGATGTATTCGATCTCGTATTCCCCGCCCGGCACCACCGGGTCGAACAGGAAGGCCTCGTGGTACGTGCCGTCCGCGTCCATGACGACACTGGTCATGAACCGCACCTTCGCGGCCGTGCCGGGCTCTGTACGTTGTGCCGCAGGCATCAATACACCCGTGACGAACTGCTCGAAAGCCTGCTTCTTGTCCGGCCTGACGTGGTAGACCACGACTCCGATCTGCCGGCCCGGATCGACCTGTGACAGCAGCGCGCCTGTCTCTTCCTCAGGGAGCAGGAGCATGGATTCGGTCACACGGTCGACGTCCTCCCAACAGCAGGCAGGGCGCTCGTTCAGGGATGCACGTGCGTACGCCTGACCGGTGGTGCTCGCGAAGGTAATCGTTGCGACGGACAAGACGGCAGCGGCGGAAAGGATCAGGTTCCTGGATAAATGTAGCATGGCAAGCCTCCATATCCGTGTTGTTGAAAAAGTTCGTATGCGCCGGCCCTACCTGGAAGAGGCTGTCTCGCCCGGCCGGTACGCCCGCACTGCGTTCGCCCGCACCGCTTCGAGGGTGGTCCATGCCGGCTTGAACTCGCCGTGGCTGTAGAGCTCGGCCTGGTCCAGGTAGTGTGGCGAGGTGGGGTCGTTGCTCTGGCCGAAGGCGAGCAGCGTGCGGGCACGCACCCGCGGCCCGAACTCGACCACGCTCACGTACGAGTTGCCACCGATCCCGTACGACCGCTTCTGCCCCTCCTGCGGCGCCGTCCAGAAGTCCTGTATGATGCCTACCTCCCCCGCGCTCCGGCGACCGGGAGGCTCGGGCGCGCGTCGCTGTACGCGCCGTCGATCGGCCGCTGTAGCCGGTTGAACTCCCCCCATGGTACCTGCCAGCCGCCCCAGTCGCGCTCGAGACGCGATACGGCGGCCTCCAGATCGCGCACCGGCTCCCACGGGGTCATGTCTCCGCCCAGCATGCGCAGGATCTCCTGCAGCTTGGACAGCGTGTACAGCGTCATTGGCACCGACTCGAACGAGCTCACCCGATCCCAGCCCGCGAGCATCTCGACGACCGGGGCGAGTCGCGCCGCGCGTGCGCTGTCGGTCTCCTGAAGCCGCTCCCACCCCGCGACGATCCTCGGGATGTCCGCATCGGCCTGGTAGACGCGCGTGCTCATCGCGGAATCCGCCCATGCCTCGAAGGTGAAGCGATGCGGCCCGGCGAGAATGCGGCGCGAGGCGCGCGAGCGGGCGTTGTCTCCCGCGCCGTCGAGATAGTGGTTCAAGAGAGGCGTCAAGGGGTCGCGCGCCTCGCCCACCATGTAGGGCGGGTACGCTGCCGGGTCGGGGTTCTCTCCGTCCGCGGCTACACGGAACGGCGAGTGGTTCGTGTTCATCAGCCAGCCGCTCGCGGGGTTCACCACCTGCGGCAACTCATCGAGCGTGTGATAGCCGTGCCACTCCGTCTCCGGGTCGCTCCCGTCCACGGGCTGGGACCAGTCGAACTCCGGGGAGCGGCGTGGGATCGTGCCGTTGTAGAGGTACCAGATGTTCCCCTCCCGATCCGCGTAGCCGATGTTTTGGAAGACGATCCGAAGCTTCGACACGGCCTGCCGGAACTCCGCGAATGAGCGGGCCTTTGCCATCGCGTAGAGCTGCTGCCAGCGCCCGCCCTCTTCGTACCCGGCGACGCGGAGCGAGAGCGGCTGGCCGTCGCGCGCGGCGACGATGGGGCCGTGGTGCGTCTTGCGAAAGGTGAACGCCCGCGCGACCACGCCTGAGTCGGTCCTCACCCGCACCGTGTCCGTCCACTCTTCCGCGATTCGGTAGCCATCGCCGTAGCGGTAGGCGAGCGGGTTCGTCGGGTGGTCGAACGTCTCGGTCCACAGGTCCGCCACGTCGGGAAAGTTCAC
>DASSBK010000277.1:0-7145 GCA_035698825.1 Gemmatimonadota bacterium
GCTGGGCGTCCGGACGTCACCGAGCGCGGCGAGCTGATTTCGATCCACACCTTCGAACAGCAGGACGCCGCGGCCGAATCCCTCCCGCTCGTGGATCGGATGGAGGGCGCGCGCCGCGGCGAGCCTGTCGGGATGCACCGCAACCTCGTGGAATTGCGCCTCGACCTCCTCCATGCTGCGGCTGAACACGATGCGCCCGCGATCGAGGAACACGATGTCGGTGAGGACGTGCTGGACCTCGTCTACCTGGTGCGTGGCCACGACGACCGTCCGGCTCTGCTCGAAGTAGTCGCTGAGGAGCGAGTCGTAGAACTGCTTCCGGTACAGGAGGTCGAGGCCCAGCGTGGGCTCGTCCAGGACGAGCAGCCGCGCGTCGATGGCCATGACGAGCGCCAGGTGGAGCTGCGTCACCATGCCCTTGGAGAGCTCCCGGACCTTACGGCTCGGCCGGATGGAGGTCTTCGCCAGGAAGGCCTCGGCCTTCGCGCGATCGAACCGCGGGTGGACGCCGGCCACGTAGTCGAGCATCTGGGAGACCCGGGCCCAGCGCGGCAGCACGGCCACGTCGGCGATGAAGGTGACGTCCCGCATGAGCCGCGCGCGATCGGTCCACGGATCGCGCCCCAGCACGCGGAGCTGTCCGTCGTAGGAGGTCAGACCGACGATCGCGTTCAGCGCCGTGGTCTTGCCGGCCCCGTTGGGCCCGATCAGGCCCAGGATGCGGCCGTCCTCGACCTGGAGGTCGATGCCGTCCAGGGCGACGGTCGCGCCGTACGTCTTGCGGAGCCCGCGGGCCTCTATGTACGCCATCGGTTTCAGCGCTCCTTCGGGGTTGGATGCTTCGCGTCGGGAGGGGAATCGGAGGCCATCTCGCCGGGCGGGGATGGCGGGAGCTCGTCCGTCGTCAGACCGAGGCGCCGGATCCGCTCCTGGATCCGGGGCCATTCTTCGTCGAGGAACTTGCGCCGTTCGTTCTCGAGCAGCATCCCGCGGGCGCCGGGATTGACGAACATGCCGAGCCCCCGCCGCGCCTCCACCAGCCCTTCGTCCACCAGTTCCTGGTACCCCTTGAGGACCGTGAGTGGATTGACCCGATACTCCGCCGCGACCGTCCGCACCGACGGCAGCGGCTCGCCTTCCTTGAGAACGTCGTCGAGGATCATCGCCACGACGCGGTCCCGAAGCTGGCGGTAGATCGGCTTGCTGTCGTTCCACTCACGTTCCATCGGGGATTCCGGTTCCTGTCTAGTACGCGGTCTCGCCGCCCTGGGGATTCAACCGCTCGAGGTCGAAGCGGCCCGTGAACGTCTGATCGTTCGGCATCATGAACGTCCACTCTTCGGTGTGCCGGTTGTCCTCGAGGAAGGTGAAGACTCCCTTGTACATGTGCCCGTGCTCGTTGCCGCCGGAGAGATCGAGGTACTCGAACGTGATCGTGTTGCCGTCCGGCGACATGGTGCCGACCAGGCGCGGCCGGTTGCCGGCATCACAGTAATGCGTGGCCATCAGACGATCCCCCTCGAGGTAGATCATCGTCACGGGGTGATCGGGGATGCCCGAGACCGAGATCTCGTGGACGATCGCGTTCCCGCGGGAGGTCACGCGGAGCGAGAACTGGCCGATCTTGCCGGCGATGGAGGGATCCGAGTGCTCCGCGTCCATCGACAGCGGGCCGACCCACGAGCCCGCCAGGGACTTCAGCTTGTCGAACGCCGCTTGTGCGTCCATGGGCGAGGAGATTTCCTCGGAGGGGACGACCGCGGGCTGGGCGAAGGCCGTGCCCGAGGCCGACATCGCGAGCAGGAAGAGGGCGAGCGTGAGGTGTTTCATCGTGGTTCTCCTTTAGGTCTTTCGTTCGAAGCGGGCCGGTCGATCCGGCATGGGTGTTCTACATAACCATAACACCATATCGCATGCGTGTCAACAGGGGAAGGATCGCCCCTCAGCGGAATCTGATCGACTCGTTACGTAGTCATGCCATACCCAACGCATCGCCCTGGGGGCGTGTCGTAGGAGAGGCATCCGAGAAGGAGGCGACGATGCAGCGATGGCAGATCGGCGCGCTGGCGGCTCTCGTGTGGGCCGTCCCCGCGCGCGCCCAGGAGGCGCATTCGCCCTACGCCCACGAGGGCTCGAGGGAACTGAAGACGTTGTCCCAGGCCGAGGTCGACGAGCTCGTGAACGGGGAAGGGATGGGGCTCGCTCGTCCGGCCGAGCTCAATCGCCATCCCGGCCCGCGACACGTGATCGACCTTGCCGACTCGCTCGGCCTGTCGGCGGAGCAGCTCAGTGCGGCGGAGCGGATCTTCGCGGACATGAAGGGGCGGGCGCGGGAGCTGGGGCGGGAGATCCTGGACGCAGAGAAGGCGCTCGACGCGGCCTTCGCCGCGGGGAACGTGACCGAGGACGCGCTCGCTGCGTCCGTCAAAGGGATCGCGGAGCTCCAGGGCGAGCTCCGGCTCACGCACCTGCGCGCGCACCTCGCGATGCGGCAGCTTCTGACCGAGGATCAGATCCGCGCGTACGACCGGCTCCGGGGGTACGCCTCCGAGCACGAGCATTCGGCCGGGGGGATTTGACCCGGGGCGGCCCGCGCTTCTCCTTGCAGCGGCATCGGAATCAGGGCGTGAAATCCCGGCTGCCGATCAGGACGCCGTCCTCAGCGCCCGGTCCCGTCCAGCGCGCCAGATTCACGTCGTAGGTCTGGCCCGATTCGAGGGGAATGGCGGGGTCCCGCTGGCGCGCACCCGCGGGGAGAACGCCGTACCGGACCGGCGGCGCGATCGCGTTGGTGCTGTCGGAGATGATCAGCCACTGGTCGTCGGCGCCCAGCTCGACGTTCAGGAAGAAGAGCCGGCAGGCGGGGCTCCAGTCGAAGGTCGGCGACGTTCCCGATGACACCTCGATCGACACGGGTCCCGTGCAATCCGGGAGCGGGCCGCCGGGGCTCGTCGGGTCCGACGAACAGGCCGCCATCGTGCAGCCCAAAACGACCGTCCGGAATGTTCGCATCGAATCTCCCTTCGTTTTCGCCGAGTGCAGCCGGCAAGACAGCTTACTGGCGGACCTCCGGGAATGGGTAGTGTGATCAGCGAGACCGCGTGGCCGCTTCCCTTCTTTTTCGACGATCGTCGCGCCAGCGCTCTCGGTTCCCGTTGACAGGCGCGCTAAATCGTGCGATAATGGTAACCAAATGGTTACCAATACCAAGAGGCTCGACCGGACGTTCGCCGCCCTCTCCGATCCGACGCGACGATCGATTCTCGCGCGCCTGGCGCACGGGGAAGCCACGGTGGGCGAGCTGGCGCGTCCGTTTCGCGTGTCCCGCCCCGCGATCTCGAAGCACCTGCGGGTGCTCGAGGAGGCGGGGCTCGTGCAACGGGAACGCGATGGTCGCGTCAGCCGCTGCGAGCTGGACGCCGCGCCGATGCGGGACGCCGCCGAGTGGCTTGGCCGCTACCGTGCGTTCTGGGGCGGCCGGCTCGACGCGCTCGCGCGCTATCTGGAGCGGCCGGATGCTCCGGCCGGTCGCACGCAACTCCCACGATAGCGAGGCAGGTCATGACCACGGACACCGCGCTCTCCCTCAGACTCACGCGCCTGATCCGCGCCGACCGCGAGGCTGTGTTCCGCGCCTGGACGGACCCGGCGGAGATGCGGGAGTGGTTCAGTCCGGAAGGCGGCACCGTGGAAGCGGCCGAGAGCGATCTCCGGATCGGCGGCCGGTACCGGATCGCCATGCGGATGCCGCACGGCCTCAGCGTGGCGACGGGCGTCTACCGCGAGATCGACCCCCCGAGCCGGCTCGTGTTCTCCTGGAGCTGGGAGGCAGGCGAGGGGCCGAAGGAGGGCGAAACCGTCGTGACGGTCGAGCTGTCCGAGCGGGCGGACGGAACCCTCGTCGAGCTGACCCATGACGGCTTCGTGACCGCGGACGCCAGGGATGGCCACGCGCAGGGCTGGTCGAGCGCGTTCGACCGGTTCGAATCGCGGTTCGGCTCCTAGTCGTCCCCGGGAGCGGCGCCGAACTGGAGCTCCTCGCCCGATCCCGCGCGGAGGTGGAGCATCCCGTCCTCGATCTCCCACGCCGATGTCTGCGCGAGGATCGCGAGGAAGTCGCTCTCCTGATCCATGAGCCGCGCGTCCTCACAGGCCCGGGCTGTGGCCACGATCTCGTCCAGCCGGAACGACTCGACCGTGACGTGCGGGATGCCGCCGTAGTGGTTGCAGCCGGAATTGCCGCCGCTGGTCGAATCCTCGACGACGAGCGTGATCTCCGCCTCGCCGATCGGCGGCCCGCCGCGGATCTCGCGGAGGATCCATTCCGTGCCCGCGAGGGAGCCTCCTCCGGAGGGAGAGGGCCGCAGGTCGGGGGAGGTCGTGTCGGACGTGGTCGACCCGCACGCGAAGGCGAGCACCACCGCGAGATATGCCGTTCGGTGCGTCATGGCTGCCTCCTTGGGGGATCGTTCATCGGTCGCCGGATCGTTCGAGGCCGTCGCCGAGGCCATCCGGATGCCGTCGGCGGGAATATCATGCTCCTGACCGACGAGTGCTGGCTGCTCTTGCGCGCGTACCGACCCGGCGCTGGGCGGAAGAAGCGTACCCGAGCGTCACCGCTCCGCCCGAATGCCCGGTCGGGTAGGACCGCTGCCGGCGCCGAGGGGCCGAAGGGAAGCGGTCAGACCTCCGTGACCCGCCGCGCCAGGTAGGCCTCTGCGTCGCCGTCCGCCAGCACCGTTTCCACGTACGCGTCGCGCTCACGGCCGACGATCTCCAGGTCCCACACGCAGAACGACTCGCCCTCGCGCGCCGGCCTCCAGGGACCTTCGTTCCGCACGAACACCCGGACCGGCAGCTCGTTCTGCCGATCCCACCAGGCGAGGACGACGTACTCCGCGGCGCGGCCGCGGTGGACGATCAGGAACCCGAGACCGGGGCGGCCCTCATCCGGCTCCGCCTCCGGGAGCGCGGCGAGGGCGAGCTCGATTCCCTCGCGGTGCTCTTGCCAGTCGACTGGTCGTTCCCCGTACCGGACGGTGTAGCCCTTGAGCCGGTGCCCGGCGCGCTCGACGATACCGTGGAAGGCCGACGCGCGCGGGGCGTACCCGATATAGCCGAGTCGGTCCATGGATCCCGAATATGGCGCGGTGGCGCCCGGTCGCGGAGTGCCTGGTGAGCGGACTTCCGTCGGGTGTCACGAAGCGTCGATATTCCCCCCGTGATTCCGGCATTTCGTTCTTGGACCTGCTTCGCCCGCAAGGGCGCGCTGCTCGCCGTGGGCATGGTCTCGCTCGGGGTATGCGCGCACGGCGGTGCCCGTCCGGTGTTGGATCGCCCCGACGACGCGCGCTCGGATCGCGCCTCGCTCCTGCCGGACGTCAGCGGCCTCACTGGGATCGACGGGAAGCGGTTCCTTGCCGTCCACGACGCGAAGTACCCGGAGGAGGCGGGTTTTCCTCGGGTCAGCGTGCTCGAGCTACCGACCGGTCTGGACGGCATCCGGTGGACGCCGCTCGACGTCGAGTTTCCCGATCAGCCGGCCAGCGATCTCGAGAGTGTCGCGCGGATCCCCGGAGCGGCCGATCGGTTCCTCGTCGCGGAGAGCACCGAGGACGCCTCCGTGAAGCCTTTCTCGAACCGGATTTTCGTGCTCGAGGTTACCGGAGCGGGAGCCGCGGTCGTCGACCACGCCGAGTGGCCGGTGCCGACCACGAACGTCGAAGGGATCGCTGTCGCCGAAGCCGGCGATGGCGGGCTCCTCTTCCTGTTCGCCGAGCGCGCGGACGGGGAGCGGGCGAGCGAGATCCGCTTCGCGGAGATGTCGCTCGATCCGATCCGCTTCGGCCAGTTCCGAAGCGCGGGGTACTTCGCGAGCCCGGGGCCGTCGGGTCCGGCGGCGCGGCCGGTGGCCGCGCTTGAGATCGACGCGCGGGGATTCATCTATGCCGCCTCCACCGAAGATCCCGACGACGACGGCGGCCCGTTCCGCAGCGCGGTCTACCGGATCGGCCGCATCGTTCGCGACGCGGGCGCGGTGGAGCTCGACGCCGTTCCGACCCTGATCGGCACGCTCGACGGCCTCAAGGTCGAGAGTCTCGCCGCCCGTCAGCGGCCGGACGGCACCATGGAGATCTGGGTCGGTGTTGACGACGAGCACTATGGCGGGACGATGCGCGCGCTGCCCGCGCGCGCGATCGCGTCGCCGTGAGCGAGCGCGGCGGGGAGAAGCGCGTGATAGAGCTGCTCGGTACTGTCGGCGAGGATCGGACCTCGCTGCTGGACAAGAAATCCTTTCGGTAGTAGAGTAGTGGCATGACGCGCCGCCCACCCAGGACCCCGCGGCAGAAGCCCCTCCAGGTCGTGGCCGATCCCGCACGAGCCGCGCGGGCGCTCTCGCCGATCCGGCGTGAGGCGCTCGCCGCGCTCGCGGAGGCGCCCGATTCGGCGTCCGGCCTGGCCGATCGGCTCGGGACGAGCCGGCAGCTCCTCAACTACCACTTCAGGGAGCTCGAGAAGGCGGGGTTTCTCGAGCTCGTCGCGGAGCGCCGGAAGGGGAACTGCACGGAGCGGGTGATGCGGGCCAAGGCGCGACACTGGCTCATCGATCCCGGCGCCTTGGCCGGCCTCGCCGACGAGTCCCTGCCGCCCGCGGACCGCTTCAGCGCCACCTATCTCGTCGCACTCGCCGCGCGCGCGATCCGCGAGGTCGCGGGTCTGATCGGTAAGGCCACGGCCGCGAGGAAGCGGCTGGCCACTCTCGCGATCGACGCGGACGTGCGGCTCGCGAGGCCGGCGGACTTTCCCGCCTTCGCCGAGGACCTGGCTCGCGCCGTGGGCGAGGTGATCGCGCGGCACAACGACGACCAGGCCGCCGGCGGGCGGCGCTTCCGGATCGTGGCGGGCGCCTGGCCGGCGAAGGAATCGGAGACATCCACCGTCGACAGGGAGGAGACATGAGGAAGGAGCCGGACGCGAGCAGGGAGGAGAACAAGGACGTTCGCGCCGTGAAGGAGCGGCCCGCGACCCGCGCGGCGAAGGGCGAGATCGCGATCGACGCTCCGGTCGAGGTCGTGTGGAAGGCGCTCACCGACGCGCGCGAGCTCGAGCGCTGGTTTCCGCTGGAGGCTCGGGTCAAGCCGGGG
>DASSBK010000278.1:0-8412 GCA_035698825.1 Gemmatimonadota bacterium
CAGTCCATCTCCTCGTAGACCTCCTCCAGCTTGACGCAGCCCGTGAAGAGCATGAGGAGGACGCCGGTCATGGACGCCGGCAGGACGGAGACGAGGCCGGACCCGGCGGCCACCACGACCCCGATCAGGATCAGCACGGCGACCAGGGCGCGCGGGCGCGGCCCCGCGGGCGGCTTGACCTCGTTGAGGGGGACCATGCCCGTCTCTTCGGCGAGGGACTCGAGGGCCGAAGCGGCCCCGTGGACGAGCAATAGGTCGCCGGGCTCGATGCGGACCTCGACGAGCCGCTCCCGCTCGGTACGCCCGTGGTGCTGGATCGCGAGCACGGTGGCGTCATAGCGCTGCTGGAAGCGCGCTTCCTTGAGCGTCCTGCCGACGAGAGGGGAGGCGGGCGCCACGAGGATCTCGGCCAGGCGGGCGTCGCCGGTGGCGAGGTTGACCGGCGCTTGCCGGACGACCGGCGTGTCCAGCTTCTCCTTCTCCGCGAGCCGCAGCAGGTTCTGGGAATGCCCTTGGGCGTACAGCACGTCGCCGGGCGTCACGCGCCGGTTCGCCACCGGGCCCCAGAGGGAGCGTGAGGCGCGCCGCAGTCCGAGGATCGACACCCCGTACATCTCGCCCCATCGCACCTCGGCGAAGGTCTTGCCGGCCGCCGGCGAGTCCGGCCTCACGTGGAGCTCGGTCATGAACTCGCGCACGTCGTACTTGCCGGTCAGGTCGGTCTGGCCGGCGCGCCGAGGGATGAGCGCCCGCCCCACCGTGAAGAGGTACAGCAGGCCCACGGCGCAGTAGATGAGCCCGATCGGCGCGATCGAGAACAGGTTGAGATCGTCGAATCCCCGTTCCCGCGCCATCCCGTTGACGACCAGGTTCGTCGACGTCCCGATCAGCGTCACGGTGCCACCGAGAATGGCCGCGAACGACAGCGGCATCAGGAACCGCGAGGGCGGCTCGCCGGTCTGCTGGGCGACCGCGAGGAAGACCGGCAGGAAGACCACGACGACCGGGGTGTTGTTGAGAAACGCGGAGACCGGGGCGACGATGCAGCACAGCAGGATGAGCTTCGCATCCGGCCCGCCGAGAGGAGCGGACTGCGCCCAGCGGCCGATGGCGGCGATCGCGCCGGTCTTCATTAGGCCGATCGACAGCACCAGCATGGCCGCGACCGTGACCGTCGCCTCGTTGGCGAATCCCGATATCGCCTCGTCCGGATCGAGGATCCCGGCGAGGAGCAGGACGACGGGGATCGTCAACGCGACCTGGTCGACCGGGAACTTCTCGGTGACGAAGAGGGCAAGCGCCGCGAGGATGACGGCGAAGACGATCGCGATTTCCAGCGTCAAAGCCGTCTCCTGCCGGGGGCAAGATCCTTCGCGAGCGGCCTGAATATACAGCGGCGTCGCTGCGGGAGATGCGCTACGTGGACGCGCGGGGAGGTAGTTGTTTACAATTTTCCCTCTTCGAGTATACTATAAGGCTCCCAGGGCTACGAAGATGCCAGGGACGCATGGTTTTTGTCAGATTTCTGCTTGAACCTGTCCGCGCAGTCCGACTATGGTTGACTGCTCGCGGATTGTAAAAACCGCCGTTCGGTACCAGGCCTTCCGGGCGGGCCTTGATGGAGGACAAGATGAACATACGGGTGGACGAAAACCGATTCCTGAGTGTGACTTGCGAGCCTGAGGAGCGGGTCGTCTTCGACCGTCAGGAGAAGAAGTACCACCTGCTGAGGGAATCGGCGGCACGGCTGTGGGACGAAATCGGGGAGGGCGGGGCTTTCGATCTCGCCACCGTCACGACCGAAGCCGAGGATCCCATCGCCCAGCTGGTGGATGCCGGCCTGGTTTCTGTCGGGCTCGAACCGTCCGCACCGCGCGAAGTGACCCGGCGCGTGTGGTTGAAGCGGACTGGCAAAGCGTCGGCCGCCGCCATCGTCCTGCCGCTTGTCGCATCTATCGCAACACCGAAGCTCGTGCTCGGACAGTCAGCGAGCCCCGTGGACTTGAACGAAGAGAATACCGGGCTGGACGAAGTCGAGGAAACCGTCGAGCTGACCGCCAGGGAGCGGCGGAGGCTGAGGAGAGAACAAAAGAAGCTGAATGGGGATGGTAGCTCGGATTCACCGATCGAGGATCCCACCCAGGAACCCACTGAGCTGACCGCGAGAGAACGACGGAGGCTGAGGCGGGAAACGAAGAAACAGGATGGTGGCGGAAGTACGACTCCGACGCTCGATCAGCCGCAGCAGGAGGAGGAGGAGAAGACGTCCTCGGTGATGGACTTCTTCAATCGGAGGTACGGCAACTAGGAAGGCCTCCGTTCCGTTCGCCCTCCCCCGCACGAATCCATGTGAGTCGGCAACCGGCTAGATCGCTCTTCGATCTGGCCAGTTCCCGGCACTTCCGAAAACACGAACGGGGCGTCTAACCGGACTCGAGCTCCCGGTGACACCCCGATTCGTGGCATAACCCCACATCCCCACTTCCACCCAACGCCCGGATTCTAGGACCCCCGCAGTGCTCACGATATAAGATATCGTACAACGGAACGATTCCGGCGCCCTCGCTGCGCCTCTATCCGGGAAATATCTTACCCCCGATGTCCGACGGACAACCGAGTGCGGTCCAGGGGCGCGACACGCGTCTGGGGGACCTGACCGCGGAGCTGCGAGCTCTCGAAGAGCGCGTGCGCGAGGGCGGCGGCCGCGACCGTGTGGCCCGGCAGCACGAGCAGGGGAAGCTGACCGCGCGCGAGCGCATCGAGCTCCTGCGCGATCCCGGCAGTCGCTTCCTGGAGATCGGCCTGCTCGTGGCCTGGGACCGCTACGACGGGCAGGCGCCGGCGGCCGGAGTGGTTACGGGAGTGACGGAGGTTCGCGGCCGGCCCGTGGTCGTGGTGGCCAACGACGCGACCGTGAAGGCCGGGGCGTGGTGGCCGGAGACGATCACGAAGATCCTCCGCGCGCAGGAGATCGCCATGCGCTGCGGGGTTCCGATCGTGTACCTCGTCGATTCCGCGGGAGTCAACCTTCCCTACCAGGGCGGCGTGTTCCCCGGCCAGTACGGCGCCAGCCGGATCTTCTACTACAACTCGATCATGCGCCGATACCTGCGAATTCCCCAGATCGCGGCGGTCATGGGCCCGTGCATCGCGGGGGGCGCGTACCTGCCGGCGCTCTCCGACGTCATCCTGATGGTCGAGGGCACGTCCTTCATGGGGCTCGGCGGCCCCAACCTCGTCAAGGGAGCCACGGGGCAGACCGTGGACGCGGAGGAGCTCGGGGGCGCGCGGATGCACGTCGAGATCAGCGGCGTCGCGCACTACCGGGTGTCCGACGACGAGGCCTGCCTGGAGCGGATCCGCGATCTCGTGGGTGAGCTCCCGTACGGGCCGCCCGCCGCGGGGAACGACTGGACCGCGGTACCCGGACGCGAGCCGTCCGAGCTCTACGACATCCTCCCGCTCGATCATCGCCAGCCCTACGACGTGCGCGAGGTGCTGTCCTGCATCCTCGACGCCTCGCGGTGGGACGAGTTCCAGGAGGATCGCGCGCCCGAGATGATCTGCCTCACGGGCCGGCTGCACGGGATGCCGATCGGGGTGATCGCCAACGCGCGCGCCATGTTCCGCCGCGAGGGCGAGCCGCCGCGCTTCGGGGGGATCGTCTACACGGAGTCGGCCGAGAAGGTGGCCTACTTCCTGGAGACCCTCGAGCGACACCGGACTCCCATGCTGTTCGTGCAGGACGTGTCGGGGTTCATGGTGGGCCTCGAAGCGGAGAGGAGCGGCATCATCCGGGCCGGCGCGCGATTCGTCGAAGCGATGGCGACGGCGACCGTGCCCAAGCTCGTCCTCACTCTGAACCACGCCTCGGGGGCCGGCTACTACGCGATGGCCGGCCAGGGGTTCGATCCCGATTTCCTGTTCACGCTGCCCACCGGCCGCATGGGGGTCATGGAAGGCGAGAGCGCGGTGTGGGCGCTGTTCGGGCCCGAGCTCGACCGGTTGCGAGCCGCCGGACAGGAGCCCGACGCGGAGCTCAAGACGCGGATCGACGCCGTCCGGGCCGATTACGAGGAGCAGCTCGACGCCCTCCACGCGGGCGCGCGGGGCCACGTCGACGCGGTGCTGGAGGCGGAGCGGCTGCGGGACCGCCTGGGATTCGCCCTCTGGACATCGCTCCACAATCCCGGGCCGCATCTGGGTCCGTTCGCCCTGCCGCGAGAGGTCTTCTGCTGAGAGCGTGAATCGCGGGGCGAAGCCTCTGCTGATCCTGGCTCTGCTGCTGGTCGTTCTCGCGGCCATCTGGGTGGCGGGGGGATTCCTGTGGCCGCGTCCGCAGTTCGACCGGCCCGGGACGCCTTGGGAGGGCGAGCGTCCGGCCGATCAGAACTCGCGATGACTACGGATCGCTTTCCTACGATCGAACCCACGTTCCGCCCGGCATCCACCGCGATCCATATGCGTCGCTCGATGCCTCGGATATAATAGGGAACCCATGGTCGATCGAGATCTGCTTCTGACGAGTCCCGCACTGGCCGAGCTCCGTCCTGCGGCGTTGGACGCCATCGCTCGCCGGGCGAAGACCATCGAGTTCCGGAAGAACGAAAGGGTCGCGGGGCTGATCAATCCGCCCCAGCGGCTCGTCTTCCTGCTGGCTGGACTGGCCAAGCTCTCCGCCGCCACCGTCGACGGCCGCGAGAGAATCGTCTACGTGTTTCGCCCCGGAGACATCGTCGGATCGCGCGTTTTGCTCGGGAAGAGCCTGGAGTCGGACTACGAAGTCGTGGCGATGACCAGGCTTTCGGGGATCGCCCTGGAACTGGCGGACTTCCAGGCGATCACCGAAGAGCACCCCGAGGTGCTGATCGCAGTGACGCAGACGTTGACTCGCCGACTGGAGCGCCTGACCGCGCGACTGATGGGAGTCATGTCCGAAGAGGTGTCCGTGCGGCTGTGCCGGTTGCTCCTCGACTTCGCCCAGGGCGGCAGCAACGGCCCGGACGGGTTCGTCCGCCTCACGCACCCGCTGACGCACGAGACGATGGCGCACATCGTCGGCGCGAGCCGTCCGCACACCTCGACCGTTCTGTCCGAGCTGGAGCAACAAGGAATCGTGAAGCGGCAGCGCCGGGACCTGCTCGTCCATCCGCAACGCCTCGCGGAGATGGTCGGCGTGCCGGCGTGGGCTTGATGTGGAGCGAACCGTCCGTTTCGAGCAGCCGCTCCTCCTGCGCGTCAGCCACTGGCTGAACGTGGTCCTCCTGGCGGGGATGATCGCCAGCGGCCTCCAGATCTTCCATGCCTATCCCGCGTTCGCCGAGCGCGGCGCGGAGTTCTGCTGCTGGCCACTGGCGGGGAAGCGCTTCCCGGAAGCCGTGCGGCTCGGCGGCTGGCTGGCCGGAGGGCTCAAATGGCATCTGTTCCTCATGTGGGGATTCGTCGCCAACGGGCTGGTGTGGCTGGGCTGGCAGATCGGCAGCGGAGAGTGGCGGCGGCGCGCGTTCCGGCGACGCGACGCGCGCGGGGCATGGGAGATGGCCGCCTGGTACGCGCGACTGCGCCGGGAGAAGCCGCGGTACGAGGTCTACAACGGGCTCCAGAAGCTCGCGTACACGGGCACCTTCGCTCTGGGGGTGCTCGCGGTGGCGACCGGGTTCGCGATCTGGAAGCCGGTCTCGCTACCCCTGGCCGGCTGGATGGGCGGCTACGTGTGGGCGCGCTTCTGGCACTTCCTGATCGTCTGGGCCTTCGTCGGCTTCACGCTCGGGCACCTGTTCATGACGCTGGTCGTGGACCGGGAGGCGACCCGCTCGATGATCCTGGGCCCTTACCGGGAGCCGGCGCCGGACTAGCCCGGTCCTGGCCGGGAGCCGGCGCCAGGTCGGTCGGTTCGTCGAGTCCCGCCTGCACGTGTTGCCAGCCGAAGCGCCCCTTGATGCAGAGGTGGCCGTTCGTGACGTCGTGGTCGTGCGGCGAGGTGACCTTGACGATGCGATTGTCCTGGACGTGCATGTCCAGGTTGCAGCCCACCCCGCAGTAGCCGCACACCGTCCGCGTCACCGACTGCCGGGACTCGTCCCACGTCCCTTCGCGGCGCATGTCGAACTCGGTCTTGAAGATCAGCGCGCCCGTGGGGCAGACGCCGATGCAGTTGCCGCAGTACACGCACGCCGAGTCGGGCAGCGTGACGTCGAACTCCGTCGAGATCCGCGCGTCGAACCCCCGGCCCGCCACCGCGATCGCGAACGTGTTCTGGGCCTCGACCCCGCACGCCTGGACGCACTTGTAGCAGAGGATGCACTTCTCGTAATCCCGCACGTACAGGTTGTCCTGCACCTTGGGCGGTTGGGCGACCGTCTCGGCGGTGGCGCCATGGCGCCCCGGATCGGCGCCGTAGCTCTCCATCCAGCCATGGATCTCGGGATCGGCGAGGGACATGTCGACCGACGAGGCGAGGAACTCCAGGACCATCTTCCGACTGTGCCGCACCCGCTCGCTGTCGGTGGACACGATCATGCCTGGCTCGGCCCGCCGCGAGCACGCCGGGACGAGGGCGCGCGATCCCTCGAGCTCGACGACGCAGACCCGGCACGTGTTGACGGGCGTGAGCGTCTCGAGGAAGCAGAGCGTCGGGGTGGCGATCTCCGCCTGACGGCAGGCGGACAGGAGCGTGGCGCCCTCCGGGACCGCAACCTCGCGGTTATCGATCGTGAGAGCCACCATGCGACCGGTCGACGCCGGCGCGGCACTCATCGGGTACCTCCGTTTCCGAGCAGGCCCAGGCCGATCGCCGAGTGGACGGCGAGGCCGGCCGTGTGCCCCAGACCGCAGATCGAGGCGTCGCCCATCGCGCGCGCGATCTCGTCCAGCAGCGAGACCTCGTCGCCGCCGGCGACGAGTCGCTCGAGCGCCTCCTCCTGCCGGACCGTTCCGATCCGGCAGGGAACGCACTGCCCGCACGACTCGTGTCGGAAGAAGCCGGCGATCCGAAGCAGGATGTCGGCCAGATCGACGGTGTCGTCGAACGCGACGACCACCCCCGAGCCGAGCGAGGCCCCCGCCGCGCGCGTGGCCTCGAAGGTCAGCGGAAGGTCGAGCATCTCCGGGGTCACGAACGTCCCCGCCGCGCCGCCGAGGAGCACCGCCTTCAACGGACGCCCATCGGCCACGCCGCCGGAGAGGTCCAGCAGCTGACGGAGCGTCGTGCCGAAGGTCACTTCGTAGAGTCCCGGCCGCGCCACCTTCCCGGAAACACAGAACAGCTTGGTCCCGGTCGACCCTTCGGTTCCCAGCGCGGCGAATGCGGGCCCGCCCTCGACCACGACGTCGAGGACGTTGACCAGCGTCTCGACGTTGTTGACGACGGTGGGCTTGCCGAAGAGGCCGCGGTCCGTCGGGAACGGCGGCTTGTTGCGCGGCTCGCCGCGGAAGCCCTCGATGGAGTTGAAGAGCGCGGTCTCCTCGCCGCAGATGTACGCTCCGCCGCCGCGGCGGATCTCGATGTCGAAGTCGAAGCCGGCGCCCATGACGTCCGCGCCGAGGAGTCCCTGATGCCGGCATTCTCCGATGGCGTGCTCGAGGCGTCCGGTGGCGGTCGGATATTCGCCGCGGACGTACAGGTATCCCGTCTCGCAGCCGGTCGCGAAGCCGGCGATCGTCATCGCCTCGACGAGCGCGAACGGGTCCTCCTCCATGAGCGCCCGGTCCTTGAACGTCCCCGGCTCGGATTCGTCGGCGTTGCAGACGAGATAGTGGGGCCTGGCGGGCGCCGCCGCGACGGCCGCCCACTTGCGGCCCGCCGGGAACGCGGCGCCGCCGCGTCCGAGTAGGCGCGAGTCGGTGACTTCGCGGATGACCTCCGCCGGCCCCAGCTCGACCGCCCGGCGGAGCGCCTCGTAGCCGCCGGCGGCCTGGTAGTCGTCGAGGCTGGCGGGATCCACGCGGCCGATCCGCCGCAGGAGGCGGAGGCCCGCGACACCGTCTTCGACCTGCGGGATCCGCACGCTGCCGGACGCCAGCGGAAGCGCCAGGTCGGTGCCTTCCCGGCCCGCCAGGTCCCCCAGCAGCTGCTCGACGGTCGGGCCGGGCGCCAGCCCGTCGACCGTCGCGTTCTCGGCGTTGGCGCGCTGGACGAACGCCGCCGGCGCCTTGTCGCAGGATCCCACGCACGGGCTCGGAAGCCACGTGACGGCATCGGTGCCGCCCGCCGGGCCGAGCACTTCCTCCAGGGCCGCCGCGACCTCCCTCGCTCCCGCCATCCGGCACACGATGTCGTCGCAGGCGTGGATGACGACGGGCGCGCGCGGCTCGGTGGAGAGGAGCGCATAGAAGCTCGCCACGCCGTACGCCTCGGCGGGCGGGATTCCGAAGCGCTCGCAGACGTAGTTGAGCCCGCCCTCGCTGATCCAC
>DASSBK010000279.1:0-5578 GCA_035698825.1 Gemmatimonadota bacterium
CCGGGCCGCCGAGAAACCGGTGATCGCGGCGATCAACGGGCCGGCCGCGGGCGGCGGCGCGAACCTCGCGCTCGCGTGCGACCTGAGAATCATGGCCGATACCGCGTCGATCGGGCAGACGTTCGTGCGGATCGGTCTGCACCCGGACTGGGGCGGGACGTTCCTCCTCCCGCGGCTCGTCGGAGCTTCGCGCGCCCTCGAGCTGATGTGGTCGGGCCGCATGGTCGGCGCCGAGGAGGCGCTGGCGATCGGTCTCGTGAATCGGGTCGTGCCCGCGGCTTCGATCCGCGACGAGGCGATGGCGTGGGCGCGGCAGCTCGCCGCCGCCCCGCCGCTGGCGGCGGCGCGGATCAAACGCGCGGTGCAGGAGAGCCTCGACAGCGACCTCGAGACGATGCTCGCGATCGAGCTCGAGAACCAGCTCGTCTGCTTCGAGTCCCAGGACGTCAAGCGGGGCCTGTTCGCGTTCAGCGGCAAGGAAGCGCCGCGCTTCGAAGGCGACTGAGGAGCCCGTGACCCAGCGCTCCGCGGCCGCCGCGGACGGCGGCTGGATCGACATCAGCCGGCCGGTCGCGGACGGGGCGGCGGTCTGGCCCGGCGATCCGCCGTGGCGCTACCGACTGGCCGCGTCGATCGCGGGGGGCGACGCCGCGAACGTGGGCGAGGTCTCCGGGACGACCCACACCGGCACCCACGTCGACGCACCGTTCCACGTCGATGCCGGCGGCGCGGCGATCGACGGCCTTCCGCTGGAGACCTTCGTCGGTCCCGCCGTCGTCGTCGACGTCTCGGCGGACGGCGATCTCATCGAGTCCGGCCACATCGAGGCCACCCTCCGGAGGGTCGCAGCAGCCCCGGGCGACATCGAAGCGCGCGCTCGAACCGCGGACGGCTACGACCGCATCGAGCGGATTCTCCTCCGAACCGGCTGCGACTGGTCGTCCGGCTTCCCGAGCCGCTGGCGGTCGCTCTCGGCCGAGGCCGCGATGTGGTGCGGCGCGCGAGGACTCCGGCTCGTCGGCACCGATGCCCCCTCGGTGGATCCCGCCGATTCTGCCGCGCTCGACGCACACCGGGCGCTGGCTGCGTCGGGCGTGGCGATCCTCGAGAACCTCGCGCTGGCCGGGATCGAGCCCGGCCGCTATGCATTGGTCGCCTTCCCGCTGCGCTGGATCGGCGCCGACGCTTCGCCCGTGCGCGCAGCCTTGCGGAGGATGGAGCCATGATCGACGAGCTGAACGTGGTGGCGGTGATCGGCGCGGGGACGATGGGCCGCGGGATCGCGCAGGTCTTCGCGCAGGCAGGCTACGCGGCCACGCTCTACGACGTCGATCCCGCCGCGGCGCATCACGCCCGGGAGCAGATCGAGGCGACGCTGGCAAAGGGCGTCGAGCGGGGGAAGATCGACGCAGCGGAAAAGGAGCTGGCGCTCGGCCGATTGCGGATCGAGACCGACCTCGGGGAGGCGCTGCTCGACGCCGATCTGGCGATCGAGGCGATTCCCGAAGTTTTGGATCTCAAGCGCGCGATGTTCGCGGAGCTGGACGCCCGCTGCCCCGGCGGCGCGATCCTGGCGAGCAATACGTCCTCGCTGCCGATCGCGCGCCTTGCGGCCGAAACGGCCCGTCCGGAGCGCGTGGCCGGTCTCCACTTCTTCAATCCCGTCCACGCGATGAAGCTGGTCGAGATCGTGGCGCCCGAGGAAGCGGCGCCGGAGGTCGTGGACACGCTCCGCCGCGCGGTCGAGTCGCTCGGCAAACGCCCGATCGTCGTGCGGGACGTGCCCGGGTTCGCGACCAGCCGGCTCGGCATCGCGCTCGGGCTCGAGGCGATCCGCATGGTCGAGGAGCGGGTCGCGGCGCCGGCGGACATCGATGCCGCCATGGAGCTCGGCTACAACCACCCCATGGGCCCGCTCAAGCTGACCGACCTGGTGGGCCTCGACGTGCGGCTCGCGATCGCCGAGCACCTGGCGGCCGAGCTCGACGAGCGCCGCTTCGATCCTCCTCGACTCCTCAGGGGGATGGTGGCGGAAGGGCGGCTGGGGAGGAAATCGGGCGAGGGGTTCTACCGCTGGGAGGACGGCCAGCCGGTCGCCGTGGAGGCTCGATGACGCGGGACGCCGACGACGCGGCGAGAATGGACGTAGTCCGGGTCGAGCGCGACGGCGGGATCGTCGTCGTCACGATCGACCGCCCCGAGAAGCGGAACGCGCTCAACGCCCAGGTGCGCGAGGAGCTCTCCCGCGCCGTCGAAGGGGCGATCTCGGACCCCGAGGCGCGCGTGCTCGTCTTCACGGGCGCGGGCGACAAGGCGTTCGTGGCCGGCGCCGACGTCGGCGAGTTCGCGGACCGCTCTCCGCTCGAGCAGCGGCGGGCGATGGCCGGCCCCACGGTCTTCGACAGGATCTGGAACGCGCCGCTCCCTACGATCGCGATGATCAACGGCTGGTGCCTGGGCGGGGGCTGCGAGCTGGCGCTCGCCTGCGACCTCCGGATCGGCGCCGACACCGCCATGCTGGGACAGCCCGAGGTGCGCCTGGGGATCATCCCGGGAGGCGGCGCGACCCAGCGGCTGCCGCGCCTCGTGGGATACGGCAAGGCGCTGCAGCTGATCTTGAGCGGCGAGCCCATCGACGGCGTCTCGGCGTACGAGATCGGCCTTCTCGACGAGGTGGTTCCCGCCGCCGAACTCCGGGAACGGACCATGGAAATCGCCCATACGATCGCCGAGAAGAGCCCGGTCACGCTGGCGATCGCCAAGCGCGCGATCCGGGCGGCGTACGAGCTGCCGCTCTCGGCGGGACTCGAGCAGGAGCGCGACCTTTTCGCCCTGGCGTTCGCGACCGACGACAAGGTCGAGGGCGTGGCGGCGTTCCTGGAGAAGCGCAAGCCCGAATGGCGCGGCCGCTGAAGCGGGCGCCCGTCAGGTGAAACCCTAGCGCGGAGGAAGCAGATGGAGGAGCACGCAAGGAGCGACGTCTCGACGGCGCCACCGCCTGGCCGGTCGGTGTGGGAGAACATGCGCGATGTCGTGCTCGCACCGAGCGCAACGTTCGAAGACGTCCGCGCGCGCCCGCGCTGGCTCGTCCCTCTCCTCGTGATCATGGCCGCCACGCTGATCATGTCGTTCTTCATGATGCCGCTCTATTCGGAACTCCAGCGCGCCGGGATCATGGCGGGCGACGCCTCTCCCGAGCAGCGCGAGCGCGCGCTTCAGGCGGTGGAGAAATTCAAGTACGTCGGGCTCGCGATCGGACCGGTCATCGTGGCGATCTTCTCGGCCCTGTTCGCGCTCCTGTTCTGGGGATGGGCTGCCATCTCGGGGGCGCGGGAGCCCACCTACAAGGCGGCGTTCACGGCGATGGTCTATAGCGGCGTGATCCAGATCCTGCAGGGGATCGCGCAGGCCATCGTGGTGGCGCTCAAGGGCGCCGAACAGGTGGCGCGCGAAGGAGGGCCGCCGACGTTCGGCCTGGCGCTGTTCATGGAGCGCGGAGACATGCCGAAGCTCCTGTGGGGGCTCCTCGCGAACATCAACTTCTTCTCGATCTGGGGGGCGATCGTGCTGGCGATCGCCGGGATCCACGCGCTCCGGATGAGCAAGGGCGCCGCCTACGGATTCGCCGTCTTCATGTGGCTGATCACGGGCTTGTTCCTCGCCTTCAACCCCGGCGGCTGAGCTTGGGGCCTCTGCGGATTACGGACGTTCACGTCCACGTCCAGCCCTGGGACCAGCTGCGGCCGGACGTCCGCGCCCGAATGGCGAAGGGGCGCTCGGATTTCGCCGAGCTCGAGCGCATGATGCGCGATCCGACCAGCGTGCTGGACGTGATGGACCAGGCCGGCGTCGCGCGGATCGGCGTCATCAACTACGTGAGCCCGGGGCTCATGGGGTTCACGAGCGACGTGAACCCTTACGTGGCCGGGCTCGCGCGCGCCGCGCCCGACCGGCTGATCCCCTTCGGGGGCCTGGATCCGACGGGGGACGGGAATCTCTCCGACGACGTCGAGCGGTTGCGGGACCTGGGCGTGCGGGCCATCAAGTTCCACCCGCCGCACCAGGAGATCGCCGCCAATGCGTATCGGAACGGCCTGCCCGCGCTGGCCGACATGTACGGCCGCGCCGAGGAGCTCGGCATGCCCGTCATGGTGCACACCGGGACGTCGATCTTCCCGGGCGCGCGGAACGTGTACGCCGATCCGCTCGCGCTGGACGACGTGGGCGTCGACTTCCCCGGCCTCGTCGTGATCCTCGCGCATCTCGGCCGCCCGCTGTGGCCCGACGCCTCGTTCTTCCTGCTACGGCGCCATCCCAACTTCTGGGGTGACGTCTCCGGCATCCCGCCCAGGGGCCTCCTCCGCTATTTCCCGCGGCTCGTCGACGTCGCCGACAAGCTCCTCTGGGGAACCGACTGGCCCGGGCCGATGGTCCCCGGCATGCGGCCGAACCTGGACGACTTCCTGGCTCTCGATCTCGCCGACGACGTCAAGCGAAAGCTCCTCCAGGACAACCCGGACCGGCTGTTCGGCCCGGCTCCCGAGATCTGACCACGTCGGTCCTCCGGGTCCAGGAGCTCGCCAAGTCGTTCGGCGATCAGGAAGTCCTGCGCGACGTCGGGTTCGAGATCGCGAGTCGCGAGATCCTCGTCGTTCTCGGGCCCTCGGGCTGTGGCAAGACCACGCTCCTTCGGATCCTCGCGGGGCTGGAGCAGCCCGATGCCGGCGAGGTCCTTCTCGATGGCCGCCCGGCGCTGAGGATCCCGCCCCAGGACCGCAGGTTCGGCGTCGTGTTCCAGGACCAGGCGCTCTTCGAGAAGATGTCGGCGGAACGGAACATCGCGTTCGGCCTCGAGGTCCGCGGCGTTCCTGCGGGACGGATCCGGGAGCGGGTGGAGCGGATGCTCGAGCTCGTCCGGCTCGTGCCGCATAGGAGGAAGCTGCCGGCCCAGCTGTCGGGCGGGCAGCGCCAGCGGGTGGCACTGGCGCGCGCCCTCGCCTACGAGCCCTCCGTCATGCTGTTCGACGAGCCGTTCACCGCGCTCGACGCGCGCACGCGGGTGGAGCTCCGGCGCGAGGTTCGACGGATCCTGCGGGACGCGAACGTGTCGGCCCTGTTCATCACGCACGACCAGGAAGAGGCGCTCGAGCTGGCCGACCGGATCCTGGTCATGAACGGCGGTCAGGTGGAGCAGGTGGGCACGCCCTACGACGTCTACAACCGGCCCGGCAACGAGTTCGTGGCGACCTTCCTGGGCGCGGCGAACGTGCTGCTCGGGCGCTGGGGGCAGGACCGCACGTGGGTCCTCGGCACCGCTCTCGATCCTCCCGACGAGAGGCCCGCTCTGGTCGATGGTCAACCGGTCAAGGTCGTCTTCCGGCCCGAGGACGTGGAGATCGGATTCCGCCGCGACCTCCTCGCCGCCCGCCATCCCCTGTCGGAGGCTGTCGTGGAGTCGGTGTCGTACGTCGGACCCACCGAGCGGCTGACCGTCCGGCTGGCGGCTCGGCTCGTCGGGGCGAGCTCCCCGGACGACGTCGTGGACATCGCCGGGCTGCCGCTGGTCGTCACGCGGACG
>DASSBK010000280.1:0-2321 GCA_035698825.1 Gemmatimonadota bacterium
GAGGTCATCTTCCGGATCGCCTCCTCGAGCGCCAGCGACTCGAGGTCGCGCACGTGCCTCGTCAGATAGCGCACGTGCCCCGCGAAGCAGACCGGGTGCCCGGTGACCGCCGCGAGCGGCGAGTCGACCGCGCTCGTGAACCCGTCGACCCCGAGCGAGATGAGCGGATGGGTGATCATCTCCTTCAAGTGCTCGTCGGTGAAGAGCTCGCCGACGAGGAGGATGCTCTCGAGGGCCGGGCCGGAGGCGGCGAGAATGTCGAAGTAGCATTCCCACTGGTCCTTTCCCATCAGCGCCGCGATCTCGTCGAAGTCCTTGCCTTCGAGCTCGGGGAACTGCAGGCTCGACTGGAGCCGCGCGCGATGCCACTCGCCGCGGTGGATGAAGCGCCAGTAGCGGTCGCACTCGTGCCGCAGCCGCTCGCGCACCTCCGCGTCGGAGAGGCGCGCGCAGGCCTTCTCCCAGCCGCCGTCCATCACCCACTCGGGCAGGATGCCGGCCATCTGGCCGAGACCGTCCTTGAACGGCGTCGTGTCCGCGAGCACGTCGAGGCCCTCGACCTCCCGCGCCTCCTGCATCGTGTCGACCGCCCGCTGCCAGGCGCCCGGCGCCGCACCCGTCCGGTGCCGCACGTTGAGGTGCGAGATCTCACCGCGCGTCTTTCCCTCGCGGACGATCGTGAGGAACTCGTCGATCGATTCCTGCAGCCGCGAGTCACGGTTCCGGACATGGCTCGTGTAGTACCCGTCGTACTCCCCCACGACGGCGTTCAGGCGGACGAGCTCCTCGGTCGGCGCCATCCGGCCCGGGTTGAACTCGAGCCCGGTCGAGAGCCCGAGCGCGCCCGCGTGCATCGCCTCGCGGACGAGGTCCTCCATCGCGCGCAGCTCGTGCTCCGCCGCCTCCGCCGTGAACACACCGGCCGCGTAGCGGACGGTGTTGTGCCCGACGAACCACGCGAGATTCTGGGCGTGCCCGCGATCGGCGAGCCACGAGAGGTGGTCGGCGAACGTCGTCCACTCGACCGGGCCGTCGTACGCGAACGTCCGCATCCGCGCCTCGACGAAGTGGTGCGACGCCTCCGAGACCGGCGCGTACGTCCAGCCGCAGTTGCCGACGACCTCGGTCGTGACGCCCTGGCGGATCGTGCTCTCGGCGCGCGGATTTGCGAGGATCGACCAGTCGCTGTGGCTGTGCGGGTCGACGAACCCCGGGCAGACGATCCCGCCGGCGGCGTCGACCACGCGATCGGCACTCGCGCCGTTGACCTGCCCGACGTGGGCGATCCGACCCGCGTCGATCACCACGTCGCCACGGACGGGTGGGCGTCCGGTGCCGTCGACGACCCAGCCGCCGCGGACGAGGACGTCCGTCACTTCTTCGCTACGGCGTCGCCGATGCCCCCGCCGACCCGGGGGTCGAGCACGTCGCGCAGACCGTCCCCGAGGAAGTTGAACCCCATCACGACGATCATGATCGCGAGGCCCGGGAAGATCGACATCCAGACGCTCTGGTCGATGTAGTTCCGCGCGGACGAGAGCATGTTCCCCCACGCCGCCTCGGGAGGCTGGGTGCCGAGGCCGAGGAACGAGAGCGTCGCCTCGCTCAGGATCGCAGTCGAGAAGTACACGGTCGCGATCACCGTGAGCGGCGCGAGGATGTTCGGCAGGAGGTGCCTGACCATGATCCTGCCGCCGCCCGCGCCGAGACCGCGGGCGGACTCGATGAACGGGAAGCCCATCACCTCGAGCACCGCGGCCCGCACGACGCGGGCGAATGCCGGGATGATCACGATGCCGATCGCGATGATCGCGTTCCGCCGGGTCGGGCCGAGCAGCCCGGCGATCACGATCGCGAGCACGAGGCCCGGGAACGCGAACAGCACGTCCACGACGCGCATCAGCAGCAGCTCGGGGACGCCCCGGTAGTACCCGGCGACAAGACCGATCAGCGTGCCCGCGACGAGCGCGATCCCGATCGAGAGCGCACCGACCTCGAGCGATACCCTCGCGCCGTGGATGATCCGCGCGAGGGTGTCCCTGCCCAGGTCGTCAGTGCCGAACGGGTGCGCCCAGCTCGGGCCCTGCAGCCGTTCCGAGGCGGGATCGTTCGGGTCGACCGTCCAGACGTACGACCCGAAGATCGCGGTGGCGATGCAGAAGACGACGATCACGGCTCCTGCGAGGCCGATCGGGTTGCGCCAGCGCGCCGGGATGAGCTGCCGGCGTCGCGGGACCGCCTCCCACGCCACGGTTGCCTCGGCCGCGCTCACGTGACCGAGATGCGGGGGTCGAGCCAGCCGTAGATCAGGTCGACCAGCA
>DASSBK010000281.1:0-4434 GCA_035698825.1 Gemmatimonadota bacterium
CCCGGCCAGCCGGCGCTGGGATCGGCGTCCCCCGGCCCGTACGCCGGTTCGACCTCGAGGCCGCTCGAGGTCTCGAACCGGACATCGCGCTCGGGGTTCCGCGCGAGGTGGGGCTCCAGCGTGCGGCGCCGCCAGGCGGACTTGTCGGGCGAATCGCTCACGAGCCTCCGGGAGGCTCCACCACGCACAGGAGCGCGTCGCGCTCCACCGCGTCTCCCGCCGACACAGCCAGGCGTCGGACGACGCCCGCGATGGGCGCGCGAATCTCGTTCTCCATCTTCATCGCCTCGATGATCAGGATCCCCTGGCCCTTCTCGACCGGATCTCCCTCCGCCACCTCGAGCACGAGAATCAGCCCCGGCATGGGGGCGTGCACCCCGGCCGCGGTATCACCGCTCGCCGACGCCAGCCTCAGCTCGGAGGCCCGATGGACGGCATCGCTCTCCAGGTGCAGCTCGTGCGTCCAGCCGTCCACGCAGAGCCCCCCGATCGCCGGGTCCCAGCGGTACCGGACCGGACGGGCTCCCGACCACGCAAGGCCCGGATCCGCACCGGCGGTGATCGGGAACGTCCATCGCTCGCCGTCCCGGTGGACCTCCGCCTCCCAGCCGCCGCGCACGGATCGCAGGGCGACGCGGTAAGGGGATCCCTCGCGGGGGGTGACCCAGAACAGGCGCTCGTTGCTCATGCGTTCCGCTCCCGGGACAGCGACACCACGGTCTCGACGTGCGCTGTTTGCGGGAAGAGATCGAAGGCGCGGATCGAATCCAGCCGCCAGGCTCCGCCCAGGCGGCGGACATCCCGCGCCAGGGTGGTAGGGTCGCACGACACGTAGACGATGCGCCGGGCGCTGGAGCGGGTGATCGAGTCGAGCACCGCGGGCGCGCAGCCGGAGCGCGGGGGGTTGAGCACGACCCCGTCGGGTCGCGGCCGGCGCCAGTCCACACGCTCGGCGGGCAGCTCGAGGACGTGTACGGGCTCGCCGCCCATGGCGGCCGCGTTCGCGCGCAGGTCGGAGGCGGCGCCGGAATGGGCCTCGACCGCGGTGACCCGCACGCCGGCGAGCGACAGCCGGCACGTCAGCGCGCCGACCCCCGCATACCCATCGACGACGCGCTCACCCGGGCGCGCCGCCAGTCCCGCGTCGACCGCGTCGTACAGCCGCGCGGCGGCCACCGGATCGGCCTGAAGGAAGCTATCGAAGCCGACCCGGAGCCTCAACCCGCCGATCTCGATCCGCGTCGCGAGCCGGGGCGCGCCGGCCGCCAGAGCGAACGGCGCCGCCACGGTCCCGCGCGCGCCCCAGGTCGTCGCCAGCCCCGTCCGCGCGGCGCAGTGGCGGGCGAGCTCGCGCGCCCGCTCCGCCGAGTCGCAGAAGAACCCGGCCTGGACGTCCTGACCGGGGAGCGCCCGCACCGCGACGCGCGCTTCCTCGGGCACGTCACCGTCAGGCAGGGGCGCGCTCGCGAGCGCATCCCGCAGGCCGGCGAGCGCCACGTTCCCCGCTTCCGCGAAGATCGGACAGGCCTCGACGTCCACGATCGCCGACGGGTCCTCGGCGGCGTGGAACCCGAGGGCGGACCCGCCCTTCCATCGCCGCCACGTGAACGTCGCCCGCCGCCGGTAGTGCCAGGGCTGGGCGGCCGGCTCGCATCCGGGGGGCGCGGATAGGGCCATCCCGCCGATCCGCTCGAAGGCGTCGGCGACGGCACGTGCCTTGGATTCCAGTTGACTCTCGCGATCCAGATGCTGCAGCTGGCAGCCGCCGCAGATCCCGAACACCGGGCAGCCGGGCTCGACCCTGGTGCCGACGGCGGCCAAAACGCCCTCCAGCCGCGCGCGGGCATACCGCGAATGGCGCTCCACGATCCGGGCGCGGACCCGCTCGCCCGGCGCCGTCCACGGGACGAACACGACGAGGCCGTCCGCGCGACCTACGCCGTCGCCGCCATACGCGATCCGCTCGACGTCGATCTCCACGGCGTCGCCCGCCGCAGGCCCAGATGCCTGCTCGCTCACGGAAGCCCGGTCCAGCGGGCCGTCTGACGCCAGCGGGCGCGGCCGTTCGCAGCCGCCTGGCCGCGGGCCGCGCTCACCGGAGGCCGCTCCGCCTGGATCCACGCCGCCAGTGCGGCCGCCAGCGGCTCCGAGTCCCTGCGCATGGCGGCCTCGGCCTCGAGGACGTCACCGGCGTTCTCCTCGAGCCACCGGGTATGGAAGCGGCCCTGGCGCACCGCCCCGTGCGCGACGAGCGCGCGCTGGAAGCCGACATTCGTCCGCACTCCCCCGATGTCCAGCTCGGCCAGTGCGCGGCCCATCCTGGCGAGCGCCTCCGGACGGTCCCGGCCGTGTGCGATCACCTTGAGGAGCAGGGGGTCGTAGTGCGCCGTGACCGCGCTGCCCGCCGCGATGCCGCTGTCGACCCGGATCCCCGGTCCCGCCGGCTCGGCGTACGCGGAAATCCGGCCCGTCGACGGGACGAATCCGCGCGCGGGATCCTCCGCCGCGATCCGGCACTCGATCGCATGGCCCGACAGGCGGAGCCGATCCTGCTCGAGCGGCAGCGGACCCCCCGCGGCAATCGCGAGCTGAGCGCGGACCAGATCGATCCCCGTGACCATCTCGGTAACCGGATGCTCGACCTGGAGCCGAGTGTTCATCTCCAGGAACCAGAAGGTATCGTCGGGGGCGAGCAGGAACTCGACCGTCCCCGCGCCTACGTATCCGACGGCCTCCGCTGCGCGGACGGCGACCGCACCCATCCGCTCCCGTGTCTCGTGGGCGATGCCGGGCGCGGGGCACTCCTCGAGCACCTTCTGATGACGGCGCTGGAGCGAGCACTCCCGCTCGCCGAGGTGGATCGCGCGGCCGGACTCGTCGGCCAGGATCTGGATCTCGATGTGCCGCGCCTCGGGGATGTACCGCTCGACGTAGAGCGCGGGGTCGCCGAACGCACCCTGCGCCTCCCGGGATGCAGCCGCGAACGCACTCTCGACCTCCGCGGCTTCGCGCACCACACGCATCCCCTTCCCCCCACCGCCCGCCGCCGCCTTGAGCAGAATCGGGTATCGGGCCTCCGCGGCCGCGTCCAGCGCGGCCCGCGAGTCGGTCACGGCCTCCAGGGTGCCGGGGACGACGGGCACGCCGGCCGCCTGCATCGCGCGCCGCGCCGCGGTCTTCTCGCCCATCGCGCGGATCGCCGCGGGCGGAGGCCCGATCCAGACCAGGTTGGCCCGCATGACGGCCTCCGCGAAGGCTGCATTCTCGGCCAGGAACCCGTATCCGGGGTGCACGGAGCCCGCGTCCAGTCGGCGTGCGGCGTCGAGGATGCGATCTGCCGCCAGGTACGACTCGCGCGCCGGCCCCGACCCGATCTCGAGGGCGCGCTCGGCCGCCCGCACGTGGCAGGCGTCGGCATCCGCGGCCGAGAAGACGGCGGCCGTAGGAAGTCCCGCCTCGCGACAGCCGCGCAGGATTCGGACCGCTATCTCCCCGCGGTTCGCTACCAGCACCCGACCCAGCGATCTCACAACGGGATGTTGCCGTGCTTTCGGAGCGGGTTGGCGTCCCGCTTGGACCCCAGGGCGGAGAGGCCGGTGATGAGCAGCGCCCGTGTATCGGCGGGATCGATGACGGCATCGACGTAGCCGCGCTCCGCCGCCACGTAGGGGTTGGCGAACCGTTCGCGAAACTCCTCGGTGCGGCGCTCGAGCATCGCCGCGGAGTCCTTGGCGGCCTCGATCTCTCGTTTCCACAGGATCTCCACGGCGCCCTTCGGCCCCATGACCGCGATCTCGGCCGAGGGCCACGCGAGGTTCAGGTCCCCGCGGATGTGCTTCGAGGACATGACGTCGTACGCCCCGCCGTACGCCTTCCGCAGGATCACGGTCAGCTTGGGGACCGTCGCCTCGCAGTACGCGTACAGGAGCTTCGCGCCGTGCTTGATGATCCCTCCCCACTCCTGCTCCGTCCCGGGCATGAAGCCCGGCACGTCCACGAACGTGACCAGCGGGATGTTGAACGCGTCGCAGAAGCGGACGAACCGCGCGGCCTTGAGACTGGCGGCTATGTCGAGGACCCCGGCGAGGACAGCAGGTTGGTTCGCCAGGATCCCGACCGAGCGGCCATCGAGTCGCGCGAACCCTACCACGATGTTCGCCGCGTAACCGGCCTGGACCTCGAGGAACGATCCCCTGTCCACTACTTCCGACACGATCTCGTGCACGTCATAGGGCTTGTTCGCGTTCTCGGGAACGACCTCCCGCAGACCCGGCGAGCGGCGCACCGGGTCGTCGGCGGATTCGACGCGCGGCGGCTCATCCTGATTGTTCGCCGGCAGGTATCCGACCAGCGCGCGAATTCCGGCGAAGCAGGCGGGCTCATCGGCGAACGTGAAATGGCTGACTCCGCTCTTCTCGCCATGCACCGCGGCGC
>DASSBK010000282.1:0-11504 GCA_035698825.1 Gemmatimonadota bacterium
GATCTTCCCCTGCACGATCCCCAGCCGTTCCTCGGGTGGGATCTCGAAGATGATCTCGAGGACCGTGCGAAGCGAACCGAACAACCGGGTGGAGGCCCAGATGAGGCCGACCAGGCCGAGCAGGCCGAACAGTCCGCGATCCTCCACCAGGCCGAACAGGAGGCTCTCGGCCTGCGCGCTGGCGAGCGGCATGACGCGCTGGATGAACGTGAGGATCTGCTCGCGGGCCGATGTCGAGGACTCGACCAGCAAGCCGAGCACGGAGATCGTGATCAGTAGCAGGGGGACGATCGTTACGAGGACGTTGAAGGTGATCCCAGAGGAGAGGAAGAAGATCTGGTCGCGGTTCGCCTTGTGCCAGAGGTTCTTGGCGTAGAACGCGCCGTAGCGCCGAAAGGCCCTCCACCAGAGCCGCAGGGATCTCATCGAAGAGGGGCTTTAGCGCCGGGGATGTGCCACGCCCGCTGTCGCGGCGTACGCGACCGGCCTATCTCCGTCGGCCGGAGATCAGCGATATCACGGCAACGAACAGCGCCGCGCCGATGATCGACCATATGAGGGAAAAGGACTGCCCCTGGATCTCGAGGGGGAAGGGCTCGGGAAGGCCGAGCTCGGTCCGGAGCCAGCCGCCGATCAGGGCGCCCACGAACCCCAGGGCGATGGAGACCAGGCAGCCTCCGGCGGAGTATCCGACGATCGCCTGCCCGAGCGCGCCCGCCACCGCGGCGACCAGCAGCAGCACGAGGAAACCCAGCAGAGTCATGTGTCCTCCCCTCGAGGGTTGGATCGCCGGCTACGGGCCGGCCAAATCTATCCGGGCCGTTTTGTCCGACGCAACCGCCACCGGGCCTTCCCAGACGAGGTCGCGTCCGCGCCAGACACGCGCCAGGTACTTTCCGGGCCATACCGGGAGCGCCGGCTGCGAGCCCGACGCGTCCCCGAGCCGCTCCCCGGCCGGCGTGAGGACGTCCAGGCGATACGTCGCGTCGGTGCCGGCGGGCGGCGCGACCTCGAGCCGCGAGAGACCCTCCCGCCGGACGATCCGCTCCTGCCCGGGGATCACGTCCACCGCTTCGAACCGCGCGCGGGGCACGGTGCGGGCCTCGAGCTCGTAGCGCCCGGGCATCGCCAGCCGCCGCTCGCCGCTGCGGATCGTGCCGTAGGTCTCGCCGGTAAGGACCTCCCGGACCTCCACGCGGACCGACTCGCCCGCCCCGGCCACGCCGCCGAGCTCGACGCCGAGGATTCCCGTCTCCGGTAGCGTCACTACCGTCTGCGCCTCGTCGCGCACGACGACGTCCTCGGCGACGTAGACGGGCAGCGTCTCCACGATCAGGCGATAGCTCCCGGCGGGCACCCGACTCGGCGCGCCCACGGCCAGCGTGTCGACCTCGCCCGCACGGAACGCGAGCGCGCGGGTGGCGGGGGGCGACTCGAACTCCGGGGCGAGGACGAGGAGGGTGCCGCCGCCGCCGAAGGCCAGGCGCGTCGTCCGGCCGGCGGGGACCGAGACGTCGGCCTGCTGGAGAACCGAGTCGCCGAGGTCCACGCTTACGGCGTAGGTCCCGGCCTGCATCACCGCGTCCATGCCGGTCTGCCCGTAGTAGAGCTCGCGTCTTCCGTCGCGGGACCGGATCGAGACCGGCGCCCGGATCCGCCGTCCGGCCTCGTCCAGCATCTCCACCCGCAGGCGGCCGAGAGCCGCCGCGTCCAGCGTCGCGGTCTCCCCCGGCAGGACCATCACGCGCTCGAACGTCAGCGGAGGCGCGGATTCGACCACCACCCGGTACACGCCGGCGGGCACCGCTCGCGGTCCGCGCGCCGTGAACCCCGCGACGACTTCCCCGGCGGCCGGCCGCTCGATCCGGACCGGCAGCGGAACGCGGGCCCCGCCGCGGCCGAGCGTGGCCCGCACCTCGATCAGCCCCTCGTTCCGCAGGATGAGCGCGACGCGGCGGCCGGCGGACGTCGCCTCGTTCGGACCGTCGATGATCGTGAAGGAGCCCGAGCCCGCGCGGGAGAGGCAGCGCAGCGACTCCAGGTCCTCCTCGCTGGGGGCGAGGGCCACGACGTGGAGCCGCGCGTTGCGGTTCGGCCCGCCGCCGATCGCCTCCCGCCAGATCTCGCACGGATCGACGCGGCAGTCGTCACCGCCCTCGGTCACCAGGACGTAGGTGGAGACCGAGTCCGCGGCCGCCCGCTCGAGGGCGGCGGACAGCGGCGCGATGCCGTACGGCTGGATGCCCTGAACGGCGGCCGACCAGCGCGCCGCGCTCGCGCCGGGTTCGACGACGAGCCGGGTGTCCGAGCAGTCGCGACGCGAGCGGGGGCTGGCGGAACCGTAGAGCCGCAGCGCGGGCCCGGGGGCGTCGCCGGCCGCCAGCCCCGCGTGCAACGCGTCGAGGAACTCCCGGGCGAGCGCGACCCGCTCGGCGTCGCCGATGGGAGTCAGCATGTCCGTGGAGGCGTCGACGATGACCTGGATCCGGCCGTCGGTCGCGGGAGCCTGCGCCGCCGGCAGGACCCGTTCCGGAAGGGACAGCGCCAGCAGGATCGCCAGCGCGAAGCGGATGGAAATCAGGAGATCTTGAGGAATCTGCTGTGGGCGCACTTCGGGCAGGGCGGGAGTCGCTTGCCCGCCGCCAGCGAGAGAACGTAACCGCACTGCTCGCACTGGTACCCGCCCTCGCGCGCGACGACCTCGCCCGTTCGGAACTCGTGTCCGATCTCGAGCACGGTCTCTTCGTATTTGCGGCGCGCGAATGTGCCCGCCACCACCGCCGCCGCGGCTCCGACCACGCCCCAGAATACCGTTTTCCATCTGCTCACGTGGATGTACCCCGCGGTCGGAGGACCCGCGCGCGGCATCGCCCGCGCCTGAATGGCACGAAGGTACCGGAGCCCCTGCGGATCGTCAAAGCAACGACGATGCTGGTGCGCGCTCCTGCGGACGGGCGACCCAGGCGGCGAGCTGCTCCTTGAGCTGATTCGTCGCCTCCCAGAGGAGCAGATGCGTGCAGTCAGGGAACAGCCGCACTTCGCAGTCGGGGATCGTGCGCCCCAGCCGCTCGCCGCGATCGAGCAGCTCGGAATCGGTGCCGTAGAGCGCAAGCACGGGACAGCGGATCGTCGCCAGCTGCTCGTCGGTCATCAGCGGCGAGGACGCGAGGTCGTCGACCAGCGTGGTGTCCTTCGTCAGGTGGTGGGCGTTGACGATCAGCCGATTCGCCTTGCGCTCGCTGTGCCTGCCCGCCCAGCGGTGGGCGTACTTCATGATCATCTCGTCGCGCTCGGCGCCTTTGAGCGAGAACGCGCGCGTGATCTCCCCGGCCCAGGAGTCGTCGGTCATGTTCGCGTCCACCAGGGCCAGGCCCCGCACACGCTCGGGATGCGCGATCGCGTACGCCAGGGCCAGAAGCCCGCCGAAGCTGTTGCCTATGAACTCGACCGGAGAGCCGTCCGGGACCAGCTTGTCGAGGAGCCCGTCGATGTCGGCCACCAGGCTGTCCACGGTGTACCCGGTCCGGGGACGCTCGGTCTGGCCGTGGCCGCGGAGGTCGAACAGGATGACGTCGGCCACACGCGCGACCGGATTGGCGACCGTGAAGTACCAGCTCGACAGGTTGTCCATGACGAGCCCGTGGAGGAACACGACCGTCGGCTCGCCGGAGCCGAGTCGGACCACGTGGAAGTCGAGACCGCGAACCTCCACTTCAGCCATCCAGGAACTCCTCCACGACCCGCACGACCTCGGCCGGGCACTCGAGCGGAAGCAGGTGCCCGCCCCGGAGCTGGACGACCCTCGCGTCCGGCAGCGTCGCGGCCAGCTCGTCGGCCCGTGCGCGGAAGGGCGATCTCGAACCGTAGACGCAGAGGACCGGTCGCGAGAGACGGGCGAGTCCGGCGGCATCGATGGCCGGCTCCGACATCAGGTCCGCGGTGACGGTGGTTCCCTCGCGCAGGTGCCGCGCGCGATCGGCCTTCCGCGCGCCGCGCCGGCCGCGGCCCACGGCGAGCCGGGCAGCCAGCTCCGAGAACTGCCGGTGGTCGAGCTCGATCAGCTGCCGCATCTGGTCCTCGTCGACCTCCTTCATCATGGAAGCGACCTCGGCGGGATCGAACGGCGGCAGCGGCGCGTCGAGGACGACGATCCGCCGCACGCGCTCGGGCGCGTCCAGCCCGAAGCGCAGCGCGACCGCCCCGCCGTAGCTGTGGCCCATGACGTCGACGGGCCCGTCGAAGCCCTCGACCGCCGCCAGCACGTCGCCCAGGTCTGCACTCGAGGTGGCGAGGTCGAAGCCGGAGTCCGCCGGCGCGCTCAGCCCGTGCCCGCGCTGGTCGTACAGCAGCACCGAGCGCCCGCGCGCGAGGAGCGGGGCGACGCCGAAGAACCAGGTCGCCAGGTTGCCGATCACCAGACCGTGGATCAGCACGACCGGCGGACCGCTGCCCAGTTTCTGAACGTGGAACGCGCGGCCGGCCGCGTCGATCAGCGGCATGCGCGACCCGGTGCGATCAGCGGCACGTGTCGATGTACGTCACCACGTCTCCGACCTTGAGCTCGATGATCTCCTCCAGCTCCTTCTCGCTCAGCCAGCGCACGAAGTCGACCTTCTCATAGCGGGCCTGCAGCTTCTCGGCGAGCGCCACGAACTCGATGCTCTCGAGCTCCAGGTCGCTCCCGAACGACGTCTCCATCGTGATCGGCTTGTCCACGGACCATTCCGGTCCGACCACGTCCTCGATCACGCCGCGGATCACCTCCAGGGTCTCGCTCATCGCTCCTCAGTCCTCCATCGTCCAGGCGATCGCGCATCCGTCCTCGATCCGCGTCGCGACCAGGGTTCCCGCCACATCGATGCGCTCCTCGTCCATCGATTCGATCTCCATCCGCCGCGGATCCCGCATTCCGGTCCGACGGCGCTTGGCCGCCGCCTCCTTCGCCGCCCAGAGGCGCGCCCGCCATTCGTCGCGCTCCGCTTCCGGCCTCGCGGACAGCCACTCGCGCTCGCGCTCCGTGAAGGCCGCCCGCTCGAGCTCGGGCGCCCGGGCCTCGACGGTCTCGAGGTCCACGCCCGGGTCGACGCCCTCGGCGACCATCGCGACCGCACGCCCCTGCTTGTGGGAGATCGAGACCCTCAGGTCCAGGCCTCCCGGCGCGCGCACCTCCGGAGCGCCGTCGGCGCCGGTCGGGATCTCGACCTCGATCGGCCACAGCGGCCCCGCGCCCCGGTCCCAGAGCAGGCGCCGCACGCCGTCCTTCGCCGCGACGCGGCCGGCCAGCCAGTCCTCCTTGCGGCGCTCGGGCAAGTCGCGATACGCCTCCCACTCGCGCGCGGTCAGGTAGCGCCGCGCGAAGTAGTCGCGGGTGATCGCGTCCGCGAACGCCCGCTCGAGCCGCACGCACCCCGGCGCGCCCTCGATGGGCCTGGCCAGCATGTTCCGCTCCGGCCACTGGATCACCGGCCACATCCAGGGCTCGTTCGGCCGACGGCGATCTTCCCACCCCGTGAAGCGGGCCCAGACGCGTCTGCCGCTCGCGAGCTCGAGATCGGCGCGGACCTGCCGCGCGCCGAAGCGCCGCACGCGGACCGTGCATTCGAACGTCCGGCCGGTCTCGGGCGGCGGGCCGTAGAAGCTCGCTTGCTCGAGCATGACCGGCACGGCGACCCGGTCGCGATCGGACTGCGCCTTGATCCAGTAGCCGAGGAGCTGCCCCGCGCCGTCCAGCAGGGCTCCCTCGGCGGGCATCTCCACGATCGTTCCGCGGATCCCGTCGGTGCCGATCTCGCCGAGCTCTGCGACCGACTGGTACCGGGGACCGTGGAACATGAGGCGGGTCGCGTACATGTCGGCGGCCGTCTGGTCGATCGGCCGCGCGGCCTCGAGCGGCTGGCGGTCGGGCGCGGGCGGATCGGGCCAGGCGTCCGCCAGGACCACCGTGCCCTCGGCGTGCTCGCCCACCCGGACGACGACCCGGCTGTCGCCGTCGAAGCGCGCGGTCACGGGCAGCGTCCGTGGCTCGTCGACGGGGATCCATCGGTACGCCATCACGCGCTCGAGGCCGACCGCCAGCCTGCCCGGGACGGCGCGCTCCGCGGCGGCCATCATCCGCGAGAGCGTCATGGTGAACGGCACGAGCGGGAATCCGTCGCCGGGGTCGGGCCAGCCGGGCGGGAGGCTGAAGAACGAATGGTCGAGGAGGAACGGGTAGCGGGCCAGCGAGAACTCCTCCTCCCACGCGAGCTCGCGCGGGCCGGCCGCCATGGTTGTCCCGTCCGCCGTCGCCGGCCTCTCGACCGCCGTCCCCCCGGATTCCTGCGCCGCGGTCCTGCGATTCCGCCACGCCTCGAGCACGGCGCGGTGGCTCTCCTCGAGGGCGCGCGAAGTCGCCGCGAGCTCGCGCGCGATCGGATCGGAGAGATCGAGCCCGTCGTCCCCCGTCGCCGATGGCGGCCGCGCCGGAAGCTCGGGCGCCATCCCCTCCTCGATCGAGAGCAGCGGAGCGCCCAGGCGGATCCTGACCGGCGCGCTCTTCCGCGCCGGTGTCCCGGCGGGACCGAGGAGCGCGTCCGCGTCGACCTCCACGCCCTCGACCCAGAGGGTGGCGACCAGCCGGCGCAGCTGGTCGATGCCCTCGTGTCGGTGGGAGCTCGCCGCCATCGACAGGTGCGGCCGCCCGCGGAGCGTGTCCTCGACGAAGGCGGCGACGCTCCCCGCCCCCACCTGCACGAAGAGGCGCACGCCTTCGGCGTAGAGCGCCTCGGTCAGGCGGCGGAAGCGAACCGGCTGCACCAGGTGCTCGAGGAAGAGCTCCCGCACTCCCGCGGGGTCGTCCGGGTACGGGGCGCAGGTCGTCGCCGACCAGACCGGCACCGCGGGTTCGACGATCTCGAGGCCCTCGACCACGCGCCGGATCGGGTCGACGTATTCGGCGAAGACGGGCGAATGGAACCCGGACTCGAAGGACAGCACCTGACAGAACACGCCGTCCGCCCGCAGCCGGTCGAGGACCGGTCCCAGCCGCGCGGAGGGACCGCACAGGACGGTCTGGTGCGGGCAGTTGTCGAGCGCCACGTGGATGTCGTCCGCCTCCGAAAGGAAGGGCTCGAGCCGCTCCGTCCCGCAGCCGACCGCCGCGTAGGCGACCTCGGGCACGGCCAGCGTACCGGGCCGGAGCGCGGCCAGGACGTCGTCGAGCGCGCGCGGCGGGATCGCCTCCGCGGCGAGGAGTGCGGTCCACTCGCCGATCGAGTGGCCCGCCACCATCGCGGGCCGCACGCCGAGCCCCGTCAGCGCGTGGTGGAGGAGCCGGCCCGCGAGCACGACCCGGGCGCCCCGGCGCTCGAGATCCCCCTCGATCGGAGGCGGCAGCGGCGGCAGCCCGAACCAGCGCGCGACGTCGTCGACCTGGGGATCGAACGTGCTCTCGACGCCGGGAAAGAGGAGCGCTAGCCGGCCGCCCTCCGTAGCGAGGCCGCGAGGCGCGAACATCAGCGCGCCGGCGCGGTCGCGGAACGTCCTGCCGGCGGCGACGATCGAGCGCGCGTGCTCGATCCGGTCCGGTGTCGGGTCGAGGAGCGCGAGGCGGCAGGGTCCCGACCCGGCGTCCGGGGCGGCGCCCGCCAGCCGCTCGGCCAGCTCCTCGGGTGTCGAGGCCGCCAGTCGCAGCCACGCCCCCTCGGGCGCGTGCCGGCGCGTCGCCGTCCGCGGCAGGCGCACGGCGTGGTGCTGCTCGAGGACGACGTGCGCGTTGATCCCGCCGAAGCCGAAGGCGTTGACGCCGGCCCGGCGGGGCCCCTCCGACTCCCATTCGGCGGCCTCGCGGACGAGCCGGAACCGCGTCCGCTCGACGCCGGGGTGCGGATCCTCGCAGTGGAGTGTCGGCGGGAGGATCCCGTAGTGGACGGCCAGCGCGGCCTTGATCATCCCCGCCATCCCGGCCGCCGGCATCGCGTGGCCGATCATCGACTTGACCGAGCCCAGCCCGGCGCCGGGCGAGCCGTCGGGCGGGCCGAACACGCGCTCCAGCGTGGCGAGCTCGGCGGCGTCGCCGTTGGGCGTCGCGGTGCCGTGCGCCTCGATGAGGCCCACTGAGCCGCGCGCTTTAGGATCCAGCCCGGCGCGCTGCCAGGCGCGCTCGAGCGACAGGACCTGGCTGTCGGCGCTCGGGTTCATCACGCTGGACGCGCGCCCGTCGCTGGAGACGCCGGTTCCGCGGATCACCGCATAGACGCGGTCGTCGTCCCGCTCGGCGTCCGAGAGACGCTTCAGCGCCATCATCCCCGCGCCCTCGCCGATCAGCAGGCCGTCCGATTCCCGGTGGAACGGGCGGATCCGCTGACTGCGGGACAGCGCGCCGAGCTGCGTGAACACCGCCCAGAATGCGGCGTCCTGGACCAGGTGCACGCCGCCCGCGAGGACGAGATCGCAGCGCCCCGACGCGAGCTCCGCGCACGCCTGGTCGACCGCCAGGAGCGAGCTCGCGCACGCGGCGTCGACAACGTAGGCGGGACCGTGGAGATCGAGCCGGTTGGCGATCCGGGATGCGGCCAGGTTCGGCACCAGACCGATGATCGTGTCCGGACCGAGACCTTCGATCTGCGCCTGATAGCGGCGCTTCATCTCGGCAGCCTGGGCGTCTGTGAGATCGGGGAGGAGCGCGCGCGCCGACCGCACGATTTCCTCGGCCGTCCGCACCGCCTGGACGAGGCTCATCGCGACCTGGTTGACGTACCCGCCGCGGCCGAGGATCACGCCCGTTCGCTCGCGCGGCGTCTCGCGGTCGTCGTATCCCGCGTCGGTCAGCGCCGCGGCGGCGGTGTCGAGCGACAGGAGCTGATCGGGCTCGCTTCCGCGGGCCGCGATCGGCATGAGACCCCAGCGCAGCGGATCGAACTCGAGCGTCTCGCCGATGAAACCCCCGCGCCGGCAATAGAGCCGGTCCAGCTCGCCCGCCGCGTGATCGAAGAACTGCGGCTCGATGCGCTCGGGAGGAGCGTCGACGATCGCGTCGCGGCCGGCACGCAGGTTCTCCCAGAACTCGTCCAGATCGCGAGCGCCGGGGAACACGCACGCCATCCCGATGATGGCTACGTCGGTGGAAGCGGAGGAGCGCACGGAAGGGATGGGGCGCCGGCTAGCGTCGTGTCGCGGAACGGGAACGCAGCGACACTACACTAGGGGCCCTGATCGAAAGCGGCGGAATCCGCGAACCGCGCGTCGGCGGCCATGAGGACGACCCGCGGGGCGTCCGCATGCGGCTCGTCGATCTCGGCGAGCAGCCCCGCCACGCCGGCCTGGAGCGGGATCAGGCCGATGCCGCGGCGGTCGTACTCGCGGCGGAGCTCCTCGGAGACCATGCCCGCCGAATCCCAGGGTCCCCACGCGACCGAGATGGCCCGCATCGACCGGTTCTCGGCGAGATGGACCGCCAGCCGATCGAGGACGTCGTTGGCCGCGGCGTAATCGGTCTGCCCCGCGTTTCCGAAGACCGCCGCCGCGCTCGAGAAGAAGACGATCAGCCGCGTGTCTTCGCGGAGCTTGTCGACCAGCGTCAGCGCGCCCGCGACCTTGGTGTCGAAGACGCGCTCGAACGACTCGGCGGTCTTGTGCACGACGAGCTTGTCCTCGATGAGCCCGGCGGCGTGGAACACGGCGTCGATCCGGCCGTGGAGCGCGTGGATCTCGTCGATCAGAGCGCCGAACGCCGCGCCGGACCTGACGTCCACGGAGTGGTAGCGCGCTCTGCCCCCGGCGGCCTCGATCGCGGCCAGCGTCGCGCGGATCTCGCGCGCCGCGAGGATCTCGCGCAGGCGCCGCTCGATCTCGGCGGGGCGCGCCCCGGCGGCGAGCCCGATGAGCCTGCGCTTGAGCTCGCGCGGATCGTCGATCCCCGCGATCTCGGCGGGCTCCTCGCCGGCCGGCATCGGCGAGCGGCCCACGAGCTCGAGCGCGCAGTGGTGGCGCCGGGCGAGCTCGATCGACAGGTAGGCCGCGATCCCCCGCGCGCCCCCGGTCACGAGCACGACCGACGTTTCGTCGAGGCCCGCGGCCCCTCCGCCGTTCCGCTCGAGCGGCGCGGGAACGATCGCCAGCTCGCGACGCTCCTCGCCGAAGTAGGCGACCTCGACCGGGCCCCCGGTCGAGAGGATCTCCTGCACCAGCTGCTCCGCGAGCCGGGCGGGATCGGCTCCGGGGTCCAAATCGATCGCCCGCACGTGGACGTCCGGCCGCTCCTTGGAGAGGCTGCGCAGGAGCCCCGCCACGCCACCCTGGCCCGGTCGACCTGAGCCATTGCGTCCGTAGCCGAAGGCCCCGCCCATGCCGGTCGCGGCGACGATCCAGCGCGCCTCGGCGCCGAGCGCCCGCTTGGCGAGCCGGAACAGGCGCTTGACGTCGTCGGGGCCGCTGGCCGGCGAGAGCCGCGACAGGTCGACGAGCCCGTCGATCCGGTCGAGCTCCCCTTCGGCGGGCAGGACCGTCGCGCTCGCTCCGAGGCTTTCGAGGAGCCCGCACAGCGCGCCTGCCACTCCCAGCGTGTCGTCGATGATCGCGAACGCGCAGCCGTCGAGACGCGTGCCGTTGAGCCCGGCGGAAGGCGCGGCGCGGACTTCGAAGCGAAAGCGCCGGAGGTTGCCCGCGAATCCGTTCGGGGTCGTCGATGCTGCCGTGCCGTTCGACGCCGGGGACGCCGACGAGCCGTTCATCGGGACGGCTCCATTCGTCTCCGCCGCGGGGATTGCACCTGTCGAGCGCTCCTCGATCCACGCCACGATGCCGCGCAGCGTCTTGATCCCGGCCAGCTCCTCGAGCAGCTCGTCCCGCTGGTCGCCGAGCTTCTCGGCGAGGCCGGTCTGCTCGTTGAGCGCGCCCAGGATCTCGATCCGCTTGATCGAATCGATCGACAGGTCGGCCTCGAGGTCCAGATCGAGATCGAGCATCTCGACGGGGTAGCCCGTCCGCTCGCTGACGATCGCGAGCAGCGAATCCGCCAGCGGAGCGGCCGGCGATGCGGACGCCACCGCGCCCGTCGATGCCGCCATCGGTGCGGCCAGCGTGGCGGCAGGCGTCGACGCGGCGTGCGGCGAGCGCTCCTCGATCCAGGCGACGATCCCGCGCAGGGTCTTGATCCCGGCCAGCTCCTCGAGCAGCTCGTCCCGCTGGTCGCCGAGCTTCTCGGCGAGACCGGTCTGCTCGTTTAGCGCGCCCAGGATCTCGATCCGCTTGATCGAGTCGATCGACAGGTCGGCCTCAAGATCGAGATCGAGGTCCAGCATCTCGACGGGATAGCCGGTCCGCTCGCTGACGATCGCCAGCAAGGAGTCGGAGAGCGGCGCGGCCGGACCGGCGGGTGCGCGGGACGGCGACCCAGCGACCGCCACCACCGAGTGCGTCTCCGCGGAAGCCGCCGATGCGGTGGACGGCGGCGCGCCGTGCGGCGCGCGCTCCTCGATCCAGGCCACGATGCCGCGCAGCGTCTTGATCCCCGCCAGCTCCTCGAG
>DASSBK010000283.1:0-12159 GCA_035698825.1 Gemmatimonadota bacterium
CGGGGGCCGACCGCGGTCTCGATCTCATCCGTCGTCCGCGCCACCAGGGTTCGCTGACGGTCGACTGGACGCCCGAGCGGGGACCCGAAGTGTCGCTCGGGCTGCGCCGGGTCGGCGATCGCGAGGACGTCGACTTCACCACCTTCCCGAGCGAGCGGGTGTCCCTGGACGCGTACACGATCGCGCGGATCGCCGCCGCGTGGGAAGTGGCCGACCGCGTCCGCGTGACCGGCAGGATCGAGAACCTCTTCGACGCCGAATACGAAGAGGTGCTCGATTTCGGCACGGCGGGTCGCGCAGCGTACCTGGGGGTCGCCTACCGGCCCTGATCGCAGCGGCCTAACTTCGCCGCCGATGTCCGCCCGCTTCCTCTCGCGATGCTCCCGGATCGCCTGCACGCTCCTCGTTGCCGCCGTTCCTGCGGCGGCACAGGAGGCGGTCCCGGCGGACACCCTGTCCCTCGCCGACACCCTGGCGGCGGCGGACACGATCCCGGACGTGCCGGTCATCCGCGAGGATCCGCGGCTCACCTGGCTCGGCGACACGCTGGACGCGGCCGACACGCTCGCGTTCACCGAATCGATCGAGATCCTCCCCGACAGCCTGCTCGACCCCTATACGATCTCGCGCCCCGGCGCGCGGCCGGCGTTCGAGATCTCGGGAGACGCGCTCCTCGGACGCGGCTCGTTCAGCCTGCTGGACGTGCTCGAGAGCGAGTCCTTGCTCCTGGGCCAGGACCTCGGCGGCGGCGGCGCGCCGACGTTCCTCTCCTGGCCCGCGGGCGACCCGGCGGGCGTCCAGATCGTCGTTGACGGCGTGCCGTCCGGAAACCCGCTCGCCGCGCAGTGGGATCTGCGGCAGATCCCACTCGAGGGGATCGCCCGCGTCGCGTTCTATGCGGGCCCACAGGCCGCCGCGTGGGGAGGAACGGGAACGGGAGGCGTTCTCGCCATCACGACCCGGCGCGCGGTGGCGCGCAGCGCGCGTTCGCTGCTCTCGTTCTCGGTCGGCTCCTTCGACGTCGAATCCTTCTCCGGAAACTTCGGGCGCGGGCTCGGGGCGAACGGCTCGTTCTTCGTGGCCGCGAACTTCGACGCCACCCAGGGTTTCCAGAACGCCGGCAACTTCACGCGGAACCAGACGGTCGCCAAGTTCGGCTGGCGGTTCTGGGATCGGCATCTGCTGGAGGTCACCCGTAGGGGAGACGAGGTCTCCGGCGAGACAAGCCGCGAGAACCTCACCGGCGAGGAGGATGGCGAGGCGAAGATCTGGCACGCGTTCTACCGCGGCGGCTTCGGACCGATCGGATTGCGCGCGCACGGGTGGCGCGAGACGCAGGTGATCGACCAGGCGTTCACGCTTCGCGAAAAACCGGGGCTGGTGGGGGAAGGAAAGCGGACCGGATGGAGCGCCGACGTGGACGTACGGCTGGGAGGCGTCGCCGTATGGGGCTCCGCGTCGGCCGAGGAGCGGGAGCTGAGCTCGGCGCACGAGGCGTTCCAGTCCGGAGGCGTGAGCCTGCTCGACCCGCCCGAGGACTTCGCCGGGACCGCCCTCGAGAACCCGCGGACGCGCAGGGAGCTGGGCGGGGGCGTGGGATACGGTGATCCCGGCGACCGGTGGGGCGCGCACGTGACGGCGCGGCGGATGGAGTTCGGCGAGCGGTTCGAGTCGGGCACGGCGTGGCACGCCGAGGCCGTGGGCAGGCCCGGCTACGGCGTCGAGCTCCACGCCTCGGCCGGGCGCGCCCTGCGGCCGGCGGACCCGGTGGGGGAGGCGATCCTGATCCGCAGCGCCGGTGACGGTCTCGAGATCCATCCGGGTCTCCCCGCCGACCCCTTCGCGCTGACCAGCTGGCAGGGATGGAAGGCAGCGGCATCCTGGTCCAACCCGGACTGGAGGACTTCGGTGGCCGCCTTCGGCGGGAGTGGACAGGACGTCGCCATCTGGCTCCCGCCCACAGCGTGGCTCTATTTCGATCCCGCCGACGAGAACGTGTTCCCGCTCGGACAGGCGGGGTTCAACGCCTTCGACGTCCTCGACGTGACGGCCTCGGGCGCCGAGGCGGAGCTCTCCCTTCCTCTCCCCTGGGGGCTGAAGGGCCGGCTCGCGTATCGCCGTCTCTCGATGACCGAGGACCGGACGGACGCGCAACTCCCCTACGTCCCGAAGGATCAGGCACTCGGTCAGCTCCGCTACGTGCGGCGCTATTTCCCGAGCCGCGACCTCCTGATCGAGAGCCGGCTCGGTGGCCGCTACGTCGGGGAGCGGGAGACGCTGGCGGGAGGCACGCTCCGGTCCTACCTGGCGGTCGACGCGCTCGCCCAGGCGACGGTGATCAACTTCACGATCTTCGTGTCGCTCAAGAATGCGGCGGGGCTCATCTATCGCTCCGACGAGTCGTTCGATCTTCCCGGAGCGGAGGGATACCTGGGCGTGGTCTGGCGCTTCCGCGGCTAGCCGGGGACGGCGGCTGGCCGTTACCTTCCTGCGTTCGAAGGACGAATTCCGGTCCACCTTTCCCAGGGGTGAAGATGCGAACGATGCGCTGCGCGGCCGTGTCCGCGCTGATATTGAGCCTGGCGGCGTGCGGTGGCGGCGGGGAGCCCGACTCCGGAGACGCGGGCGCCATCGACAGCGCGGCGATTCAGAACGCCGCCGCCATGACCTTGCGGCAGGGCATGACGCAGGACGAAGTCCGCAATGCGCTCGGCGAGCCCCGGACGCGCGTGACGATGGATGGCGGGCTGGAGCGATGGACTTACTACAACTACGACGCCAATGGACAACTGACCGCCAAGACCCTGATCATCTTCGGCAACGACGGCAAGATCGCGGAAGTCAACAACATGTCTCAGTGATGGTCGCAGGGGGGCGGCTACCCGGGCCGGAACGCTAGGTCGCGATGCTGCGCACGGCGTACGCCTGGGTCGTCGGTGTCGCCTTCACGGTCTTCTGGGCTTCGCTCGGCATCCTCACCTGGCCGCTGAGTCCGCGCGGCGACCTCTACCTGCTGTACGCCCGCATCTGGTCGGGCTGGATCCTCGGGTCCCTGGGCATCCCGCTCGCGGTCACCGGCCGCGAGAGGCTGGAGCCGGGCCAGACCTACGTGCTGATGTCCAATCATCAGTCTGTGTTCGATATCTTCGCGCTGTTCCGGTCCTGCGACCGGCCGTTCCGGATGGTCGCCAAGCGGATCCTGTTCTGGATCCCGATCCTCGGCTGGTCGATGTGGATGTGCGGGTTCATTCCCATCGACCGGTCGAACCGCGACAGCGCGATCCGAAGCCTCGACCGCGCGGCCCGGAAGATACGCTCCGGTGTCAGCGTCCTCGTCTTCCCGGAGGGGACGCGCTCCCGCGACGGCACGCTCCAGCCGTTCAAGAAGGGGGGCTTCATGATGGCCCTCGAGGCCGGCGTGCCGGTCGTCCCCGTGGTGGTCCTGGGAACGGACGCGATCATGGAGAAGGGGTCGCTGCGGGTCGGTCGCGCCGACGTCACGGTTCGGATCGGAACCCCGATCGAGACCTCCGGTCGCGGCGCGCGCGGTCGCGATCGGCTCATGGACGAGGTCCGGCGGGCGATGATCGATCTCGGCGCCACGGCGTGCGAGAACGCCGCCGCGTGAGTATCTTCGGGGAAACGACTCCTTTAAATCGAGTCCTGTGAGGCTCGGAAGGACGGTTCCCATGAAGCACGATCCAGCGCTCGTTCCCGGTCTCCGCTCCGCGGAGACTTTTTTTTGCCCGTGAGCGCCGGGATTCCCGCCCGCATCGCCCTGGAGGACGGCTGGACCGCCCTCGGCCGATCCGCCGGAGCCGTCGGGACGGTGGGCGGGGAGTGCGTGTTCAACACCTGCCTGTCCGGCTACCAGGAGGTGCTGACCGATCCCAGCTACGCCGGACAGATCGTCGTCATGACCTACCCCCTGATCGGCAATTACGGAATCGTCGAGGGGGACGGGGAATCGTCGGGGCCGCAGGTCGCGGGCTACGTGATGCGCGAATGCGTGCGGCACCCTTCGAACTGGCAGTCCACCGACACGCTGCCGGACTGGCTGGCACGGCACGACGTCGTGGCGATCGAGGGGATCGACACGCGGGACCTGACCCTGCACCTCCGCGAGCACGGCGCGCTCCGGGGCGTGATTTCGACCGACACGCTGGACGTCGCGGAAGCCGTAGCGCGCGCCGGCCGCATCCTTCCCATGGAAGGGCGGAACCTGACCGGCGAGGTGACGGTCTCCGGCGCGCGGATCGAGGGGGAGGGGGACCTCACGGTCGCGGCGCTCGACTTCGGCCTCAAGCAGAACATCGTGCGGCAGCTGGCGGGCTTCGGCTGCCGGGTCGTGCGTCTTCCCGCCACCGCTTCCCCCGAGGAAATCCTGGTGCTCCGCCCGGACGGCCTGTTCTGCTCGAACGGACCCGGCGATCCGGCGGCCGCCGCGACCGCCATCGATACCCTTCGGCGGCTCTCGCGCGAGGCGCCGGAGCTTCCGACCTTCGGCATCTGCCTCGGGCATCAGCTGCTCGCGCTCGCCCACGGGGGGACGACCTACAAGCTCAAGTTCGGGCATCATGGCGGAAACCATCCGGTCCAGGACCTGCGAACGGGCGGGATCGACATCACCAGCCACAATCACGGCTTCGCCGTGCGGGAATCGAGCGTGAAGGGAAGGCGCGTGGTGGCCGGCGCCCCCGAGCTCGAGGTCACACACGTCAACCTCTACGACGGAACGGTCGAGGGGTTCCGCCATGCCGAGCGGCCGCTGTTCGCGGTCCAGTACCATCCCGAAGCCGCGCCCGGACCGCACGACGCGAGTCACCATTTCGACGATTTCGTGGCCGCCATGCAGGCGCGACGCGGGCGAGCGCCCGTGAGCGGCGCCTGATGCCCCGCCGCGACGATCTCGAGACGATCCTCCTCATCGGTTCGGGGCCCATCGTCATCGGACAGGCCTGCGAGTTCGACTACTCCGGCACGCAGGCCTGCCGCGCGCTCCGCGGCGAGGGCTACCGGGTCGTGCTGATCAATTCGAACCCGGCCACGATCATGACGGATCCCGGATTCGCGGACGAGACGTATCTAGAGCCCTTGACCGTGGAGGCGTGCCGGAAGGTGATCGAGATCGAGCGCCCCCAGGCGCTGCTGCCGACCCTGGGAGGACAGACGGCGCTCAACATGGCCCGCGAGCTGGCCCTCGGCGGGGTGCTGGACGAGTTCGGCGTGGAGCTGATCGGCGCGGACCTCGAGGCGATCGAACGCGCGGAGGACCGGGAGCGGTTCCAGGCGCTCATGCTGGAGAACGAGATCGGAGTTCCGCGCGGCGGCTTCGCGCGCACGGTCGAGGAGGCGGGGCAGGTGGTGGCGATCACCGGGTATCCCGTGATCGTGCGCCCGGCCTACACGCTGGGGGGCGCCGGAGGCGGCGTGGCGACGACCGAGGAGCAGTTCCTCGACCTGGCGGCTGGAGGCCTTCGCGCCAGCCCGATCGGCGAGATCCTCGTCGAGGAATCGGTGATCGGGTGGAAGGAGTTCGAGCTGGAGGTCATGCGCGACCGCGCCGACAACTGCGTCGTCGTCTGCTCGATCGAGAACCTCGACCCCATGGGCGTCCATACCGGCGATTCGATCACCGTGGCGCCGCAGCAGACGCTGTCCGACCGCGAGTATCAGGCGATGCGCGACGACGCGTTCCGCGTGATCCGCGCGGTGGGCGTGGAGACGGGGGGATCGAACATCCAGTTCGCGGTCGATCCCAATACCGGCCGCCAGCTCGTCATCGAGATGAACCCGCGCGTCTCGCGCTCGAGCGCGCTGGCCTCGAAGGCGACGGGTTTCCCGATCGCCAAGATCGCGGCGCGGCTGGCGGTGGGATATACCCTCGACGAGATCCCCAACGACATCACGGGCGTCACGCCGGCCTCGTTCGAGCCGAGCATCGATTACGTGGTGGCGAAGATCCCGCGCTTCGACTTCGCGAAGTTCCCGGGCGCCGACCCGCGCCTGACGACGGCGATGAAGTCGGTCGGCGAGACGATGGCGATCGGGCGCACGTTCGGCGAAGCGATCCAGAAGGGGTTGCGTGGGCTGGAGACGGGCGTGGACGGCGCCTTCTCCCCCCTGGCGGCGACCCTCTCCGACGAGGCCCTCGCCGAGCGTGTCGAGATGCCGTCCGCCGAACGGATCTTCGAGGTGGTGGAGGCGCTGCGCCGCGGCTGGCCGGTCGAGCGGCTGCGGGTTGCCACCGGCATCGATCCGTGGTTCCTGCACCAGCTTGGGGGCCTGGCCGAGCTCGAGGCCGGCCTCGGGAGCGCGTTGCCGGTCGGGCGTAGCGTGGCGACGGAGCTCCGGCACCTCAAGGGCGCCGGTTTCTCGGACGCCCATCTCGGCCGCGTCTGGGACCGCGGGGAGGAGGACGTGCGCGAGCTGCGCGAGAGCCTGGAGATCCGGCCGGGCTTCAAGGTGGTCGATACGTGCGCGGGGGAGTTCGAGGCACGCACGCCTTATTACTACTCGAGCTACGACGCGGGGAACGAATCGCACCCGGCACCGGGGTCGAAGATCCTCATTCTCGGCGGGGGACCCAACCGGATCGGTCAGGGGATCGAGTTCGACTACTGTTGCGTGCAGGCCGCGCTCGCGCTGCGCGAGAGCGGTCGCCGGGTGGTCATGGTCAACTGCAATCCCGAGACCGTCTCCACCGACTACGACATCTCGGACACGCTCTACTTCGAGCCGCTGACGATGGAGGATGTCGGCGCGATCGTAGCCGTGGAGCGCCCGCAGGGCGTGCTCGTCCAGTACGGCGGGCAGACGCCGCTCAAGCTCGCGGTGCCGCTCGAGCGCGCGGGCGTCACGATCGTCGGAACATCGCCGGACGCGATCGACCGCTGCGAGGACCGCGACCGGTTCTCGTCGATGCTCTCGTCCCTGGGGATCCCGCAGGCCCGAGCCGGATTCGCGCGCACGCCGGAGGAGGTGCGAGCCGAAGCACGCCGGATCGGCTTCCCGGTTCTCCTCCGCCCTTCCTACGTGCTGGGTGGCAGGGGAATGATCGTGATCCACGACGACGCGGAGCTCGAGGCCGCGCTCGAAGAGCGGCTCCGGATCAGCGGCGAGCACCCGCTCCTGATCGACGAGTTCCTGGAGGACGCGGTCGAGTACGACGTCGACGCCATCGGCGACGGCGAGCGGGTGGTGATCGGGGGCATCATGGAGCACGTGGAGGTTGCGGGCGTTCACTCGGGGGACAGCACCTGCTGGCTGCCGCCGCGGGATGCCTCGCCGGAGACCCTCGCGACGCTCGCCGACTACACGCGGCGGATCGGCCTCGAGCTCCCCGTCAGGGGGCTCATGAACGTGCAGTACGCGGTGCGGGACGGGACCGTCTACGCGCTGGAGGTCAATCCGCGGGCGTCTCGCACGATCCCGTTCGTGAGCAAGACGGTCGGCGTTCCGCTGGCGCGGCTGGGAGCGCTGGTGATGACGGGGGAGCGGCTGGAGAACCTGGGCCTCGTGGACGACCCGGCGCCGCTCGCGATCGCGGTCAAGGCGCCCGCGCTCCCGTTCCAGAAGTTTCCCGGCGTGGATCCGGTCCTGGGGCCGGAGATGCGCTCGACCGGCGAGGTGATCGGGCTTTCGGAAGATCCGGACGAGGCGTTGCGGAAGGCGATGCTGGGAATCGGGGTCGATCTGAGGTCCGCGGTAACGGGCCGGGTCCTGCTGTCGCTGGCCTCGCGGGACATGGACGCTGTCGGCGAGATCGCGGGCCTGCTCTCGGATGCGGGGGCGGACCTCTACGCGACCGGCGCCACGCGCGAGGAGCTCCATCGGCGCGGGATCGAGGCGCGATCCGCGGACGATGGGGAGCAGGGCGTCGCGGCGCGGGTTCGCGGCGGCGAGTTCTCCCTGGTCGTCAGCACGGTCAGGGGAGGCGAGACCGCACCCGAGAACGCCGCGATCCGTCGCGCCGCGCTCTGGGCGGGCGTTCCCTGCCCGACTTCGGTGGAGGCGGCGCGGGTCTGCGCGGCCGCCGGACAGCCCGGGGAGCCCTTGCAGGTCCGCAGCCTGCAGCGCTGGGAGGCCCTGGCCCGGTGTTGACAAGTCCTTGCGGCCCCGTATCTTAAGGTCGCTTCAGTCCCCGATCATTCCTGCGTGGGCACAGCGCCGTCGAGAGGGAGGAGCGTCATGACCAAAGCGGACCTGGTCGAGCAGATCGCCGAAGCGACGGGCCTCACCAAGAAGGACACGGCCGTCGTGGTCGACGGCTTCCTGGAGGCGGTCAAGCAAGCGCTGGCGCGGGAGAGCAACATCGAGATCCGCGGCTTCGGATCCTTCAAGGTCAAGCGCCGCAAGGCGCGGAAGGCCCGCAACCCGCGCACCGGCGACGCGGTCTACGTGCCGGGCCGGCTCGTGCCGACGTTCAAGCCTTCGAAGGAGTTGAAGGAACTGGTGATGGAGGAGTCGCCCGCCCTCTAGGTCGGCGGCGTCCTCGCGTCCATCGAGATCGTCGTTTCGCCAACGACCCGGTACTTTCCCTCCAGAAGATCGTGCGCCCATAGCTCAGCTGGATAGAGCGACAGCCTCCGGAGCTGTAGGTCAGAGGTTCGAATCCTCTTGGGCGCACCATTGACCCCTCAGGAGCCGGGCGGCCCCCCTTCCTCCACCGGCCGCGGATGCTTGCCTGTCCCGCCGGGATCGGGGTTCGTTCCGGTCCAGGTCCACGCCGCCTGGATCACGAACCGGGGCCCGGGGACGATACACTGCCATGCCCCTCGATCTGAGGCTCATCGTGCGTGAAAGATCGTCGTGAGCATGTAGGTCCCCGCCGCGACGAGCGCCGCCGCCGGGATCGTCAGGATCCAGGACCATACGATGCGTCTGGCGAGCCCCCATTTGACGGCCGAGGCCCCCCGTGCGGCGCCGACGCCGACGATGGCGCCGGTGATCGTGTGCGTGGTGGAGACGGGAACACCTAGGTGCGTGGCGACGAACAGCGTGAACGCGCCGGCCGTTTCGGCGCAAAAACCGCCGTACGGCTTGAGCTCGGTGATCTTCATCCCCATCGTGCGCACGATCCGCCAGCCGCCGAACGCCGTCCCCAGCGCCATCGCGCCATTGGCGCCGAGCATGATCCAGAGCGTTTCAGGATTGCTCAGGGAAAGCTGAGTGTCCGGCGCCATGGATCCGGCCGCCACGAGGAGCGCGACGATGATGCCCATCGTCTTCTGGGCGTCGTTCCCGCCGTGCCCCAGAGAATAGAGGGCGGCGGAAAGGAACTGCCCCTTTCGAAACAGGCTGTCCACGGAAGCAGGCCGCCACTTCCGAAAGGTCCAGGCCACCGCAATGAGGAGCAGGAGCGCGACGGCCATTCCCATCAGGGGCGCCAGCGGAATGAATCCGATCGTAAGGAGGATCTTGTCCCAGTTGAGGACATTGAACCCGGCGTGCGCCACCCCGGCCCCGGCGACTCCCCCGATCAACGCGTGCGACGAGCTCGTGGGGAGGCCCCACCACCAGGTGAGAAGGTCCCATACGATCGCGCCGATGAGGCCGGCGAGCACCACCCAGACGTAACCGGAGTCGTCCGCCTTGACATCGACGATCTTGGCGATCGTGTCCGCTACGCGGGGAGCGAAGATGAACAACGCGACGAAGTTGAAGAATGCCGCCCACAGGACGGCATAGCGCGGGCGTAGAACGCGCGTCGAGACGATCGTCGCGATCGAGTTGGCGGCGTCATGGAAGCCGTTGATGACGTCGAAGGCGAACGCCACCGCGACCGTCAGGATGACGACGATCCAGATGAAATCCATCAGGCGTTCTCGAGGACGATGCCTTCGATGATGTTCGCAACGTCTTCGCAGCGATCGGTCGCGATCTCGAGGTTCTCGTAGATCTCTTTCCACTTGATGATCGCGACGGGGTCTTTCTCTTCATCGAACAGCCGCGCCACGGCTTTTCGCAGCAGGTCATCCCCCTTGTTCTCCAGGCGATTCACCTCGATACAGTGCTCGCTGATCGTCTCGGCGTGCTTCATGTCCCGAAGGCCCTTGACGGCTCCTTCGATGTGCTCGGCAGACTCGAGAAGAACGGCGGCCAGCTCCTTCGCGGGGGTGGTCATGTGATCGATGTTGTAGAGAACACACTGGTCGCTGACCGTCTCCACGTAGTCCATGATGTCGTCCATCCGGGAGATCAGCATGTGGATCTGATCGCGGTCGATCGGCGTGATGAAGGTCCGGTGCAGCGCCTCGACGCAATCGTGGGTGATGGAGTCGGCCTCGTGCTCGATGTCCTTGATCCTGCGGGCCCGGGCCTCGAAATCCGTCCCGGCGTTCGCGAGATCCAGGAGTTCGCGGCAGCCGCGAACCGTCGTCGCCGCATGGCGCTCGAAGAACTCGAAGAAACTGGTTTCGCGCGGCATGAGCTTGTTGAGCATGGACCCCCGATAGTGGGCTGTGGATTGCGGGCGAAAGACGGTCGGATGACGGAGTTTTGACAGGCGCAGCTTAGTCGAAGCGTCGAGGTTAGTCTAGGGCCGGGACCGTCCGTGGCGGCCTGGCGCACTGTATATTTCCCTCGTGGCCGCCCGATTGCTTCTGCTGGCTCTGCTGACCCCGTTCCTGTACGTCCTCTCCGCGATGGCGTGGTTTCCCGCCGTATGGTGGCATTCGGTCGTTCCGCCGCAGGCATCCGGACTGATGGGGTACCGGGTGGCCGAAGCAGCGGCGGAGGGACGAGCCCTGCGCCCCAGCCACGAATGGCGTCCGATCGAGGAGATGCCCCCGACCCTCTTCCGCGCGGTCATGGTCGCGGAGGACACGCGGTTCTACGAGCACGAGGGCTTCGATTTCGAGCAGATCCGCGAGGCGTGGCGCTCCAATCGCAGCGGTCGGCGGCTTCGCGGAGCGAGCACGATCACCCAGCAGACCGCGAAGAACGTGTACCTCGACCCGTCGCGAAACTTCCTGCGCAAGGGGCGCGAGGCGATCCTGACCGGCTGGCTCGAGCTGTGGCTCACCAAGGATCGCATCCTCGAGATGTACCTGAACGTGGTGGAACTCGGCCCCGGGATTTTCGGAGCCGGGGCGGCGTCCGAGGCCTACTTCGAGCGGTCGCCGGGCGAGCTGACGCGCGAGCAGTCGGCGTTATTGGCGGCGACCCTACCTGCGCCCCTGGTCCGCAACCCCGCTGCGTCCAGCGGCTCGCTGCGCAGGCGGCAGCGGATGATCCTCAGCCGCATGGGCCGCTGGTACGAGGGGCCGTCCCTGGCGGAGGAAGAGACCGCTCGGGAAGGGGAACCGGCCGGGCTCCCCGAACGAATTCCCTCCGAGCCGATCGAGATCGATGTCGGCACGAGCGAGATGCCGGACACAACGGGAAGGCCTGACTCGATCGCACTGGACATGGGTGCGCAGGCGGGCGAAGATCGAGCACCGGAGGACGAGCCGGACATCGTTCCCCCGGACACCACGTCGCCACAGCAGCGATAGGAAAACCGAGATGACGCTATCCTCTGGACCGCGTGCGATCATGGTCGCCACGTTCCTCGCCCTGACCGTGGGGTTCATCGCGGGCTATGCGCTGGCACCGCGCACCGCGCCCCCGGAGAACGGTTCCGCTGCCCCGCACGCCATCGGACCCGAGGAATACGCGCAGCTGGGAATGCAGTCTCTGGAGAGTGGGGATTTCGCGTCCGCCGAGCGCTATCTCCGTCGAGCCGTGGACATGGCGCCTGAGAATGCGGGCGCCCACGCCGACCTCGCGGTCGCGCTCATGTATCAGCGGCGATGGCAGGAAGCGCACGGGGAGCTAGCGACGGCGGCGCAGCTCTCGCCGGAGACGCCGGAGGTATATTTGCTGCAGGGCGTTGTGTATCGGGACGGACTTGGCGATTCCGGGCGGGCGCGCGTCGCCTGGGAGCGGTTTCTCGCGATGGTTCCACCAGGGTCCTCGCAGGCGGACACGGTGGAGCAATGGCTGGAAGGACTCGGAAGCGACGGAGGGACCCCCCCTCGATGAAGATCCGCGCTCTTCTTGATGCGACACTCGCGACGCTGGTCGCGATCGCGGTCGTTTGCGGCGGTTCCGAAGCGGAGGGTGAGGCCAGCGACGCCGCCGCGGTGGACTCGCTACCCCTCTCCGTCCCCGCTC
>DASSBK010000284.1:0-17727 GCA_035698825.1 Gemmatimonadota bacterium
GACGCCGACGGTGATGTAGTAGTTGACGCGCTCGGTCGAGGTCGTGCCGTTCCACGCGGCGCCGAGCTCGTTCACCCGCTCCAGGTATTCCTCCTGATTCGGGATGGTGCGGTTCCCCTTGAAGAACATGTGCTCGTAGAGGTGGGAGAGCCCGTTGTACTCCGGGGTCTCCGTGTACGCGCCGTTCTTCACGTCGAGCTCGATCGTGACCAGCGGCACCGCATGATTCTCGATCACGATCACTTCCAGGCCGTTGTCGAGCGTCGTCGTGTGGATCGGCAGCTCGTCCTGCGCCGCCAGGGGAGCGGCGACGAGAAGCGCGGCCAGTCCCCACATTCCTGAATTCATGGATCGCCTCCGTGTTCCATGGCCGAAGGTTGAGCGCTCAGTATCGCCGCGGGTTCCCGCTCGGGCTAGACGGCCCCGGCCCGGGCCGCGTTCAGGGCCGGGGCGTCCAACCGCAGAGCCTGGGCAAAAAAATCCGGGGCCCATTCGCGCAACCGAATGGACCCCGGGACGCGGCTCGCGCCGCGCGTCTTGGGCCGCCGTCTAGAGGGCGACCGCGCTCGTGATGCGGATCGTGATGTCCGTGCCGGCCGGCATCGCGACCTCGTAATCGGCCCGGGCCGAGCCCATCGCCGCGCCGCCCATGCCGCCCGCGGCCGCGCCGATGGCTGCGCCCTTCTTGCCGCCGACGATGGCACCGATGGCCGCGCCGGCGCCCGCCCCGATGGCGGTCTCCTTCGCGGGGAAGCTCTCTTCGGCATAGGAATGGCCGCCCGAAACCGGAGCGCTGGCGATCGACCGCGTGCCCGCCGTGGTTTCGATCGAACGCGCCTCGAGCGTGATCGAGCCGTTGCCCTCGTTCCGATCACCCTCGTCCATGGCCACGACGACACCGCTGACGGCGGCGCCGGCGGGAATGACGACCTGCCCGCCGACCACGACGTCGCGCGTCACGCGGCCGGTCCATGACTGGCCGACCTCGTTGTGCTCGCTGTCGACTTGTGCCAGGAGCGTGACCGGAACCGACGTGCCCGCGGGAATCGCCGACGGCCGCGCCGGAGCGACAGGCGCGCGGTCCTCGAGATCCGCCCCTCGCACGGGCTCCGGTCGCTCACGCACGACGACCGTGCGTGTCACGACCCTGGGCTCCTCGGCGAGCTGGATCTCCTCTTCGGTGGGCCCTGAGGGCAGCGACTCGCCCAGCGCGATGGGACCACCCTCCTCGACGACGATGGGGGTGTCCTCTTCGGCCGTTTCCCCCTGACATGCGAGGGTCGCCCCCGCGATCAGCGCCGCCATCGCGGCGATCATGGAACGGCTGTACGAGCGCATGGTCTCTGCCTCCTCCGACGGGAATCGATAATGGAACCGTCTGCTGTTGTAGCATCCTGCATGCCGAAAAGTTCCCGCTGGGGAGGGTGGGCCGACCCGCGACGAAGAGGGGGTTTTGGCGGCAAATCGTCCTCGGTCGCGGACGCAGCCGTCCCCGTCCCATGACACCGGCGGGGTCCCTCCCTAGGTTCCCGCCATGGCGCGGCGAATCGGTGTCCTGACGAGTGGCGGAGACGCGCCCGGCATGAATGCGGCGATCCGCGGCGTCGTGCGGGCCGTGTCGGCGGGCAGGGGCGAGGTGGTCGGTATCCGCCGCGGATTCTGCGGGCTCATCGATGGTGTGTCCGAACCGCTCGGCCCGCGCGACGTGGCCAACATCCTCCAGCGCGGCGGCTCGATCCTGGATACCAGCCGGGAGCCGCGATTCCAGGATCCCGCGATGCGACACAAGGCGATCGAGACCCTCGAGCGCGAGCGACTGGACGCGCTCATCGCCATCGGCGGCAACGGCACCCAGCGCGGAGCGCTCCTGATCCAGCAGGAATGGGGTGGCGCCGTTCTCGGCGTGGCGTCCACCATCGACAACGACCTGGGGGGAACGGATACCTCGATCGGGTTCGACACCGCCTGCAACACCGCGCTCGAGGCGATCGACCGGATCCGCGACACGGCGCACTCCCTCGATCGGCTGTTCTTCATCGAGGTGATGGGACGCAAGGCGGGATACATCGCCCTCGAGGTGGCGGTGGGAGGAGGAGCCGAGGCCGTTCTGCTTCCCGAAGTGAAGCTCGACACCGACTGGCTGGTGGACGTGATCCGCTCCAATCAACAGCGCGGCAAGGTGTCGTGCATCGTCGTCGTCGCCGAAGGCGCGCACCCCGGAGGCGCGCGCGGGCTGCTCCTGGAGATCGAGGCGCCGCTCGCGCGGCTCGGCCTTCCGGGGTCCGCCGATGCGCGCGTCACGATCCTCGGGCACATCCAACGCGGAGGCAATCCGACGGTTCGCGACCGCGTTCTCGCCAGCCGACTGTCGACGTACGCCGCGCGCGCGGCACTGGAAGGAAAGCGCGGACTGCTGTTCGGTGTGCGCGGAAACGTGGTGCGGGAAACGCCGTTCGAAATCGCGCTCGCGGAAGAAAAGCAGATCGATCGAACGCTACTCGATCTCGTGAACGAGCTCGCGGGGTAGAAAAAAAGGGGTGAAAAAAACTTCGATTTCATTTACAAAACTGTTGCATTGTTTTACTCGAATGTGATAAACTGTGCTCGTCGCGTGGTCTGAACGTCGGTTGTTGCTCAGACCAGGAGGAAACGACAATGGCAATGCGAAAGAAGAAAGCAGCCAAGAAGTCGACCAAGAAGAAGGCATCGAAGAAGTCGAGCAAGAAGAAGGGCGGCAAGAAGAGAAAGAAGAAGTAAACAAGCGCTGACCGACCGATTTCGAAGACCACGTCGACGCGCACCACACGAAAGCCCGCTTCCGCGGGCTTTCGTTTTGGCGCTGCTGTCGTTGCCGTTGCTCTCGCCGGCCTGCGCCCCGCGTCCCCTGCGGGGTTCCGGGAGCAACGCGTTCGTGGAGGCCGTGGCGCGCGCTCTCTCCGATCCGTCTCTCGCCCATTCCGGCGTCGCGTTCCTCGCCGTCTCGCTGGACCGCGGCGACACGCTGTTCGCCCGCGAACCGGATCGGCTCTATACGCCGGCTTCGAACCGCAAGCTGTTCACCGCCGCCAGCGCCCTCCACTGGCTGGGGCCGGAACACCGGTTCCGCACTGCCCTGGTCGCCACCGGCCCGGTCGTGTCCGACACGCTGCGCGGCGACCTGGTTCTGATCGGGCGCGGCGATCCGGATCTTCTCCCCGCGCACCTGGCCGCGCTCGCCGATACGGTCGCCGCCGGCGGTACGCGCGTGGTGGCGGGCGACGTCCGCGCCGACGACACGTGGTTCGACGACGTGGAATGGGGGGCGGGCTGGATGTGGGACGACGGCCCGTACTGGGAATGGCCGTACGTCACCGCGCTGACGGTCGCCGACAACGTCGTCACAGCGACGGTGCGGCCGGGGCTGCGAGTCGGCGACCCCGTAGCGGTTTCGATCGACCCGCCCACCGGGTACGTGATCGTCAACGTCTCCGCAGTAACCGCCGCGTCCGGCGACGCTTCGGACCTGGTCGTCGATCGCCACTGGGATCCCCGGGAGAACGTCATCGACATCACAGGCGCGCTCGCCCTCGACGCCGAGCCGGTCGTCGCGCAGCGCACGGTCGAGGATCCCGCGCTCTACGCTGCGACCCTCCTGCTGGAGCTCCTCGAGGCGCGCGGCGTGGAGGTCCTGGGTTCCGCGCGGCACGGCGGACCCGCCGACGCGGTGGCGAACACGCTCGCCGTGCACGTGTCCGATCCGCTTTCCGAGAGCATCCGCAACTTCCTGAAGATCAGCGACAACCTGACGGGAGAGCTCCTGGTCAAGGCGGTCGGGGCTTCGGTCGCGGGTCCGCCGGGCACCTACGACAAGGGCCTCGCGGCCGAGCGCGCGTTCCTGGCGCGGGAGGTCGGGATCGACACGACCGCGCAGCAGCTCGCCGACGGATCGGGCGTGTCGCGCTACAACCTGGTGACCGCGCGGCAGATCGTGACCCTTCTCCGGTACATGACGACGCGCGACGACCTCTTTCCTTTCTATCGCGCGGCGCTTCCCATCGCCGGCGTGGACGGCACGCTCGAGAACAGGATGCGCGGCACCGCGGCCGAGGGCCGCGTGGGCGCGAAGACCGGCACGCTGAACGGCGTGACCGCCCTGTCCGGATACGTTCCCTCGGCCGATGGCGAGCGGCTGGCGTTCAGCCTGATGATGGAGTTCTACACGGGGAGCTCGGCGCCGCGGCGCGCCGTGCAGGATTCGATCGTCGCAGCCCTGGCGCGCTTCCGGCGCTAGCGCGGGTCCCCGCTCGCCGCGCCCGTCCTTCGCGACCACCACCCGCTCTCGCGGTGGTGCTCCTCGTCCAGCTTGCGCCGGCGCGCCTGCAGGACGTTCTCCCGCGACAGCCAGCCCACCAGCCTACCGGAGTCGTCCTCCGCAACCACCGGCAGCCTGCCCACCTCGTGGAGGACCATTCGCATGGCCGCCGCGTCGACCGATTCGTCCGGCCGCGCGACGATCGGGCTGTCGTTCCCCACGTCGATCACCGGCTCGTCCTGCCGCCCGCTCTCGAGGGCCCGCACGACGTCCCCGTAGGTGACGACCCCCGTCAACCGGCCCTCCGCGTCCACGATCGGCAGCCCCCGGTGCAGGATGGCCCCGGGCTCGCTGCGACCGATTCGGTCCGCGAGCTCGCTGACCGGAAGATCCGGCGCCACGGTCGCGAGACGGGTGTCCATGACGTCGGCCACCGACATCCGCTGCAGGACGTCCGCCTCGTACTCCAGGTGAATCCGCAGACCGCGCCGGGCGAGCTTCTCGGTCATGATCGACTCGCGGAGGAACACGAGCGCCACGCCATCGGCGATCACGCTTCCCAGCATGAGCGGCAGGATCGCCTCGGTCTGCCGGGTGATCTCGAAGGCGAAGATGATGAACGCGAACGTGGCGCGGGAGGCGGAGCCGAACACCGCCGCCATCGCGACGAGCGCGAACGCCGCCGGCTGCAGATCCGCGCCCGGGAACACCGCGTTCGCACCCATGGCGTAGAGCGCGCCGAGGGCCGCACTCACCACGAACGTCGGCGCCAGCAGGCCCCCGGAGGTGCCTGACCCGAGGTACACCACGAGCGCGACGAACTTCGCCACCATGATCACCAGCAGGATCTTCCACGCGAGCTGATCGGTCAGGACGTCGGTCATCACGTCGTAGCCCACGCCCAGCGCGCGCGGCACGAAGAAACCCGTCACGCCCAGGACCAGGGCTCCGATGACCGGCCACCACATGGGATCGAACGGCAGGCGCTCGAACTGATCCTCCACCCAGTAGAACGACCGCGTGAGCCCCGTCGCCGCCAGGCCGGCCAGGAGGCCGAGCCCCACGTAGAACGGAAGCGCGCGCGGGATCGCGAAGTCGATGATCGCGACGTCGAACATCGGCCCGCGGCCCAGGAGCTCGAAGTGCACGGCGGTCGCCAGCGTGCTGGCGATCACCAGCGGAATGAAGGACCGGGCCTTGAACTCGAACAGGAGGAGCTCGATCGCCAGGATGACACCGGCGATGGGAGTGGAGAAGGTGGCGGCCATCCCGGCGGCCGCGCCCGAAGCCAGCAGCACCTTGCGCTCGGCGGCGGTCGTCCGGAGCACCTGCCCCACGAGCGATCCCACCGCGCCCCCCGTCTGGATGATCGGGCCCTCCGCGCCGAAGGGTCCGCCGGTCCCGATCGCGATCGCCGCGGAGATGGGCTTGAGGATCGCCACCCGGGGACCGATCCGGCTGCCCTTGGTCAGCACCGCCTCCATCGCCTCGGGACTGCCGTGCCCCCGGATCTGCGGGGTTCCGTACTTCGCCATGAGGCCGATCACCAGAGCTCCCAGCACCGGCACCGCGATCATCCAGGGGCCGAGCGCGGTGGCCGCCGGGCTCACGAACTCGAACGAAACGCGCTGGTAGAACGCGATGTTCGTGATGAGAGCGATGAGGCCGTAGAGGAGCCAGGCGATGAATCCGGCCCCCAGGCCGATCGCGGCGGCGAGCAGCGAGATGAGCAGCAGCCGGAAGTTCGCGGACGACATGACCCGGCTGTCGGGGATCTCGAACGTCGAGCGGTCCAGGGAGCGCATCCCGCGAATCTATGCCCGCGCCGGGCGGGTCGCAGGTCGTCTACTCGCCGACCCTCGACACGGACGGGATCACTCCCACGCCGGTCGCCTGCAGGCCGACCTCGATCGACCGGCGGATCTCCAGCGTCTCGGGGTCGATCACGTCGATCGCGCCCGGCACGACGCCGCGGCTCTCGAGCGAGAGGTAGGCGGTCCCGTCGGGACCGAAGGCGAACGTGTGGGGATGGCTCGCGCTCGCCTGCCGCGTCACGACCGGCCGCTCGTCGGACAGATCGATCACGGTGAACGTTCCGTCGTTGCGGTTCGGCACCCAGAGACGCCTGCCGTCGGGATCCACGCGGATCAGGTACGGTCCGTCGCCGGTCGGGATCGTGTTGGTGATCGTCCCCAGCGGCTCGGTGGAGACGACGCGGATCTCCGCGTGTCGGTGGCACGCCACGAAGAGCCTGGCGTCGTCCGGGGACAGCGCGAGGCCGGCCGGGTAGCAGGTCGCGCCCTCCGCGCGATCCCGCTCGGTCAGCATGTTCGTCGAGTCCACGACCGACAGCGAGGCCACGTCGATCTTCCTGACCACGTTGTCCCGCGTGCACGAGGCGTAGACCGACTTCCCGTCGTGGGAGGCGACCATGCCGTGCGGCTTGGTGCACACCGGGATCCGCGCGACCTCCGTCATCGTCGGCGTGTGGACCGCCGAGACGGTGTCGAGCGCGGGATCGCCGTGCAGGTTGTAGTTGGCGACGAAGAGCCACGTGCCGTCGGGCGTGATCGCCATCGTAGCCGGGAAGAGGCCCACGTTCGCGCGGCCCTCCAGCGAGTCCTTGGCGGTCGTGAGCTTCCATACCGAGCCGTTGGGCCAGCCGTGCGCGATCGCGAGGTAGTAGTGCCGACCGTCCGGCGACACCGCGAGCGCGTGGACGCCCTCGACGTCCTCCCCCGAGATCCCCACGGGGATCTTCCGCACGACCGTTCCCGCGACCGGGTCCACGACGGCGACCGCGTCCTCGGACTCGAGGCCGACGAGCAACGTCTGCGCGGTCGCGATCGGGGGAACGGCGAGGACGAGGAGGGGGACGAGAAGAAGGACGGGGCGTCGCATCACGGGGAGTATACGGGCGATTCCGCTCCGCGCGACAGGAGCGGATACGGGTTCACGGGACCCGCACGGGTGTAGATCCCGTAGTGGACGTGCGGGGCGTCGGGAGGCGAGTTCCCGGTCGTCCCGACGAAGCCGATGACCTCCCCCTCCGCCACGCGGTCGCCTTCGGAGTGCCCGGCGTACCCCTGGAGATGCGCATAGTAATGGCGCCAGCCGGCCGGCCCGAGGATCGTCACCGTGCGTCCTCCCAGCCGGTTCTCCCCTCTGCGGGCGACGATGCCGGGAGTGGTGGCGCGGACCGGGGTCCTCCGCCGCGCGAAGATGTCGATCCCCTGATGTTCCCGCGCCCCGCCGCTTCGCGGGTCGCCCCACGTGTCCGCCAGGTCAGCGGGCGATACTCCCTCGACCGGGACGGGCAGCGCGGCGGGCGGATCGGCGGCCATGAGCTCCGCGCGCCAGGCCGCGAGCTCGATGGCCGGGCCCGCGACCCGCCAGAGAACGATCCCCATCGCGAGGATCGCGGCGGCCGTCGTCACGCCGCGCGCGACGACGGCCGCGCGGATCGTCAATCGGGCGCCCTCAGCCGCCGGACAGGGACTCGCGCTCCACGGCGAGCAGGTCGGCCACTGTCTCCCGCCGGCGGATCACCTCGACCGCTCCCTCCTCGTCGACCCACACCTCGGCCGGACGGGGATGGGTGTTGTAGTGGCTCGCCATGGACATCCCGTACGCGCCGGCGTCGAGGATCGCCAGCAGATCGCCCCGCGCGAGTGGAGGAAGCGACCGCTCGCGGCCGAGGAAGTCGGTCGACTCGCAGATCGGCCCCGCCACGTCGGTGGGCCGGGTCTCTGCCGTGTCGGCCTCGACGACGGGGGGGATCCGGTGCACGGCCTCGTACAGGGCCGGCCGCAGGAGATCCGTCATGCCGGCGTCGACGATGACGAGCTCGCGCCCGCCGCGGGTCTTCCGGTACTGGACCTCGGTCAGCAGGCACCCGGCCGGGCCGACGAGGTAGCGTCCGAGCTCGAGCAGGAGCTCGGCTCCGAACGCCCGCGCGCGCGGCAGGAGCTCGGCGGCGTACGCCGCCGGTGGCGGCACATCGCCGCCGTCGTAGGCGATCCCGAAGCCTCCCCCGGCATTCATCCACCGCGGCTCGAGCCCGGCGCTCCGCGCGTCACCCCCGCACTCGAGCAGCACGTCGAACGCCCGGCCGTAGGGCGCGGGATCGGTGATCTGGCTGCCGAGGTGCATGTGGAGACCGACGAGCCGCAGCGCGGGATGTCCGGCGAGCCACGGAAGGAGCGTCCGGTACTCCGAGGGAGCGATCCCGAACTTGTCGGCGCCGCGGCCCGTGGCGATGTGCCGGTGCGTGCCGGGATCGACGTCGGGGTTGATCCGCAGGCTGATTCGGACGGGCGCCTCGGCCCGCTCGGCGATCTCGGCCAGCACGAGCGCCTCGTCGACCGACTCGACGTTGATCATCCAGAGTCCGGCTTCGACTCCCGTTTCGAGCTCCGTCCGGGTCTTGCCTACGCCCGCGAACACCACCCGATCCGGAGTCACCCCGCACGCCGCGGTTCGGGCGATCTCTCCCCCCGACACGACGTCGAACCCAACTCCCTGGCCGGCCAGCCACTTTAGGAGACGGAGGTTAGAGTTGGCCTTGACGCTGTAGCAGATCGTGGTGGGATGATCGGCGAACGCCAGCCGGACCTCCTCCAGCCGGGCGCCGATCGTCGGGCGGTGATAGACGTACAGGGGTGTCCCGTGCTCGGCGGCGAGCCGCGCGAGCGGGACGCCTCCGACCCGCATCTCGCCGTCCTCGTACCGGAAGGGGGTCGTCACGGCGCCCTAAGCTAGGGAGCACCGGGGGGCGCGCACAGCGCCCGTTCGGCTTGCCTGACGCCCCGCGCGGAGGATAGATTCGAATAACCCTCATGCCGCAACGAACTTCCCCAGGTCGCGCACGGCGCATACGTACGGCCGGCGCCGTTTTCCTGCTCGCTCTGGCCCTCGGCGGGATTCCCGCGGCCGTGGCCCAGGACGTGTCGCCCGTCACGCCGGCGGCGGAGACGCAGCTCGTCCGGCAGGCCGCGTTCACGCTCTGGTGGCCCGAGTACGAGCGGCTGATGCGGCAGTTCCGCCACAACACGCCGCCCGACGCCGGTCGGATCGCGATCCCCGAGCCGAACCCCGACAGGTTCTACTGGGAGATCGAGATCCTCGGCCGGGTGATCCATCCGCCGCTCGGCGATGTCGCCCTCTACAGCGTCACCACCGAGGGCGAGCTGTTCCAGGCCCTGTTCGTGCTCAGCGAGCGCGACCGCGCGTGGCCGCTCATCAACCGGGTCGATCCCGCGGCCTTCGGCCAGGAGATGAACAACGACTACGTCGACGCCGTCAACGCGCTGCTCCAGCGCGAGCACGTGGCGCCCGAAACGGCGGAGGACGCGCTCTCGCTGGCGCGATTCGTGGTCGAGGTGTTCTACAACTTCGATTACCGGTACGTCCCCTCGAGCGTGGACTCGCTGACGTTCGCCGAGCTGAACCTCGTGCGCGTGCTGACCTCGACGGACGAGATCCCACAGGGTCTGCGCCGCTTCGACGCCGACAACGGCGAGGCGCTCCTCTACGGGAAGATCCCGCAGCGCGTGCGCGGCCTGGTCACGCCCCCGCGCGTGGAGTCCGAAGGTCCCGGCGACTATCTGATCTCGTTCTACAGCTGGCACCCGCAGGTGGGCGAGCTGAAGCGGTGGGAAGTGAGGTTCGCCGACCGGCAGTTCGTCTCGTTGAAGGACGAGACCGTGGAGAAATGGGTCTCCTTCACCGTCGAGAACTTCTGATCCTTCCCGCTCGTCCGATCCTCTCCGTTCGTCCGACAGGTCTCGCCCTTTCCTTCGCGACCGCTCTCCTGATCGCGGCGCTGGCATGCGGCGGCTCCGGGGACGACCCCGACCCTGGCACTCCCGCCGACACCACGGCGCCGGCGGCAGCGCCCGACACGGCGGTGACGCTCGTCGGAGCGCTTCCCGACGGCGGGCCCATGCCCCCCGCGGCGAGCGCTGGCGGCATCCCTCCCTACGAGGGCGCGAGCGTCCACACATCGCGGCAGCAGACCGCCGAGATGCGCTCGTTCGAGGCGTACACTCCCGACGACTGGAACCGGGTCGTCGCCTGGTACGATTCCCAGCTCGGTCCCCCCGAGTGGAGCCGCGTCCTGGCCGAGGAGATCGTGATCTACGAGAAGGGGGAGGACGAGGCCGCGATCACGGTCTCGGCCTGGGCCGGCGAGAGCCTGAAGCCGGGAGTGCCGGAGTACATGCGGCAGGCGAGGACGGCGATCGGAGCCGCCTGGCGCCCTTAGTTGGTTGCCGAGCGGTGAAAACGGCTCATCTGCGGCGTTGCGCTTCGTCGCCGTTCCTGCGGCGTGGGATTCGCCACGCCTCGGAACGGCTCCTCGCGCGCCTTGCATCTGAGCCGTTTTGACCGCTCGGCGCTTTGTTCTGATCCCGGAGCACGCCGTCGCGCGCAGGGGTCAGGGCAACATGCGGGTGACGTCGACGATGGGGGTGCCGGTCAGCGCGCTCTGGCCGGTCCGGACGGTGCCCTCGACCCGGATCGTCCGGAACGGGCTCATCCCGCGGAACTCCTCGAGCATCCGCTCGGGGATCACGAGATACACGTAACGACCGTCGGACCCAGGCACGCGCGCGAGGTCGTACCATTCCCCCGGCGTGAAGTCCGGGCGCCATGCGTCGGCCTGCTGGAGCGCGACGTGCTCGAGCGTCCAGCGCACCGTGCGGCCGATGAACGTGCCGGCGGGCGCCGCCGCCACGACGTCGGGGTCCACCTCGCTGAGCGACCCGGCGCGGACGGCCGACGTCGGCACCCACCCGTCCACGCGCACACGCGTCCAACCCCCGCGCGACTCCAGCACGCGGATCGGCGTCTCGGCCGGAACCTGCGCGATCGCTTCGCCCTCGGGCGCGTTCCGCATCTCGACGCCCCGCGACAGCGTGCCCATGGCGCTCGGCGCGACGGCCGGCTCGGATTCCTCGGCGGCGGGGCGCGGAGGCGGTGGGGCGGGACGGGTGGTGTCGGGGGCCGTCTCCGCGGCAGGCTGCGCCACCGACGATTCCGGCAGCCATCCCACGAGCTCGATCTCGAGCCAGCGGCCCTCGGTGGCCACGCGGCGGACTCCGACGCCCTCGACGAGCTGCCCCAGGATCCGCCCGTTGGGGGCCGCGCGCAGGTTCTCGCGCTCGGGAGCCACGCGGTACGCGTCGCCCGCGCGCTCCAGGGACTCCGACCACATCCAGCCGTGAACGCCGACCCGGGCCCAGCCCGCCCTGCCCCCCAGCCGCTCGACCGTGACCCCGCGCCCGAGCCATCCCAGGCCGCGGCCGGTCGAGCTCCAGCGGAGCTCCGCGCGATCCACGGCGATCCGCAGCTCGAGTCCGGATTGCGCGAAGGCGGAAGGGCACGGGACGCCGAGCGCGAGGAGCGCGGCGGCGCCCGGGAACGCGAGGCGGAGGAGTCGGAGGATGCGCATCGGGCAGGAAGCGGAAGTAACGTCCGGCAGCGCGCGAAAGTCAAGCGCGGCGACTCCGCGAGCGCGTTCTAGATTCCGGCGCATGTCCGACGACGCCGGACCGGCGCTGCACGTCGTTCTCGTCGAGCCGCTGATCCCACAGAACACGGGGACGATCGGCCGGCTCTGCGTGGCGGCGGGCGCGAAGCTCCACCTGGTCGGACCGCTGGGATTCGACCTCGACGACTCCCGCCGGCGCCGCGCGGGGCTCGACTACTGGCCGTCCCTCGACTGGGAGAACCATCCGGACCTCGCGAGCTTCCTCTCCGCCGCGGCGCCGCCGCTCGAGCGATCGTGGTACACGACCACGCGCGCGGGCCGGCCCTACGGGGAGGCCCGATTCCGGCGCGGCGACTGGCTGTTCTTCGGGAAGGAGACGGTGGGCCTGCCGCAGGATCTCTGGGAGGACCATACGGACCGGTGCCTGACGATCCCCATGCGGCCCGCCGCGCGCTCGATCAACCTCGCGATCGCGGTCGGGATCGTGGCCTACGAGGCCCTGCGCCAGACCGGGTGGCCGGCGGGCGGGGCGGCGGAGTTCTCGTGAGCGCCGACCGCGCCTCCGGATGGGTTCGCCCATGCGCCGGTGTTACCTTCGACGTTCGACGCGCCGGGCGCGCCCGCGGGGATGGTCCCCCCCGGCGAGGAACGCCCGCGGACCCCCTACCCCGACTCCGCCGCTGATGTCCTTCGTGCATCTTCATACGCACTCGCAGTACTCGCTCCTCGACGGAGCGAACCGCTTCGACACGCTGGTGCGGACGGCGGCCGAGATGGGCATGGGCGCCCTCGCCCTCACGGATCACGGCAACCTCTTCGGCGCCGTCGAGTTCTACGAGACGGCGCGCAAGGCGGGCGTCAAACCGATCCTCGGGATGGAGGCGTACCTGGCACCGGGAAGCCGCCACGAGCGCGGCGGGCGGGGCGGCAACTACTTCCACCTGGTGCTCCTGGCCGAGAACCAGACCGGCTGGCGGAACCTGATCAAGCTGAGCTCGATCGGATACGTCGAGGGCTTCTACTACAAGCCGCGCATTGACCACGAGTCGCTGGCCGCGCACTCCGAGGGCCTGATCGGGCTCAGCGCGTGCCTCAAGGGCGAGGTCGCCACGTTCCTGGACCGCGAGAACTACGAGGCCGCCCGGGAGTGCGCGACGCGCATGGCGCGCGTGTTCGGCGAGGGGCGCTTCTTCCTCGAGCTCCAGGATCACGGCATCCCCCAGCAGCGGACCGTTAACGCCGGCGTGCTCGAGCTCGCCGCGGAACTCGGGCTCCCGCTCGTGGCGACCAACGACGTCCACTACGAGACCCGCGCCGACGCCTCGTCGCACGACGTCCTGCTCTGCATCCAGACCGGCAAGCTCGTCGACCAGGCGGACCGCATGCGTTTCCACTCCGACGAGTTCTACTTCAAGAGCCCCGCGGAGATGGCGGCGACGTTCCCGGACCACTCCGAGGCCCTGGCGAACACCGCCTGGATCGCCGAGCGGTGCGAGGTCGAGCTCGACTTCGATACCCCGCACCTGCCCGCGTTCCCGTTGCCGCCCGAGCACGAGACGCTCGAGGACCTGCTCGAGGCGCAGGCCCGCACCGGTCTCGTCCAGCGCTACGACCCGATCTCGGAAGAAGCCCGCCAGCGGCTCGACTATGAGCTCGACGTGATCCGCAAGACCGGCTACGCGGGATACTTCCTGATCGTTGCCGACTTCATCCGCCACGCGCGCGAGCGCGGGATCGCAGTCGGTCCCGGACGCGGGTCCGCGGCGGGCAGCCTGGTCGCCTACGCCCTCGGTATCACCAACATCGACCCGCTGCGCCACGGGCTCCTGTTCGAGCGCTTCCTGAACCCGGAGCGGATCTCGATGCCCGATATCGACATCGACTTCCGTGACGACCGCCGGGGAGAAGTGATCGAGTACGTGAAGGAGAAGTACGGCGACCAGTCGGTCGCGCAGATCATCACGTTCGGGACGATGAAATCGAAGGCCGCCGTCCGCGACGTCGGGCGCGTGCTGCAGCTTCCGCTGGCCGAGACCGACCGGATCGCCAAGCTCATCCCCAACGCCCCCGGCTCGCCCCAGCCGGTCCGGGTCGAGGAGGCGATCGAGCAGGTGCCGGAGATCGCCGAGGCGTACCGCTCCAGCGATCGCACACGTCGGCTCCTCGACGACGCCGGAAAGCTCCAGGGCCTGGCGCGTCACGCGTCCGTCCACGCCGCCGGGATCGTCATCGCTCCCGACCGGCTGGTCGAGCACGTGCCCCTGTACCGCTCCGAGAAGGGCGAGCTCACCACCCAGTGGGACATGACGAGCGTCGAGAAGGTCGGGCTCCTGAAGATCGACCTGCTGGGGCTTCGCACGCTGACGGTCATCGATGACGCGGTGGACGCGATCGCGGCCGGCGGGCCACGCATCGACATCGACCGGATCCCGCTCGACGACCCGGAGCCCTACCGGCTGCTGTCCGAGGGCCGGACCGACGGGGTCTTCCAGTTCGAGTCGTCGCTGGCCGCCGACATCTGCCAGCGCATGCTGCCCGATCGCTTCGAGGATCTGATCGCCCTGAACGCCCTCATCCGTCCCGGACCGCTGGATACGGGCATGACCGAGCGCTACGTCCGGCGGAAGCGCGGCGAGGAGCCCGTCGATTTCTACCATCCCGATCTCGAGGAGCTCCTGGCCGACACCTACGGCGTCATCGTCTACCAGGATCAGGTGCTGCAGATCGCCTACCGCGTGGCGGGGTTCTCGCTGGGCCAGGCCGACGTTCTCAGAAAGGCGATCGGGAAGAAGATCCAGTCGTTGATCGAGGAGCAGCTCGAGCGGTTTCGGGGCGCCGCCCTGGAGCGGGGCTACTCCCGACCGGTCGTCGACCGGCTGGCGAAGGACATCGTGACGTTCGGACGCTACGGCTTCAACAAGTCGCACTCGGCCGCCTACGCCCTGCTGTCGTATCAGACCGCCTGGCTCAAGGCGCACCACCCGCGACAATTCATGGCCGCCATGCTGACCGCCGAGATGGGCAACAGCGACAAGGTCGTCCGCTACATCGACGCCTGCCGCCGGATGGGAATCGAGATCCTGTCGCCGGACGTCAACGAGTCCGGCTGGTCGTTCACGAACGTCGAACGCGGAATCCGCTTCGGCCTCGGCGGCATCAAGAACGTGGGCCGCGGCGCCGTCGAATCGATCATCGCGGCGCGCGAGCGCCACGGACGGTTCGGGAACCTCTTCGAGCTGGCGGAACGGGTCGACCTGCGGCAGGCGAACAAGCGCGTCCTCGAGAGCCTGGTGGCTGCGGGCGCCTGCGACGGTCTGGACGGCCACCGGGCGCAGCAGATCGCGGTCCTGGACCTGGCGATCGGCTACGGACAGCGCAAGGCGGACGAGCGCGAGCGCGGCCAGTTCACGCTCTTTTCCGGGGCCCCGGAGAACACGAGCCGGACGCTTCCCCCCATGCCCGACATCGATCCGTGGCAGCCCGGCGACCGGCTGCGCCAGGAGAAGGAGGTGCTCGGCTTCTACATCTCCGGGCATCCGCTCGACAAGGTCCGCGCCCAGCTCCGCGCGTTCGCCCGCGCCACGGCCGCCGAGGTGGCCGCCTCGCCGCACGGAAGCGACGTTTGCCTGGGCGGCGTGGTGACCGCGGTGCAGTCCAAGCGCGACCGCCGGGGAGACGAGATGGCCTTCTTCACGCTCGAGGACTACAGCGGCACGGTGGAGGCGATCGCGTTCAGCACCATGTACGAGACCGCCCGTCCGCTGATCCTCTCCGACACTCCGCTCCTCGTGCACGGTCGCGTGGACCGCCGCGAAGAGGAGCCCGGCAAGGTGATCGTCTCGAGCGTGGTCCCCCTGGCCGAGGCCGCGCTCGCCGGCAACCACCGGCTCGAGGTGCGGGTCCCGCGCGAGAAGTGCGACAACCAGACGCTGGCCGCCGTGCGGGGGCTCCTGATCCAGCACTCGGGCTCGCTGCCCGTCCGGATCACCGTCGACACGGGAAGCAGCGTCGCCGAGCTCGCTACGGGTCTCGCGGTCGCGCTCAGCGATTCGCTCCTCGAGACGCTCGGCGGACTCCTCGGCGAGAACAGCGTCCGGCTTTCCGAGGCCAACGGCACGGCGCGGCGCGCGCCGACGGGCGCCAACGGGGGGCGGCGCTGATGGCGAAGGGCGGATACCTCGACTTCGAGCGGCCGATCGTGGAGCTCGAAGAGAAGATCGAGGAGATGGAGGCGCTGGCCGAGGAGCGCGGCATCGACGTCACGGCCGAGCTCGCCACGCTTCAGGCGAAGCTCGCGCGCCTCAAGGAAGACATCTTCTCCCATCTCACTCCGATCCAGCGCGTCCAGCTCGCCCGGCATCCCCGGCGGCCGTATCCGCTGGACTTCGTCGAGCGGTGCTTCACGGACTGGCTCGAGATCCACGGAGATCGCGCCTATGCGGACGACCACGCGATGATCTCCGGCCTGGCGCGCTTCGACGGCCAGCCCGTCGCGATCGTCGGACAGCAGAAGGGCCGCGACACCAAGGAGAACCTGCGCCGGAACTTCGGCATGCCGCACCCCGAAGGATATCGCAAGGCGATGCGGCTCATGAAGACGGCGGAGAAGTTCGGCCATCCGATCATCGCCTTCATCGACACGCCCGGCGCCTATCCCGGCATCGGGGCGGAGGAGCGTGGGCAGGCCGAGGCGATCGCGCACAACCTGCGCGAGATGGCGGCTTTGCGCGTCCCCACGCTGTCGGTCGTCACCGGCGAGGGCGCGTCGGGCGGCGCGCTGGGGATCGGCGTCACCGACCGGATCCTGATCCTCGAGAACGCTTTCTATTCGGTGATCAGCCCCGAGGGGTGCGCCGCCATCCTCTGGAAGGACGGCGAGAAGCGGGAGCTCGCGGCGCGCGCCATGAAGATCACGGCCGAGGACCTCGAGCGACTGGGTGTGGTCGACGAGATCATTCCGGAACCCCTGGGCGGCGCCCACGCCGACTACGCCTCCACGGCGCGCGCGATCGCCGAGGCGGTCCGGCGACACCTGGGCGAGATTGCGTCCTGGAGTATCGACGAGCGGATCCGGCGCCGGCGGGAGAAGTACCGCGAGATGGGAGCCTGGAAGGGGCCGGAGGGGGCGCATCCCGGTCCGGGCGACCCGGTCCCGGCGGGCGAGGCCCACCGGAGGTCGTGACCCTCCCGACGCACCTCGACGCCTCCGGCCGGGCGCGCATGGTCGACGTGTCGGGCAAGGAGCCGACGCGCCGGACCGCGCGCGCGAGCGGTGCCATACGCATGAGCCCGGCCGCGCTCGCGGCCATCGCGGGCGGCGAGCTCCCGAAGGGAGACGCGCTCGCGGTCGCGCGCGTGGCCGGCATCCAGGCCGCCAAGCGCACCGCCGACCTTGTGCCCCTCTGCCATCCGCTGCCCCTCGAACACGTCTCGATCGAACTCGACGCGGACGACGCCCTCCCCGGCGTGCGGGCGCGCTCGGAGGTCGTCGTCACCGCGCGGACGGGCGCCGAGATGGAGGCGCTCGCCGCCGTGGTCGGCGCGCTCCTGTCGATCTACGACATGGCGAAATCGCTCGACCGGGGGATGACGATCGACGAGATCCGGCTCGAGTCCAAGGAAGGCGGACGGAGCGGCGCGTGGATGCGCGGCTCGGAATGAGCCCGCGGGCCGACATCCGCGCGCGCCCGGCGGCAGCGGCCCTCACCGTGATCGTCGCGCTGTCGGCGGCCGCCTGCGGGCGCGAAGCCGACGCGCCCGAGCCCGCGACACCGGCGGAGGACAGCGTGCCGCGGTTCATCGCCGACACCCAGGTCGTCGTCGATTCGCTGGGCAACGAGCTCATGATCGTCTCGAAGCGCACGGCCCACCTCCTTCCGCGCGAGGTGCGCCCGCGTGCCGGCGCCGGGGATGCCGGGACCCCCGACGCGTGGCGCGTGGTGGA
>DASSBK010000285.1:0-3989 GCA_035698825.1 Gemmatimonadota bacterium
GCAGGAAGACACGAGAAGCTCAACGAGGCAGATGGGCCGTTTTCATCATCCTGATCATCGTGGTGGCGGCGGCAGGATTCGAACCTGCGACCCAGGGCTTATGAGTCCCTTGCTCTACCAGGCTGAGCTACGCCGCCACGGCCTCGCAACGAACGCTGGGCGAATGCGCCGAAAGAGAGTACGCCGAAACAGGCAAAGAGAAAGGGGTCGGCCCGAACTCGTCGGCCAACCCCTCTCGAATTTGGTAGCGGGGGCGGGATTTGAACCCGCGACCTTTGGGTTATGAGCCCAACGAGCTACCAGACTGCTCCACCCCGCGATGTGGAGCCAGAAAATAGCGTCTTCCCAACGGGTGTCAAGGCGTCGAAAGGGGCGCCAGAGGGGTGGCCGCCGCCCGCATCGAATCGGCGGCCGCGGCCTCCTGCCGCGCGGCGCGCGCGGCCAACGACTCGGCCACCGTCTCGCGGATCCCCTCGGGAACGGGCACGAGCCGGTACACCATGTCCCCGGGACGGACCATTCCCTTCTCCCGGGCCAGCCGCTCCAGCGTGTAGTCGTCGTCGGACAGGCGCTGACGCTCCGAGAGGAGCTCCCGGTTCTCGCGTTTGAGGTCCGCGATCCGCGCCTCGGTCTCCCCCCGCTCGACGCGGAGCATGAACAGGTGCCACGGCCGGTGATCTCCCATGAAGAAGCCGTAGCCCACGAGCGCCGCGACGAGGGCCAGGAAGAGCGCCTTCTGCCGCCGCCGCTCGCGCCGGTCCGCGAGACGCTTCCGCGTCACGCTCGCCCCGCGAACGCGCCGCGGCCCGCGTACCGGGCCCGCGCGCCCAGCCGCTCCTCGATCCTGAGGAGCCGGTTGTACTTGGCGGTGCGCTCCCCGCGCGCCGGAGCCCCCGTCTTGATCTGGCCGGCGGCCGTGGCGACCGCGAAGTCGGCGATGAATGTGTCTTCGGTCTCGCCCGACCGGTGCGAGATCACCTGCGCGTATCCGGCCTTCTGCGCGACGTCGATGGCGGCCAGTGTCTCACTCACGGTGCCGATCTGGTTGAGCTTGATCAGGATCGCGTTCGCCGCTCCGGCATCGATCCCGCGCTCGAGCCGGTCCGGGTTGGTGACAAACAGATCGTCGCCGACGAGCTGGACCTTCCCCCCGAGCCGCTTCGTCAGCGCGATCCATCCATCCCAGTCGTCCTCGGAGAGACCGTCCTCGATCGATACGATGGGATACCGCTCGGTGAGTCGCTCGTAGTCGTCGATCAGGTCGTCGGCGCTCATGGGATCCGATCCGCGCTTCTTCCAGCGGTACTCCCCGTCGGCGAAGAGCTCGGTCGCGGCCACGTCCAGCGCGAGCGCCACGTCCCCGCCGGGCTCGTACCCCGCCGCCTCGATCGCCTCGATCAGCGCGTCGAGGGCCGCCTCGTTGGAGTCGAGATCGGGCGCGAAGCCGCCCTCGTCGCCGATCGCCGTCGAGAGGCCGCGCCTGGTCAACACGCGCTTGAGCGAACCGTAGATCTCGGCGCCGGCACGCAGCGCCTCGGCGAACGTCGGCGCCGAGATCGGCGCGACCATGAACTCCTGGATGTCGACCGTGTTGTCCGCGTGCGCGCCGCCGTTCAGGATATTGAGGAGCGGGACCGGGAGAAGCTCGCCGTCGCCCAGGGATCGGAAGAGCGGCTCGCCGGCGGACTCCGCAGCGGCCGCCGCCACGGCCATGGACACGGCGAGGAGCGCGTTGGCGCCGAGCTTCGACTTGTCACGCGTACCATCGAGCTCGACGAGTCGCGCGTCCAGCGCCTCCTGGTCGGCGACGTCCATGCCGGTCACGGCCGGCGCGACACTGCTCCGCACGTTCTCGATCGCGCGCATCACGCCCGCTCCGAGAAATCGCGACTCGTCGCCGTCCCTCAGCTCGAGCGCTTCGTGCTCGCCCGTCGACGCGCCGGACGGGACGATCGCCCGACCGCATGCGCCGTCGTCCGTGTGGCACTCGACCTCCACGGTCGGGCGCGCGCGGGAATCGAGGACCTCGCGGGCCACGAGACGGGCGATGCTGGACAAGGAGACGCTCCCCGATCGAGGTGGAACGGAGCCGCGGCGGTCGCGGCCGTCACGAGCGATGTCGAATGCGGATGGGTGGCGAAATCCTACGCGGGGGCTTCGCTTCGCGCAACAGCGTTCATCGGAAATGATCCCATGCGCCGGGCGCGATCGATTGCTCGTTTCCGCCCTCGCGGCCGACGATCCCCTTCCCCTCCTCGACGATCCCGATGCGCGTCAGCGGAATCCCGAAGCGCGACTCGAACGCGGCGACGAGCGGAGCGACCGAACCGGCCGGCGCGCAGGCCGCGATCTCGAACTCCTCGCCGCCATGGAGCGCCCAGAGCCCAGCATCCCGCCCGAGACGCGCGGCCGCGTCGAGCGCGTCGGCGTGTACGGGCAGATCTCCGGTCTCGATCGCGATCCGGACTCCGCTGCGGCCGGCGATGTGCGAGAGATCTCCGGAGATGCCGTCGGAGACGTCGATCAGCGCGTGGAGGGAAGTCCGCTCGGCGAGCCACGCGATCTCTGCGAGGCGCGGCTCTGGACGGGCGAGCCGCCGGACGGCGGGGTGTTGACGCGCGGCGGCGAGGCGCGCGGGATCGCTCCCCGCATCCGCGAGCAGCGCGATCCCCGCCGCCGGCCCGCCGAGTTCGCCCGTCACCCACACCTCGTCGCCCGGCCGCGCGCCCGCGCGACCCGGTGGAGCCCCGCGCGGGCAGCGGCCCAGAGCGGTCACCGTCAGCTGGAGCGGACCTTCGGAGCGCGAGAGGTCTCCCCCCAGGACCGGGCAGTCCCACCGCATCGCGAGATCCCGCAGACCGCGATAGACGCCCACGAGCCGGGCGTCGAACGCGGCGCGCGATCCCGCCGCCGACACCAGCACGCCGATCGGCTCGGCGATCGCGGCCGCGAGGTCGCTCAGGCTCGCGGCGAGCGCGCGATGGCCCACCGCTTCGGGATCGAGCCAGTCGAAGCGGAAGTGGACGCCCTCGACCAGACCGTCCACGGTCCAGGCCCACGTCTCGCCGCCGGGACCCGCCAGGACCGCCACGTCGTCGCCAGCCGCTATTCGGCCGCCCGGGCGTGCGGCCGGTCCCAGCACTTCGAGGAGCCGGTCGATCCACGCGAACTCCCCGCGCGCGTTCACTGCCGGTGTCGAACGTCGACGACGAGGCGCGACGGGTCGCCGAACCGGGCGAGGCGGAAGGTCTCGGGGGACCGCACCGCGAGGACCCACGTCACGATCCCCTCGAAGTCGCAGGTCTGGACGATCTCGAGGACCGCGGGCAGACCGGTCGCGCGGCGACGCTCCGCGATCGTCGGTCGCCCGGCTTCGCTGTGCGCGTTCGCGGGCGTGATCCGGACCTCGAGCCACGCGTCGCCCGTCAGCGCGACGGGCTCGCCCGATCCGCACGACCGCACCGGCTCGTCGACGTACTCGACGTGGATGCCCGGCATGTCTCCCTCGAGCTCCCACACGACGCGGTCGAACCCCTCGTGCCGCGCGGTCCGGACCGAGACGAGCGTCGAGATGCCGGCCGCTCCGGACGGGAGGTCGACGACGCCGGCACTCCACGACCCCGTCGCCTGGGGAGCGGTGTCGGCGACGGCGTCCGAATCCGCCTCGGCGGCACCCTTGGTCGTATCGGTCTCGGCGGGCGTGTCGCGTTCGACGAGCGTGTCGCGTTCGGCGACCGTCGTGGCGGGTTCCCCGACTCCGCGCACGGGGCCCCCCGCGTCTTCCAGCGAGATCGTGTCGCGGTTGCCGGGCGGCCCCGGCACCGGGCCTCCGCCACAGCCCCCCGCCGACGGGATCGCCGCGACGATCAGGAACCACGCGGCGTGACGCGCCCGGGCGCTCACCGGCGCGCCTCCCGCCACGCGAAGCGGCTGACGCCCGCGGGCGTCGAAGCCCAGACGACGCCGTCCTCGGCGAGGACGTGGAGGAC
>DASSBK010000286.1:0-6699 GCA_035698825.1 Gemmatimonadota bacterium
CACCGACGACACGCCCAGGTGCTCGGCGAGCGGAGCCACGATGGAGGCGACCGACCCGGTGATGAAAACGACCCGGTCGCCGCGCGCGCGGTGACGCTCGATCCGCTCGACGGCGTCGGGAAAGATGCGGGGCTCGATGTAGGCGGTGAAGAGGGCCGCCGCGCGGCGCTCGAGCTCGTCGGCGGGAAGGCCCCGGTAGACGCGGTAGAACGAGCGCTGGAACGCCGCGCGCCGCCAGGCGTCCAGCGCCAGGAGCCACGGCACGCGCGGCAGGAAGCCGGCGATCCACGCCAGCCGGCCGAGCCGCGAGCGGTCCATGGTGCGGATCTCGACGCCGTAGCGGACGATGTCGCCGGCCACCACCGTCCCGTCGACATCGAAGAACGCCGCGCTCTTCATTCCGGGGAGCGGCCTCTGCCGTTCCCCGCGCGGCCGAGATCGACGATCGTCTCGCGGACGTCCGCGGCGATCCGGCGGTACACCTCGTCCCTGCTGGGCGCGCCGTCGCCGCGGTAGGCGTCCATCGTCACGGGCTCGCCGAACGCGACCACGACCTTCCCCGGCCGCGGCACGATCTTGCCCGCGGGGAGCGCCGGGAACGTGCCGCCGATGTGGACCGGCACGATCGGCACCTCGAGCTCGCGCGCGAGGAGCCCGAGGCCGGGCTTGAAGACGTCGATCTCGCCCGTCCGCGAGCGCGTCCCCTCGGGGAAGATGAGCGCCGACTCTCCCGACGACAGGATCCGCTTGACCATCCGGAGCCCGGCCAGCGAGGTCTCCGTGCGCTCGATCGGGACGACGTTCAGGAACGTGCTGAAGAACCACCGCTTGAGCGGAGTGTCGAAGAAATAGTCGCGCGCGCCGAGCATATGGAGCCGCCGCGCGGCATCGGGCCCCCGCGCGAGCTCGATCGCCGCCAGGACGGCGGGCGCGTCGAGGTGGCTGGAGTGGTTGGCGGCCAGGATGTAGGGCGGCTCGGCCGGGATCCGCTCGGCGCCCCGCACCTCGAGATCGAAGTAGCCGCGGTAGAGGGCCTTGAGCCCGGCGCGGAACGAGCCGGAGAGCGCGCGGTCGATGGCAGGCCGCTCGTGATGCGGGAGCGCGGAGCGCACCGTGGTCGTCGGGCGGGCGCGCCGCGGAGCGGCGGGAGGAGTCTCCGCGGGCACTTCGGCGAGGAGCTGCCCCACGGTCTCGATCCGGCCGGCGGTTTCGTCGTCGAGCGAGACGCCGAGCGTGTGGTCGAGGTAGAGGAGGAGCTCGATCGCCTGGAGGGAATCGAGCCCCAGGTCGTCGGCTAGCCGGTTCTCCGGCCGGACGTCGGCGGCTGGAACGCGCGCGAGGCGAGCGATCTCCTCGACGACGGCCTGCCGGCGATCCCCGTCGCGCCCCGGTGCGCGCGCGGCCGCCTCGCCGGGTGGCCGCGCGGCGGCTTCCCCCGCCGCCTGCTCGCGCACCGCCCGCCGCACGGCGTCGCGGTCGATTTTGCCGTCACCGTCCCGCGGCAACCCGGCCGGCCAGACGTGGAGCTGCTGGAGGCGGTGGTACCCGGGCAAGTCGCGCCCCACGCGCTGGATCTCGCGCTGGATCCGCTTCCGGATCTCCTCGGCGGTCCCCTCGAGACCCTTCGACGGCTCCACGACGCCGTGCACGTCCTCGGACAGGCCGCTCGGCACGCCGACCACCACGATCTCCTCGATCTCGGGGATGGCCCGGTAGATCGCCTCGAGGTCCATCGGGTAGACGTTCTTGCCCGCTCCGGTCACGATCACGTCCTTGATCCGCCCCGTGATGTACAGGTAGCCGTCGGCGTCCACCCAGCCCAGGTCGCCGGTGTGGAACCAGCCGTCGATCACGACGCGCTCGGTCGCCCTCGGGTTGTCCCAGTAGCCCTTCATGAGGCTCGGCGTGCGGACGATGATCTCCCCGATCCCGTCCTTGTCGGTATGGAAGAGCCGTAGCTCGACTCCCGGAACGGGCTTGCCGCACGATCCTTTGCGGCTCTGGTACAGCGGGTTGACGGTGAGGACGGGCGCCGTCTCGGTGAGGCCGTACCCCTCGTAGATCTGGATCCCCATGGCGCGATAGGTCTCGTAGAGCTCGTCGCCGAGCGCGGAGCCGCCGCTCACGAGGAACCGCAGCCGGCCGCCCAGCGCCTGATGAACGCGCAAGAACATCTGCCGTCCGATCGAGCGGTCGAAGCGCCGCTCCCAGGAGCGGGCGAATCGCTTGCCGGTCTCCATCAGGTTGCTCCGGAGCTGCGACCGCGAGGCGCCAAGGACCCGCCGCTCGATGTCGTCGCGCAGGAGCGCGTAGAGAGTGGGGACGCCGAGCATGATCGTGGTGCCGGTCTCCCGCATCGTCTCGAGGATGACCTTGGGCTTGAGCGACCGGGCGTAGGTGACCGTGCAGCCGCGGTAGAGAGGCGCCAGGAACCCGCACGTGAACTCCAGCGCGTGGTAGAGGGGCAGGACGCTCAGGAACCGGTCGTCGGAAGTCAGCGGCAGCGAGCGGCTGACCCCGAAGAGGTTCGACAGGAAGTTCCGGTGCGTGTGCATGGCGCCCTTGGGGTCGACCGCGGTGCCGGTCGTGAAGATGATCGACGCCAGGTCGTCGGGCCCCGGCGGCTCCATCTCCTGGGTGCGGATTGCCGCCGGCGCGGGATCGGTCGACCGCGGATACTCGGCGCGCGCGAACGGCTCGCACTCCGAATCGACGTCGAGGAGCGCGACCGGCCGCGCCGCGCTCTCGTTCCGAGCCAGCTCCTGGCCGGTCAGCCGGGCGAAGCATCCGCGGGACGCGAGGATCGCCCGCGCGCCGGTGAAGCCCGCCACGGACCACACCTCCCGATGCCACGTGCGGGAGTCGAGCGGCACGACCACGAGCCCGATCGCCGCCGCTCCCATGTAGGCCACGCCCCATTCGGGCTGGTTCTCGGACCACAGGACGACGCGGTCGCCCTTCGCGTAGCCCAGCCGGTGGAAGCGGTCGCCCACGCGCAGCGCCGCGTCGAGCAGATCGGCGAACGTGTAGCGGACCCAGCCGCCGTCCCGCTGGACCTGGAGCGCGACCTGCTCGGGATACCGCTCCGCTCCGTGCCGCAGCAGGTCGTTGATCGTGCGGACCGCCTCCCGCTCGGCGGAGACGTCCTCCTCGACCTCCAGGGTCCCCGCGCGCTCGACCTTCAGGATGTACTTCTTGATGCCCGCGATGTGGACGTGGATGTAATGGCGCCAGTTGATGCGTGAGACGTCGAAGTTGAATCGGCGGCGCTCCTCGGGGGTCAACCACTCGAAGAGCCGCATCGTGTTGTCGACCTCGAACCGGCAGTCGAGGTTCAGGTACGGCTCGTACAGCTCTCCGTAGTAGAACAGCTTGTCGAGCGCCGCGCGCGTCGCGGCGAGCTTCCGGCGCTGCTTCTGGGCCCGGTCGGCCATCACGCCCCAGCCCGCCATCCGCTCGAGCGTCGACTCCGCCGCCGACAGCGGCACGGCCTTCAGCCTATACCGGCGGCGGAAGGACTCCGGGCTGGGGAACGTGAGCGGCTTGACGCGGATCGGCTGGCCCTGCTTGTCGAGCATGGGGTTGGCCTCGAAGTACCCCACGATCAGCTCGTGCAGGCGCCCCATCGTGATCGGGTTCCGCGAGCCGGTCGCCACCTGGTAGATCTCGAGCGAGCCGCGGCCGTCCTCGGCGAGCTTGGGGATGGCCGCCAGGATCGTGTTGACGACCATGTCGGCGGGAACGAGGTCGAGCACGACGTCGGGATCGAGCGGCAGCGAGCGCAGGCGGCCCTTGCCGATCGCGGCGATCAGGGGATCCGCCATGCGCAGCCCGTCGAGCCATCCGGGCGAGGGCTCAGACAGGCTCGACTCGATGATCGCGGGACGGACGATCGCCAGCGGCACCGTGCCGCGCCGGCGCAGGACGATCTGCTCGCCGAGCGCCTTGGTGTAGGTGTAGGTGTCGTTCCAGCCGCGCTCGCGCGCCAGCTTCATGCCCTCCTCGACGAGCCGGTTCTCGATCCAGCGGTCGCGCAGGTTCTCGATCGCCTCGCGGCGCGGCTCGCGCGACCCGCCGCGGCGCCGCCGCCGCTGGACCAGCGCCTCGACCAGCTCGCGGCGGACCCCCGGCCCGTTCCCCTGCTCGCGGACGCGCGCGACGGTCTCCTCGATGCGGGCCAGGTCGTCGTCGGGATCGCGGAAGCCGCGAATCGGGAAGCGCTCCTCGGAATGCGGAGCGGCGTGGTGGATCGTCTCGGGGATCGACTGGTCGCTGGCGCCGCAGACGTAGGCGGTCGAGACGTGGATCAGCGCGGCGGCGTCGCACTCGGCGGCGAAGTCCGCCACGCGGCCCGCCCCGCGCGTGTTGAGCGAGAGCGCGTCGTCGAGCGGCGCGTCGAACGAGACGACGGCGGCGCTGTTGATGATGAGATCGATGCGATGATGGAGCTCCTCGCGGAGAGCGGGATCGATGCCGAGGCGGTCCTGCGAGATGTCGCCGCCCACGGCGACCAGCTTCTGCTCGAGGAAGCGCTCGAAGTCGTCGCCGTAGCGGTAGCGGAGCCGGTCGAAGACGCTGGACTGGAAGAGCTCCCTGCGGAGCCGCTCGGCCGGCGTCTGGACCTCGCCGCCGAACGGGCGCTTGGGTCGGATCAGGACGTGGATCCGTTCCACGTCGGGCGCCGACCAGAGGATCTTTTCGAGGAGCGGCTGGCCGAGGAAGCCGGTCGCACCCGTGACCAGGATCTCCTTGCCGGCCAGCGCTCGGGAGACGCGGTCCATGTCTCAGGCGGCCGGGAGGACCACGCGGAGGGCGCCGCGGTCGACCTCGGCCTCGACCGGCGTCCATCCGCAGAGGTCCCCGTCGAACATCTTGGGGAGCCGCTCCTCCGACTCGATCCTCACCCGCGAGGTGCGATGGAGCTGGAAGCTCGGGTGCCGCAGATGACGGCCGGAGTAGACCTTCGGGAAGTTGATCATGAGGTTCTTCTTGCCGATGTCATCGACCACGACGACGTCGAGGAGGCCGTCGTCCATGCTGGCGCCGGGAGCCATCAGCAATCCACCGCCCGTGTAGGGGGTATTCTGGATCATCACGGCCGCGCATTCCATGTCCAGGGTGAGGTCGTCCATCTCGATGCGGAGGGGGACGGCGCGCAGGCGATGGACCGCCTTGTAGACGGCGGCGAAGAACGCCGGCGGTCCTTTCAGCCACGTGAAGCTGTTGGCCTCCGCGGCGACGACCGCCGGGAAGCCGAGCCCCAGCACCGAAAGGAACGCGCGGTCGCGCTCGCGGCCGACGTCGACGGGGTGCGCTACGCCGTCGAAGGCCAGGATCAGGGAAGCGGGCAGGTCGTTGAGCGGCAGACCCAGGCTGCGGGCGATGTCGTTGCCGGTACCCATGGAGATCAGCGCCAGCTCGACCTCCGTTCCCACGAGCGCGTTGGCGACCTCTCCGATCGTCCCGTCGCCGCCCATCGCGGCGATCCTCCGCTCGCCGCCCTCGACGAGCGCGCGCGCCAGCTCGGTGGCGTGACCCGGCCTGTCGGTGACTACGATGCGGCCGTCGAGACCCCGGCGTCGGATCGCGCCCCGCAATCTCTCCACATTCCCGGCGCCCTTCCCATGTCCGGCCCGCGGGTTCGCGATGATCACCATGGGAGAGCAGGAGTATATGGGGGAACGTCCCCGCATTCAAACGCGGGCAACCGCCCCCGTTCGAACGCGAGCAGCCGCCAGCGTTCAAACCCCGGGCGGCGCGGCGGCATCCCATGAACGACCGAGTGGACCCGATCGCGGGAGGATCCGACGTGCAGGGGAGCGACCTCGTCCGCCGCGCGCAGGGCGGGGACCGCTCCGCGTTCCGGCGGCTCTACGAGGATCATGTCGGGCGCGTCTACGCGCTCTGCCTGCGCCTGACGGGCGATCCGGAGGACGCGATGGAGCGGACGCAGGACGTGTTCGTCCGCGCGTGGGCAAAGCTGGGCTCGTTCCGGGGCGAGGCCGCGTTCGCGACGTGGCTCCATCGCCTGGCGGTCAACGTCGTGCTGGCGGACCGCAGGTCCGCGGGCCGGCGGGAGCGCAGGGTGGACGTCGCCGCCGCGCTCGGCCCGCGCTCCCAGCCCGCCCCGCGCTCCGGTCTGGCGGTCGATCTCGAGCGGGCGATCGCCGCGCTCCCGCCCGGAGCGCGGGCGGTGTTCGTGCTGTACGATGTGGAGGGCTACCGCCATGAGGAGATCGCCGAGATGACCGGCATCGCGGCCGGCACCTCGAAGGCCCAGCTCCACCGGGCGAGGAAGCTCTTGCGGGAGGCGCTGGCATGACGTGCGAGGAAGTCCGCAGACGGCTCGACGAATGGGTCGAGGGGTCGCTCGACGAGCGGGACGAGGAGGCCATGGCCGCCCACCTCGCGAGCTGCGACGCCTGCCGCGGCGAGGCGCGCTCGCTGGAGGCCCTGCTCGCGGCCGCCGCCGGACTGCCGCGCGAGATCCGTCCGCCGCGCGACCTCTGGGCCGGGATCGACGCACGGCTCGACGACGAGCCGGCGGCCGGCGTCGAGCGCGGGGAAGCGGTCCCGCTCGCAGCGCGCCGGCGTCCCAGGGGGGCGGGGTTGCCGCCCTGGGCACTCGTGGCCGCCGCGCTCGCTCTCGTCCTCGTCACCGCCGCGGTGACGTCGATCCTCACCCGGAACGACGAGGCG
>DASSBK010000287.1:0-17537 GCA_035698825.1 Gemmatimonadota bacterium
CAGATGCAAGGCGCGCGACGAGGCTCTTCCGAGGCGTGGTGATTCCCACGCCGCAGGAAGAACGAGGAGCGCAACGCAGCAGACGGGCCATTTTCAACGCCCTGCCACGATCCGCTCGTAGACTTCGAGGTATCCCGCCACACACCGCTCCACCCCGAAGCGCTCGATTGCCAGCTCCCGTGCTCGAGCCCCGAGCGCCGCGGCGCGCCTCGGGTCTTCGAGCAGCTGATCGATCGCCTGCGCCAGCGCGCGGGCGTGCGCGGGTGGAACGAGGATGCCGGTTTCGCCGTCGAGCACCACCTCGGGGATTCCCTCGACCCGCGACGCGACGACGGGGCGGGCGGCCAGCGCCGCCTCGAGTGCGACGAGCCCGAAACCCTCGTGGATCGAGGGCACCGGCACGACCGAGGCGCGGACGAGGAGTCGATGGACGGCCTCAGGCGCAACCCACCCTGGAAACGAAACGCGATCCGAAAGCCGGCCGCGCGCCGCGAGGGCCTCGAGCTCCGGCCGTGCCGGCCCTTCCCCGGCGATCACCACCTCCAGGTCGGGCCACCGATCGACGAGCAGGTCGGCCGCAGCCAGCGCCACATCGAACCCCTTCTCGACGTGGAGCCGCCCCAGGCAGACGAGCCGCGGAGGATGGGCGGACGGTGCGGTCACCGGGCCGGGCGGAGCCGGCATGCCGTTGTACACGACGCTCGCCCGGGACCGGATCTCCGGCGCGAGAGCGATCAGGTGCTCGAGGGTGGCGTTCGAGCAGGCCACGATCCAGTCGGCCGAGCGCAGCATCCGGCCACCCAGCGTCTGCGGATCGGCGAGCGGGGCCACGTGCGCGCCGTGCAGGTTGAAGAGCATGGGCAGATGGCGCCGCTCGTCGCTGCGGAGGAGATAGAACAGGCTGGGACAAGCCTTGCATACGTGAACGAGGTGCGGGTCGAACTCGGCCAGCAGCCGCTCCACGCGCTGCACCCCCTCGCTGAGAGCCGCGAACGTCGCCGCACCGTTCGCTTCGGGCCGCGGCAGCCGGACTATCCTCACGTCCTTTCCGTACTGCTCCTCTTCGATGTCGGCCTCGAACTCCTCGTCGGCGATCACGATCTCGTGGCCGAGCGCGGCCAGCCGGGGGACGAGGAGCTGAAGGAACGTCTCCAGCCCACCGTACGTGGAGCGCAGGAACGACGTCCACATCAGGATCCGCATCGCTTGTCCGGCTTCGAGGGCGTTTCTAGGTTCGCGACGGCATCGATGGACGAGCTTCTACCCCCACGCGAGTCCTCCGAAGTCTCCCCGGGACTTCCCGGCGAATGTGTGCCCGAGCTGGTCAGCTGCATCCTTCCGGCCTACAACGCCGAGCGTTGGATCGCCGAATCGCTGCGGAGCGTCTTCGCACAGACCTATCGCCCGCTGGAGGCGATCGTCGTGGATGACGGCTCCACCGACCACACGGCCGAAGTCGTCGCGACGTTTGGCGAGGAGGTGATCGGGCTGAAGCAGCCGAACGCCGGCCCCGCGGTGGCGTTGAATCGCGGGATTCGCGCCAGCCGGGGCGAGTTCCTCGCGTTCCTCGACGCCGACGACCTGTGGCCCCCGACGAAGCTCGAGCTCCAGGTCGCGCGCCTCCGGGAGCGCCCGGAGCTCGCGGCGTGCTACGGCCTGGTGCAGAACTTCTGGGACGAGAGCGTCAAGATCGAGGAGGACACGCTGCGGGGCCACCGGATCATGGACCCGCTACCCGGCCTGGTGACCGGAACCCTGCTCGCGCGCCGATCGACGTTCGGGAGCGTGGGCCTCTTCGAGAATCGGCGGCATGCCTATGCGCTCGAGTGGGCGCTGCGTCTCCGCGACGCGGATCTCGCACACGAAATCCTCCCCGAGGTGCTGCTGCTGAGGCGCTATCACGATGCGAACATGAGCCGAGCCGGTGGCGCCGACAGCCGCGAGCAGGTGCTGGATCTCCTCAAGCGCAGCATCGACGCGAGGCGCGGGGGATGAAGGGATCTCCGCTCTCGGGCACGCTCTCGTTCCTGCTTCCGGATCCCGCCGAGGCCGCGCTGCTCGCGGTCTGCACCTCACCCGGCCGCGCCCGGGAGGCATGGGCCGAGTGGCGTCGCCTGGGTGGCGACCTCGACCGCTATCGTTCGTTGCTCCCGCAGGTCGCCGCGGGCACTCGCGAAGGGAGTCTCGAGCTCGACCAGCCGCTCGCGGCGCTGCTCTCCGCTGCGCGGCTCCACGAGTCCCTCCGCTGGAACGCGATCCGTCAGATCGCGGGGGAGGTCATCGATCTGCTGGGCGGCCTGGGGCTCGATTTCCTCGTGATGCAGGGCCTGGCGCTGGCCGAGACCGTCTACCCGGACCCCGCGCTTCGCCATTGCGGCTCGCTGGAGCTGTTGCTCCCTGCCGGGGCGGTGGCCGAGGCCGGTGCCGTCCTCGATGCCGTCTCCGCACGCGGCGACGGCTTTCCCCTCCGATTGTCCGCGAGCCCGCTGCCCCGCGTCAAGCCGGGTGCCGGGGCGTCCGCCATTCTGAATCGATCCCGCGATGCGCAGATCACCGGCAGGATGGTGCGCGTTCCAGCGCCCGAGGACGCGCTGGCTCTGGTGCTCGGGGGCGCGGCGGTCGGCGCGGAGCGCCGGACGCTTCTGTGGGTCTGCGACGCAACGCGTCAGATCGAGGCCGCACCGGGAATCGACTGGGACGTCGTGGCGGGGGTCACCGCCGCCTGGGATCTCGGAATCCCGATCGGCGCGATGCTGGGATGGCTGGCCTCGGATCTCGATGTCCCGATCCCGCGCGCGGCCGTGAAGCGGGTCGCCCGAGCATCGTCGGGAAGCCGAGCCCACGCGATCGAGACCGCGCTCGAATGCGTCCGGGCCGATGGCAGGGCCGGTCCAGGGTCGCTCCTCGCGCGATCCAGAGGCTGGCGCGAGATGGCGAGCGTGCTCCGCTGGACGGCGTTCCCATCCGCCGATCGAATGCGCAGATCGTATCCCGGGATTCCCACTGCCTTCTTTCCCCTGCTCTACGCGGCGCGCCCGGGTCTCTACGCGGCCCGCAAGTCGCTTGGATTCCTCACTCGTCACCGCCGCCCGAACGCAGATGGCGGACCCCTCGTCCGAGCAGTCGGATCGGCCGCAGCGCGTAGTGGAGGCCCGTCAGCGGCTGTGGCAGATCCAGCATCCGCCAATCCCCGATCGTGGGAATGACCGCGGTCCGTATGAGAATGGCCGCGCGATCGCGCCTGCGCTCCCGCGCGCGCAGGTAGAACCTCAGCCAATCCTCGGGCGGAGCGGAGCGGTCCTCCAGCCGCCCCACGACCTCGATCACGAGCTTCGCGATCACGGGATCCGTCGACTCCGCGAGTGCCGGTGCGCGCGGCGGCCGAGAGCCGAGCAGGTCGTGCGCCAGCGCGAGGCCGAGACCCAGCATGCGAAGCCCACCGAGGGATCCCGCCCGTGCCTCCGCGAGCTCCCAGTCGATCTCCGCGTGTCGAGCCACGAGCCAGGCAACGGAGGCGATCCACTCGAGCCGCACCCACAGGTGCTTGGTCGCGTGCGCGCAGAGCATCAGGAGCTGGTCTTCGTTTCCCATCGTCCGGACGAGCTGACCGGCAATCTCCACCTCGCGCATCCGGCTCCGATCGGGGGCGAGCGGAAAGCAGAACTGCCGATGAAACAGCTCCCAGTGGAGATCGACGATTCCGCCGCGCGCCGGGCGCTGGAGGGGGTACTCGGTACGGTGACGCAGGAAGGCGGCGCGCTGGGTCTCGGAGAGCGGAATGAGGGGAGCGTATCCCGACCTCGCCATGACCTCCATGGCGCCCCGCACGTCTGCGGGCGCGACCAGCAGGTCGATGTCTCCGAACGGTCGGGCCTCCAGGTCGCCGTAGCAGACACTGGCCGCGACCGGGCCCTTGAACGGGATGGCTTCGATCCCCGCCGCCTTCAGGCGATCGAGGAGCGCGAGCAGCTCGATCGTCAGTAGCCGGTTTCGCCGCCGGTTCTCCTCGTGGCGCCCGTCGAGCCACGTGCGGACGGCATCGGGCACGCCGCGCCACCCTGTGCCCTCGAGCCATCGCCGAACCAGCGGGACCATCCCGTGTTCGACCGCCAAGTCGAGCAGGAGAGCCCAGTCGACATCGCCGGTAAGGCCGAACGGGTCGGCCGCATCACCATCGATGGGCGGCTTCGCGCTCTCGAGGAGGAGTTCGAACTCGGGAGTTCCCTGGGTGCGGAGGGTGCTATCCCTGCTCGTCATCGCCCGCGACGCGCCATGCCGGACGATCGAGCTCGGGAAGGGGCGGATCCAGGGCGAGGAGATCGGCCATGTCGCGGTAGGCGTGAAGCTCGGGCGGCGAGTAGTCGGTGTCCGCAGCGATCGACGGCGAGGGCGAGGCCGATGGCGACGACGAAACGAGCGGGCCGTCGCCGTTCGCCGGCGCGATCAGGCCCTCTTCGAGGAGCCGCGCCACGAACGGGGTGAGGTCTCGCCGGGCACGGTCGGCATCGATGTCGTAGCGCTCGGCGATCGCCGCCGCGACATCGCCGAGCTTGCGTCCCTCCTCGATCCACGTCCAGGCATCGGCTCCGCTGCCGGATGCGCTGTAATAGGTGCACGTGCCGAGATGGACCACCACGACCTCACCATCGAAGGATTTGGCCGCGACCTCGTCGCCACGAACCGCGTACCGTTCGTCAGGCCCGTGCATCGATCCGCCTCCTGGTCATTGTCCCGCCGAAGAACGCTCCACGCCCGACACCAGACGTTCGTAGAGGCACTCGTAAGCGCTCATCATGCTCTCCAGGGAGAATCGCTCCGTCGCGTGGCGCCGTCCTGCAACGCCCATGCGGCGTGCCAGCTCGCGATCGGAGACAATCTCGTCGATCGCCCGCGCGAGCGCATCCCCGTCCCCGGCGGGCACGAGGAGGCCGGTTTCCCCATGCGAGACCACCTCCGCCATTCCCGATACGTCGGACGCCACGACCGGGCGGCCCGACCAAGCGGCCTCGATCGCGACCACGGGCAAGCCCTCCTGGTGAGAGGGCAGCACGACGACGGTGGCCTCGGCCATCCGCGAGCAAACGCGATCCGGACGGATCCATCCCTCGAATGCGATCGAATCGAGCCCGTTGGCGTATGCCATGGTCTCCAGCCGCTCCCGTTCCGGTCCGTCACCGGCGAAAGAGAGTGTGATCTCCGGATGCCGGGACGTCAGAGCGAGGAGCGCCTCGATCGCCAGGTCGAAGCCTTTGGCCGGAACGAGCCGACCGACGCACAGGAGGCGGGGCGGATCGCAGGACACGGGCCGGGCTTCGGGGGGCGCGGGCATGCCCCAGTAGTCGACCGACGACCGCCCGGCGACCCCCGGCGACAGCTCGATGGCCTGATCGAGGACCGCCCTCGACACGCTCGAGACCCAGTCCGCGGAATCCAGCGCGCGGCCGAGAACCGTATCGCCCGCGACGTTCTGGCTCGCGAGCCGCTGCTGGGTCAGCGTCAACACCCATGGCGCGGGCGACGCATCCCGCGACAGCAGGTGAAACATGGTGCTCCAGCCCAGCGTTCCAAGGTGGATCACGTCGGGAGAGAACTCCCGCTTGATCCGTCTCAATTCCGCCAGCGCTTCTCCGAAGCGGTCGAGCCGCCGCTCCTCTATCGCGTCCCGGAACGGGAGCCTGTCGATCTCGACTCCTTGCAGCGTGTCCTTCTCCGGCAGGCCGTCACCACGCGAGGCGACGACCCGCACATCGTGCCCGCGAGCCGCCAGACCGGTCACCACCCGGGCGGCCCAGACCTCGATTCCGCCGATCAACGGCCAGAACAAATCCGTAACGAAGAGGACCCGCATGCGTTTCGACGCCCCGTCTACGTCCGGAGCCGCGGATCCAGCGCGTCGCGCAATCCATCGCCCAGCAGGTTGAACGCCACAACGGTGAGGACGATCGCCAGCCCGGGGTAGGTCGAGATCCACCACGCGGTGATCATCGCGTCGCGGCCGTCGTTGACCATCGAGCCCCAGGACGCCGTCGGGGGCTGCACGCCGAGGCCCAGGAACGAGAGCGCGGCTTCGAGCAGGATCACGTTTCCGATCCCGAGCGTGGCGATGACGATGATCGGGGCGAGCGTGTTGGGCAGGATGTGGCGCAGGATGATCCGCCAGTCGGCGTACCCCAGCGCCTTCGCCGCCTGGACGAATTCCTGTTCCCGCAGCGACAGGAACTGGCCCCGCACGATGCGCGCGCTTCCCTCCCATCCCGTGAGGCCGAGGACGGCGACGAGCAGGAAGATGTTGGGCTCGAACATGGCGATGATGACGAGCAGCAGGATGATCCGCGGGATCGACAGCAGCATGTCGATGAACCGCGCGATGCCGGTGTCGACCCAGCCGCGGAAGTACCCCGCGGTCGCGCCGACGATCGTCCCCAGCGTGACCGAGATCGCCACCGAGATGAACCCGATCGACAGCGAGATCCGCGCGCCGTAGAGGATCCGGCTGAAGATGTCGCGGCCGAACTTGTCGGTGCCCAGCAGGTGCGTCATCGAGGGCGGCTGATAGCGGTTGAGGACGATGTTCCCCTGGAAGTTGGGATCGTAGGGCGCGAGGAACGGCGCCAGGAGAGTCACCCAGTACAGGAACACCATGATCGCAAGGCCGGTCATCGCCAGGTGGTTCCTGCGGAATCGCCGGCCCGCGATCCGCCACTGGCTGACCCCGGTTCGCTTGACCGGCCTCGTCGATACCACCGCGATGTCGAGGATCCCCCAGACCCAGACTCCGACCAGGGTCGCCGCCAGCGTGACGAGGGCGATCCAGTCGCCGGTGCCGCCATCGGCCAGCGTCCGCGAGACGTCGTCCCTGGAGATCAGCAGCGTCACGAGCGCGAGCGCCCACGCTCCCAGGATCCAGGCGCCCACGCCGATGCGGCCGACGGCGAGCGAGCCGAGTCCCGGAGCGACCGCCGACAGCGCGATCGCCCATGGCTTGCGCGGCTCCCCCGCCGTCCGACGACCCGAACGGGTGTCGGGCGCGGCGGTCTCGCGGAGCACGGCTTCCATGCCGGGAGCTTCTCTCTCGATCGCCAATCAGGCCTCCCCTTCGTCCACCCGGACGCGCGGGTCGACCACCGAATAGAGGATGTCCGCGATCAGGCTCCCCAGGATGACCATGATCGAAGAGACGAACGCGATGGCGAGGACGACGGGATAGTCGCGCTGGAAGATCGCCGTGACGATCAGCCGCCCCATGCCCGGCCACGCGAAGATCGTCTCGATCAGGACCGCGCCCCCGACAAGGAACGGCAGCGTCAACCCCAGCAGCGTGATGACCGGGATCAGGGCGTTGCGCATGGCGTGCTTGAAGATGACCACGCGCTCGGAGAGACCCTTGGCGCGCGCCGTGCGGACGTAGTCCTGCCGGATCTGCTCCAGCATGCCGCTCCGCATGTAGCGCGCGACCGACGCGGCTGACCCGATGCCGAGGGCCATCGCGGGCATGAGGAGGTGCTTTAGGCGATCGACCCACTGATCGGAGGCGGGGAGAAACTCGAAGTTCACGGACGTCATCTGGCTCGCCGGCAGCAACTGAAACTTGTAGGAGAGCAGCAGGATCAGCATGAGGCCGAACCAGAAGGACGGCATCGAGTAGAAGAAGAAGGCGCCGACCGTGGCCACGTTGTCGACCCACGAGTACTGGCGAACCGCCTGGATCGTTCCGACCAGGACACCGAGGGCGAAGATGATCACCAGCGCGACGCTCGAGAGCAGGAGCGTGTTGGGGAGAGTGTCCTTGATGATGTCGATGATCGGGCGCTTCTGGCTGAACGAGAAGCCGAAGTCTCCCCGCGCGAAGGACGAGAGCCACCGCACGTACTGGATGTGGACCGGCTGATCGAGACCCAGGTTCTTGCGCATCTGCTCGATGACGATGGGGTCGATGTCCGGGCGGATGTAGATCGACGTGGGATCGCCGGGAGCGGCGTGCATGAGGAAGAAAATCAGCGTGGACGCACCCAGCAGAATCGGGATCGCCTGCAGCGTGCGCTTGAGGATGTAGCCGATCACCGCCTACACCGGCGTCCTCAGCGGTCGCCGCCCAGCACGACCGGAGCCGGGTTCAACGGCACGTTGTACTTCTGACGCCCCTCGGGCACGTACCACTCCTCGATGTTGAATCCCCAGCCGTAGGCGTTCATGTCGACGTTCTGGAAGCGGCTGTCGATGGCGTGCATGTCGTTGAGCTGGAAGAGGAACGTGTAGTACGCCTCGTCGACGATGATGCGCTGTGCGCGGGACCAGAGCGCCTTGGCGGCTTCCATGTCACGGGTCACCTCGGCCTCGGGAAGGAGCCTCTGAAGCTCCGGGTCATCGGCCGAGACGAAGTTGAAGGACTCGCCCTCCCCGAACGTGGGCGCGAGTTCGGCCTTGATCCCTACTACCCAACCGGCGACCGCCGCCTGGAAGTCCTTCGCGAGGAGCTGCTCGATGAAGGTGTTGAACTCCAGCGTCACAGGCTTCACCTCCGCACCGACGGCCTGGTACTGCTGTTGGAGCACGGTCACGATGTCGACCCGCATGCGGTTGTCGTTGTTGGTCTTCATCGTGAACGACAGCCGGCGGCCGTCCTTCTCCCGGACTCCATCGCCGTCCGTGTCCACCCAGCCAGCGGCCTCGAGTAGGGCCCTGGCGCTGTCGGGGTCGAAGGGCCAGGGCTGGATGGTGGGATCGTGCGCCCAGATCGTCGAAATCAACGGCTGAGTCCCCACCTGCCCTTGCCCGTAGAGCAGTGCGTCTACGAGCGCCTGACGGTCGCTGGCCAGCGTCAGCGCCTGGCGAACCCGCTTGTCTTGGAAGATCGGGTCCTGAGTGTTCCAGGCGAGGTATGTGTATGAGCGACCGGGGTAGGAGTGCATGACGAGATCCGGGTCGCTCTCGAACTGCGGATAGAGCGACGGCGGGGTAACCCGTGGGAACAGGTCGACCTCGCCGTTCTGGATCTGGGTGGCGAGGTTCGTGGCGTCGGGGATGATCCGGTAGGTGATGCGGTTCAGGTGCGGTCGGCCGAGGACGAAGTCGGGATTCGCCTCCAGCACGACCTCTTGCCCTGCGCTCCAGGAGACGAAACGGAACGGCCCGTTCCCCACCGGCTCGCGCGCGATGGGGTGATTCGCCATCTCCGCGAACGGAACGTCGCCCAGGATGTGCTCGGGCAGCGGGTAGCATACGACAGCGTCCACGACCTGGTACATATAGCGCTCGTCGTAGGTGAACCTCACGGTCAGCGAATCGACGGCCTCGACGTTTGTGATGTGGTCCAGCCAGCTGACCGCTGAGTAGTTGATCTCCGGGGCCCGGCACACGCCGATGGCGAAGACCACGTCGTCCGCCGTGAAGGGCTCCCCATCGTGCCAGGTGATGCCGGGGTGGATGTAGAACGTTACCTGCAGCGAGTCCTCGTTGAAGGAGAACGAGTCGGCGAGGCCCGGACGGAAATGGATGAAGTCCGGTTCCGAGCGCATCAGCGTCCAATAAACATTTCCGAACACGTCGCTGGAACCGGCCGATTCCGAGGTCGGCGGGAACATCGTGTCGAGGTCGGAGCCGATTCCCACGACGAGCATGTCGCCGTCGGCAGGGACGCCCTCCGCGCCGGCCTGCTCGCCCGCTTCGCCGCCGCCACCGCATGCCAGTGCGATCGCCACCGCTGTCATTCCAGCCAGCCGTCGATACGCGTGCATCTGTTCTCCTTCCGGGGGTGTCAGCGTGCCGCTTCGGATGCGACGGCCAGGGGCTGGGCGCCGCCTCTATCCTGCATGTCCTCGGGGATCCACCATTGGGCGGCGCTGATCAGGTGTCCGCGCGCGTCGGCCTCGACCCCGCGCAAGCGGTTGTTGGCGCCGACCCGCTCGTTCAGGTAGTAGAGGAACGTATACGGCTGGTCCTGGTGGATGATCTCGGAGTACTGATTCCAGAGGGGCTTCGCGGCCTCGCGGTCGAGCGTGGACAGCGCGAGCTCCATCAGTGAGTCCGCCGTCGGGTTGCTGTAGCTCGGATAATTGTACTGGCCGGCTTCGATCGCCTCGGTGGAGAAGGTGTCGGTCGGATTGAACTTGAAGTCGACTGACCACCCGCTCACGGCGGCCTCGAACTTCTTGTCCTTCAGATCCGTGATGAACGTGTTCCATTCCACCATCTGGGGCTGCGCGTCGATGCCCACCTGCTGGAGCGCGTTCTGGACGATCACCACGATGTCCTCCCGCAGGTCGTTTCCCTGGTTCGTGCGCAGGGTGAAGCGGAACGGCCGCCCGTCCTTGTCGATGATCCCGTCGCGGTCGTGGTCGGTCCACCCTTCCTCCGCGAGCATCCGGCGGGCCTGTTCGACGTCGTAGGGCCAGGGCTCCAGCTCCTCGTTGAACTCCCACTGGAACGGCATCGCGTCGCTGACGGCGACCGTCCCGTACCCGTAGAGGAGGGCATCGACGATCTCCTGGCGGTTGATCGCCATCGTCAGCGCGCGCCGCACCTTGGCGCTCTCGAACATCGGGTTGCGGGTGTTCCATACGAGGAAGGTGTAGGAGCGAGCAGGATACGTGATCGCGTACAGGTCGTCGCTCTCCTCGACGCGGTGCATCTCCGCCGGCGGGACCGCGCGCATGAAGTCGATGCCGCCGGTCAGGAGCTCGGTCAGCTCGGTCGTCTGCTCGGGGATGATGCGCACGACGATGCGGTCGAGGTGCGGCCTCCCCAGCACGAAGTCGGGATTCGCTTCGAAGACGACCTGCTGGTTCGATTGCCACGACACGAAGCGGAACGGCCCGTTGCCGACCGGATTGCGGTTGAACGGGGCGTTCCGCATCTCCGCGGCAGGAATATTCTCCAGGAGATGCTTGGGCATGATGCTCCACTCCGTGAAGTCCATCGGGGCGTCGGAATGCGCCGCGCTGAACTCGAAGCGGACCGTGCGCTCGTCGGCCTTGACGGCCCGGGTCACGTACTGGAAGTAGGCGCTGTTCGCGTACGCGATGTCGGGGTCCACCGACATCTCGTAGGTCCAGACGACATCGTCGGCCGTGACCGGCGCACCGTCGTGCCAGGTGACGCCGTCGCGGATCCGGAACGACAGGGACAGCCCGTCCTCCGGCATCCAGAACGAATCGGCGAGGTACGGCACGTAGTTCATGTCCTCGTCGAGCTGGATGAGGTTCATGTAGAGCATGTAGCTCATCGTCTGGTTGGTGTCGTAGTCGGTCGAGACGAGCTCGTTGAAGGCGTCGAAGTCGCTGACCGTGGAGACGATCGCCGTGCCGCCGTCGACCGGCGCTTCGGCGGTCCCGGGGCCCTCCCCCGCGGGCTCGCCGCCGCCGCAGCCGGCCATCAGGAGAGAGAGGATGCCGATCGGGATGCCGCTGCGCGCGTTCATGGAAGCACCTCGCGGAGGGACTCGGAATGTGGGGTCGAGGGCGCGACGGACTGTCGCGGCATCGCCTGTGAGTATCGCCGCCGCCGCGCGACCATGTCAAGCGATCGCGGGCGAGCCGCAGAGAGCGTCGATCGAGGCGATCTCGCGGTCCGTGAGCGCCCCGGGCTCGAGTCCCGCGCCCAGCCACTGCTCGAACGCCGCCCGAAGACTCCCGGCGAGCTCGTCCGATGCGACACGGCGGCCGGCCGCTTCCGAAACGGTGGTCGACGTCCCGCGGCCAAGGCTCCCGGGCCAGATCTCCGCGAGCAGCGACTGATCGCCGTTCAGCGGGATGGACCCGTGCTGGAGGAGCGCCGTTCGCGAGCGCCTCTGCGCGCTGCCGACGAGCTTCCGGCCGGCGGCTTCGATCTCCGAGGGGACGGCAGCGTCGAAACAGGCCCGCCGGCTGGTCGGCCGGAGGGTCCCATCCCCCCCGAGACCGCCACGCCGCCCGCCCGATGAGGGCCTTCCGGCGAGATCGACGTCGATTCCGAGCGCCGACAGCCCGGCGGCGACGGCGCGGTGGATCGCTCGGCACGAATCGGCGAGTCCCAGGCCGAGCGCCGGCTCGCTCAGCGGCGCGACGACGCTGTACGTCAGCTCCCGTTCCGGGCCGCCGTGGAACACCGCGCGCCCGCCCGTCGGGCGGCGCACCCAATCCACTCCGCGATCCCGCAGGAGCGCGGCCTCCTCGGCGGTGAGATCCGCCTGATGGTGACCGAGCGAGACCGCGGGCGGGTCCCACTCGAAGAGGCGCAGGGTGGGGGGAAAGTCCGAGTCCCCCGCGGCATCGAGGAGCGCCGAGTCGCACGCCATGTTCCACGCGGCGGGCCGGGCTCCGGTCTCCAACAGGCGCCAGCGCGGAGATGCCGCGGCCCGGCGCGTCATCGCCGCTCGAGCCGCACGTCGGCGATCCGCGTGAGGGGCGGATCGTCGAGCCGCACGGTGAGGCCGCTCTCGAACACGGCGGGAGTGTGCCCGCGCGCGGCCACGACCACGGTGAAGTCGAGTCCCCGCGGCAGGGCGGGGACCTCGTAGCGTCCCAGGCTGTCGGTCACCGCGGCGCCCGCCATCAGCTTCTCGACCTCCTCGTCGGAGCTCTTCTCCCAATCCTCGAACGACACGCCCGGGGCGAGGACGATCACGTATCCTCCGGAGACACCCTCACCCGTTTCTTCATCCACCACCCGCCCTGCGACCGTGACGTCGGAATTCTTGGCGAGGGAGTCTCCCGTCGACACCAGCGTCGCAGCCGCGGCCGAATCGGAGAGGCCTGTGGAATCGGAGTCGGCGGAGCCGGTGGCGCCCGGCCGCTCGCTGCACGCCCACACAAGCGACAGCATGGCGGTCAGGAGGGGAGGCAGCCACGTTCTCGGGAAGCGCCGCATCCCGTTGGTACCCTTTCGTTCACGGGAACGGTCCGGGCTAGAACTCGACCGACCCGCCGGGCTCCAGGACCTCGCACCGCGACCCGGTGGCGGACCGGACTTCCGCGGCCCAGGCGGCCGCGTCCTGCTCGATCGGCGGGAACGTTCCGAAGTGCATCGGCACGACCAGCCCCGCCGACAGGAACCGCGCCGCGTGGAGCGCGTCCGCGGGACCCATCGTGTAGTTGTCGCCGATCGGCAGGCAGACGCAGTCGAAGCGGTAGAGCTCACCCAGCAGCTTGATGTCGGCGGTCAGCGCCGTGTCGCCCGTGTGGTAGAGCGTCTTTCCCTCCGCGGTGATCACGATCCCGCACGGGTTCGTCGAATACTTCGGGTCGGCCTCCGTCATCGAGCCGTGGGCGGCCGGCACCAGCTTGACGTGCCCGAAATCGAACTGGCGTCCGCCGCCGCAGGCGAGCCCGTGGGACTTGCAGCCGCGCTCCGACGCCAGGCTGGCGAGCTCGTATGCGGCGACCACGATCGCACCCGTCCGCTTCGCGATCGCCACGGTATCGCCCCAGTGGTCGCCGTGCCCGTGCGAGACCGCAATCGCGTCGATCCCCTGGATCTCGTCGGGCCCGATGTCGGCCTTCGGGTTCCCCGAGAGAAAGGGATCGATGAGGATCCTTCCTTCGGTCGTCTCGTATTCGAAGCACGAGTGGCCGTGCCATGTCAGCTTCGCCATCGCGTCGCTCCTCTCTCACGCCTCCGCGGACGCGTATTCCTCCACCGGCGGACAGCTGCACATCAGGTTGCGGTCGCCGTATGCCGCATCCACTCTGCCCACCACCGGCCAGACCTTGTGGTCGGCGGACGTCGGCAGGGGGAACGCCGCGCGCTCGCGCGAGTACGGATGCGTCCATTCGTCGGCCGTCAGCTCGGCGAGCGTGTGGGGCGCGTTCTTGAGCAGGTTGTCTTCCGGATCGGCGACGCCGCTCTCGATCTCGCGGATCTCGTCGCGGATCGCGGCCAGCGCCTCGACGAACCGGTCCAGCTCCTCCTTCGACTCGCTCTCGGTCGGCTCCACCATGAGGGTCCCCGCCACCGGGAACGACACCGTCGGGGCGTGGAACCCGTAGTCGATCAGCCGCTTGGCGATGTCCTCGACCTCCACCCCCGAGCCTTGCTTGAGCGGGCGCGTGTCGAGGATGCACTCGTGCGCGACCAGACCCTCCGTACCGGCGTACAGGAGCGGATAGTCGCCCTCCAGCCGGCGCGCGAGATAGTTGGCGTTGAGGATCGCCACCTGCGACGCGCGCGCGAGGCCATCGGGACCCATCATGCGGATGTACATCCACGAGATCGGCAGGATGGACGGGCTGCCCCAGGGCGCGGACGAGATCGTGCCGGCCGAGCGTTCGTGGCCCAGATCCACGACCGGATGGCCGGGCAGGAACGGGACCAGGTGCTCGGCCACACCGATCGGCCCCATGCCGGGCCCGCCGCCGCCGTGGGGGATACAAAACGTCTTGTGGAGATTCAGATGACAGACGTCCGCCCCGTAGTCCCCCGGCCGTGCAAGCCCGACCTGCGCGTTCATGTTGGCGCCGTCGATGTACACCTGGCCGCCGTGCTCGTGGACGATGCCGCAGATCTCGCGGATGCGCGCTTCGAAGACGCCGTGCGTGGAGGGGTAGGTGACCATGATCGCGCCCAGCTCGGCGGAGTGCGTTTCCGCCTTCGCGCGCAGATCGTCGACGTCGATGTTTCCCCGCGCGTCCGTCTTGACGACGACGACGTTCATGCCCGCCATCACGGCGCTGGCGGGGTTCGTGCCGTGCGCGGATTGCGGGATGAGGCACGTCGTGCGGCCGTCCTCGCCGCGCGAGCGGTGCCACGCGCGGATCACGAGAAGTCCCGCGAACTCTCCCTGTGACCCCGCGTTCGGCTGGAGCGATACGGCCGCGAAGCCCGTGATCTCCGCCAGCCAGCGCTCGAGCTGCTCGAAGAGCTCCGCGTATCCTGCCGTCTGCTCGCGCGGGGCGAAGGGATGGAGCCGCCCGAATGCCGGCCAGGTCACGGGGATCATCTCGGTCGTCGCGTTCAGCTTCATCGTGCAGGAGCCGAGCGGGATCATCGCGTGCGCGAGCGAGAGGTCGCGGTTCTCGAGTCGTTTGAGATACCGCAGCATCTCGGTCTCGGAACGGTAACGATGGAACACCGCATGCTCGAGGAAGGACGAGGTTCGCGTGAAGGCCGCGGGGATGCGCCCGCCGCGACCGTGCATCTCCGGTCCGGCCCACCCCTCCAGGACCTCGCGCGGGTCGCCCGCGAAGACATTCAGGAGCTCGTGGACGTCCGCCTCGGTCACCGTTTCGTCCAGCGCGATCCCGATCCGCGACGGGGAGATCGCCCGCAAGTTGATACGCCTCTCGCGCGCCGCCTGCATCACGCGCGCGGCGTCGCTTTCCTCCAGGTCGACCGCCAGCGTGTCGAAGAACTTCGCGTGCGCGAGCCTGCCGCCCAGCCGCTCGACTCCGGCGGCGAGCATCGAGGCGAGACCGTGGACGCGACGGGCGATCCGCGTCAGGCCCTGGGGCCCGTGATAGACGGCGTACATCGCGGCGACGACCGCGAGCAGGACCTGCGCGGTGCAGACGTTGCTCGTCGCCTTGTCCTTGCGGATGTGCTGCTCCCGCGTCTGGAGCGCCATCCGGTACGCTTCGCGTCCCGCCGCGTCGCGGGAGACCCCGATGATCCGTCCCGGCAGCTGCCGCGCGTACTCCTCGCGCGTGGCGAAGAAGGCCGCGTGCGGGCCGCCGTAGCCGAGCGGGACCCCGAAGCGCTGGCTGTTGCCGACCGCCACGTCGGCGCCCCAGGCCCCCGGCGGCTCGAGCAGAGTCGAGGCCAGCAGGTCCGTCGCCGCGGCCACCAGCCCACCCGCGGCGTGGACGCGCTCGCAGAGCCCGCCGTAGGCCTCGATCGCGCCCTCGGTCGTCGGGTACTGGACCAGCACCCCGGCGATGCTCTCGTCGATCTCGGCCTCCAGAACGTCGACCACCTCGACCGCCGCTCCACGCGCCTCGGCGCGCGTAGTGACCGTGGCGATCGTCTGCGGATGGCAACCGGGATCCAGGAGGAATCTGCCGTCCGTCTTTCGGGTCACCCGCTGGATCATCGCCATCGCTTCGGCCGCGGCCGTCCCCTCGTCCAGGAGCGACGCGTTCGCGATCGGCAGGCCGGTCAGATCGGCGACCATGGTCTGGAACACGAGCAGCGCCTCGAGCCGGCCCTGCGCGATCTCGGCCTGGTACGGCGTGTAGGCGGTGTACCACCCGGGGTTCTCGATCACGTTCCTGAGGAGGATCGGCGGCGTGACGCAGTCGTGGTAGCCCATGCCGATCCACGAGCGCCACACGTCGTTCTTCGCGGCGATGCCCGCGAGCTCGGCCAGCGCGGCCTCCTCCGACGCCGCAGCGGGGAGATCGAGCGTTCTGGTGAGCCGGATGTCCGCGGGGACCACCTGGTCGGCCAGAGCCTCGAGGCTGTCCAGGCCCAGGGTGGAGAGCATGTAGCGGATGTCGTCGTCGCGCGGACCGATGTGCCGATCCGCGAAACGATCGGTGGCTGGAAAGCTCTGAGACACTCTCAGCCGATGTGTTCCGAGTATGCCGCGGAGTCCATCAGGTCTTCGAGCTCGGCGGGATCGGTGGCGCGGATCTTGATCATCCATCCCTCGCCGTAGGGATCGCTATTGAGCGTCTCGGGATGATCTTCGAGCATCGCGTTTCCCTCGACGACCTCACCGGACAAGGGCGCGAAGAGCTCCGCGACCGCTTTGACCGCCTCGATCGTGCCGCATGGGGAATGCGCGGTCACGGGGGCTCCTTCCCCGGGCAGCTCTACGAACACGACGTCGCCGAGCTCGCCCTGTGCATAGTCGGTGATCCCGACCGTGGCGACTCCGGACTCCTCGTCGAAGGAGACCCATTCGTGGTCCTTGCTGTAGCGAAGCTCCTCGGGGACGTTCGTCATCCATCCTCCATCGGGATTTTCGTCGCACGGGATGTGGGATCGCGGCCGGGCGGCTAGGTTACCCCGGCGCATCCGGGCCGTCAACGCGCCACCCTTCGACGGCCTCGAAGGGAGTCGTGCACGGTGGACCGTCGGCGAACGCGAGCCGGATGTCGGGCTCTCCCGCCGCGCCCGACGGCCAGGCGATCCGCCAGATGGCCGCGCTCACCGTGCCGTACCGTTCGCCGTGCAGGCACAGGGCATCCCGCCCCTCCGTCCCGTGATCCGCCAGCACCGCCGCCAGCCGGGCTTCCAGGTCGGCCGGCGCCGTCCCGCCGCGGTCGGCCGGCCACAGACCGGAATCGTACAAGAGCCGCCACACGCGCCTCGCCTTCGGCTCCTCCGCGTGCTCGTCGGATGGCCGGTTCGTCACGACGTCACACCCGGGGCGTAGCGGGCGGACGTCCGGCCGTCCGGACTCGTATTCGACCAGGACGATCCGGTCGGCGTCGGCGGCCACGACGTGGAAGGGGTTGTACCGCTCGCGGAGCGCCTCGAGGCGCGAGACGGCCTCGGTCGCGCTCCCGGCATGCAGGAGGTCCCGGCAGAGCAGCCCGCGCGAGCGGAGTCCGGGGTCGTTCGAGCCGGCGCGCCGATTCGTCAGGCCGATCCAGAGTCCCCTGCTGTTCGCTCCCATCCAC
>DASSBK010000288.1:0-11110 GCA_035698825.1 Gemmatimonadota bacterium
GCGGCGCGTCGCCGTGAACGAACTCCGCGCCCAGCTCGACCGCGCACGGCAGATTGGGGGGCCGGATCGTGAAGATGCGCCCACCGGCGCGCTTCCGCGCCTCGAGCACGACGACGTCGAGCCCCTCCCCGGCGAGCGTCCGCGCGGCCATGAGGCCCGCGGCACCCGCCCCCACCACGACCACGTCAGCCGCCGTCTTCATCCACCCCTCCGCCCCTCCGCGTCGCGCTCGCGCCGAGTCAGGAATTCGAGCTCCGGCCGCGTCGGCGGTACGCTCGCTCGGCAAGGCGAATGCGATCGGATGTGAGGCCTGGATACGTCACGTCGTTGCGAGGATCGCCGACATTGGTCTGAAGAAGCCACGCGTCCGACCACAGGAATTTCATCGTTCCCCGTCTACCGCCTCGCCGCTCTCGCCTCGGATCCGATCCAGCTCGGCGATACAGTCCTCGACGTGAAGGAAGACCGGATCGCCCGAGAGGTCGTCGGCGTGGGATTCGTGGATCCGGCGCAGCCTCTCCATCGTCTCGTGAAGGGATATCGCTTCGGACAACCGCGAGAGTTCGGTCAGATCGTGCAGGAGCGCGGCGAGGAGCACCACCCGCGCGGGATCCGCCCGCGCGTCGTTCCGCGCATCGGCCACGTACTCGGTCAGGAGCCCGAGCATCTCCTCGGGGTCCGACCAGTCGATGAACGTCATTCGCCGGGCACGTACGACTCGACCGCGTTCGCCTCGACCTCCTCGCGCGTGAACCACGCCGGCTTGAATTCGCGGTCGGAGTAGAGCTGCGCCTGGTCGAAGAAGTGGGGCGAGTCCGGGTCGCCGCTCTGCCCGAAGACGAGTAGCGAGCGGCCGCGCGCGACGGGCCCGAACTCGATCACCTTCACGAAGGAATTGCCGTGGACGCCGTAACGGACGCCCGTGGAGCCCCACGGCTCCGTGTGGAAGACGAATACCGAGCCGGCCGCGCTAGCCGCGCCCGCGATCGGCATGCTGGGCAGATCGGCGGAAAAGTCCTCGGGGTCCTGGGAGGGGGGCCGCTGCAGGCGGTTGATCTCGCCCCACGCGACTTCCGTCCGACCCCAGTCGCGCTCGAGGTTCCCAAGGACCTTGACCAGCGCCTCGAGATGGGCGAATGGCCGGGACTGCAGGGCCTCGTCGATGAACCAGCGCTCCGTCGCGAGCATCCACCACGTCGTCTCGATGGATTCGATCGCGGCACGGCGGTCCCAGGACCGGAGTCGCTCGATCGCGGCGTCGGCCGCGGCCATGCCCGGCGAGTCCGGGCTCAGCGCTTCGGGGTCGCTGCCCGGCACCGCGTTCTCCAGCGCCTCGCGCTCGGCGAACAGCAGGGGCAACAGGCTGTCCGCGAGCGACAGCCGCGTGTCCCAGACCGCGTGCGCGAAGTCGTCGAGCGTCACCCCATGCAGCCCCTCCAGCACGCGCCGCGAGCTCACCGCCCGAGTGTTGTTCTCCTCGTCGCCGATCATGTACGGCGGGAAGTCCTCACGCGTAAACGGAACGCTGTCGGTCGCCACGAACGGCGCGGAGTTGGTGTTGAGCAGGAAGCCCGCTGCGGGGTTGAGGACCTGCGGGAGCTCTTCGAGCGCGTGGTATTCGCCCCACTCGGTCCGGGGGTCGCTGCCGTCGACCGGATCCCTCCAATGGAACGAGGGATCCCGTCGCGGAACCGCCGAGCCGTACAGGTACCAGATGTTCCCGTCGGCGTCGGCGTACATGAGGTTCATGTAGGCGATCGAGAGCCGGCCGACGGCCGCCTGGAATTCCGCCAGCGACTGGGAGCGGATCATGGCGTCGAGCTGCGCGAACCAGCCGCCGTCCTCGAGCCGCGCGATCCTGGCGGCGAGCGGGCGGCCGTCTTCGTCGAGTCCGACGATCGACCCGTGATGGGTCTTCCAGAACCGGAACGTCCTCTCTCCCCCGCCCGCGACCTTCACCGTCTCGGTCCAGGTCTCAGCCGTCCGGGTTCCGTCGCCGTAGCGGTAGACGAGGGGCTGCGACTGGTCGTCGAACCGCTCGACGTACAGGTCGCTGATGTCCGCGAAGTTGTCCGTGTACGTCCATCCGAGCCGCGCGTTGTTCCCCATGTACGGGAGGAGGAAGCCGAACCTCGTCAGTCCGCTGAACTCGAGCCCTTCGTCGCTGTGGAAGTGGATCTCGACGTAGCGCTCGACGCCGAAGAAGGACTGATGCGGATTGACGAGGAGCATCGTGGTTCCGTCGGCCGTCCGCGAAGGCCCCAACGCCCACTCGTTCGACCCCAGCGGGATGTCGCCCATCGGTCCGCGGAGCGTCGAGGCGAAGCGCATGATGGAGCCCGCGTGGAAGTCCTCGGTGGTCGAAGCCGGAGTGACCGCTGCGCTCGCGTCGCCGCCTCCGGGCCAGCCCTCCTGCAGCAGCTGCTCGAGGTGTTCCTCTTCGAAACCTGCGTACGCGAGGAATTCGAGCTGGTGATACTTGAAGCGGATGAGCGCCAGCGTGTGCCACGGCTCGACGCGCTCGAGGAGCCCGCGCGATTCGGGGTGTGCATCCAGATAGGCGTTGAACCCCGCCGCATACGCATCCAGGAGAGCGCGCATGCGTGTGTCCGACCGCTCGTACTCCTCGCGCGAGAGGCGCGGGATCTCGAGCGCGCGCGCGATGTAGTCGTCGGCCAGAGCCTCCTCGCCCAGGAGCTCGGCCCCGCGCCCCGACGCACGCAGGAAGTTCCGCTCGACCGCGGGCCAGTCCTCCTCCGCCTGCGCCCACGCTACGCCGAACATCACGCTGGCATCCGTCGGGCCGAAGACGTGCGGCACTCCGTAGCCATCGCGGTAGATCGTCGGCCGGACCTCCGGCGGCTCCTGGGCGTGGAGGCTCCCCAGCGAGCCGAGCAGCACGAGAAGAACGAGCACAGGGAGCCCGGTGGCACGGATCATGGCGGCGTCATGCGGGAGTCGCCTCGAGGATCGAGATGCCTCCGGCGGCATCGATCTGTCGCTGCATGGAAAGTCCCGCCTTCTGAAACAGGACCTCGTACTCTTCACGGGTGCGCTGACGGCCGCCGAGCATGAAGAGCATGTGGATGTCGAGAGTCTTCGCCCAATCCGGTCCCGGTGTGGGCGGAATCAGCTGCTCGATCAGAAGGACCTTCGCGTGCGGCGGCGCCGCCTCGCGAACGGCTTTCAGGATCGCGATCGCCTCGTCATCCCCCCAATCGTGGATCACCTCCATCAGCAAGTAGGCGTCGCAAGCCGGCAGCGGGTCCTGGAAGAAATCGCCGGCCTTCAGCGAGAGCCGCTTCGAGGCCAGGCCCGCCACCTCCTCGATCACGTGCGGCAGGTCGAACAACACTCCGTTCGCGTTCGGGGCGGCATCCAGCACCGCCCGCAACAGGTGGCCGCGACCGCCCCCGATGTCCCCAACGGTGTCGAACCCCCCGAAGTCGTAGGCCGCCAGAACCCCGGCCACCTGGCCATGCGCCTTGCCCGTCATCGCCGCGTTGAAGATCCGGTTCTCGTCGGGGTGACCCGCGAAGTATTCCCAAATGCCCTCCGGGAGAATCTTCGCCGTCGCCGGAACACCGGTTTCTACGGTTTCCCCGAGCGCGCCGGAGATCGCCCAGTTGATCGGCAAGCCGAACATCCGAGCCAGCGCCCGCATGGACTGCGGGTGGTCGGTCCGCAACAACCGTGACGCGGCCGAATGGCGGAACGCATTCCCGATGTTCTCGAACACTCCGTAGGCTGAGAGGAGGCGCAGGACGCGTCCGAGGGAATCCGGATGCGCACCCACGGACGCCGCTAGCTCTTCCGCCGTCCGAGGATCCTCCCCCAGCGCGTCCGCGACGCCGAGATCGGCCACGACGTGGAGGCATCGCGGCACCACGTGCCCGCCCGCGATCTGTAGGACCGTGACTATCGGATTCGCGTCGTCCATCGGGATCGCTCCCTCCTAGGGCGCCCGCGTGCCCTCGCTCAACATGACGAGCATGTCGTCCGCGCCTCCCGCTCCGTAGCGGGCGGCCACCACGCCTACCAGGCGATCGCCGTCCAGGCGGTAGACGCTGCTCATCGTCACCGTGGTTCCCGCACGCCGGATGCTCTCGTATGGACCTTCCACCACGATCAGGCTGTCACCCGCCGCGGTCACGGTGGCCGTGATGGGATCACGGTCCGGAAGGAGGAGCGTCCATCCTTCCGGCGTAACCCGAACCTGCGAGGTTGTCGCGGTCGTGTCCCCGGACACAGGGACGTACCGCATGTTCCACGTTCCCTCGATGTCCGCCAGGGAGATCGACGGCGCGGCCGCGACGGTGTCGGCGGGCGTCTCCGCGGCTTCCTCGCGTTGCCCGCCTCCGCACGCGGCGAGCAGCCCGGCCGCCAGAACGAGAATCGTGATCGAGGACCTGGTCACCGCGAACCTCCTCGGCAAAGGTCGGAAGACCCACCCAGTCTACGGTCCAAAACGTCGGCCGGGTACCTACTTCGAGCCGAGCACGAAGGTGTTCCCGTCCGGGTCCTTGAAGATCGCCGAGGTTCCCCAGGATTCGGTCTTCGCCTCCTGCACGAACTCGACGCCCCGCTTCGCCATTTCCCGGCAGGTACCCTCGACATCGTCCGCCATGAACGCGGCTCCCTGGAACGTCCCGATCGTGCCTCTGTCCTCGGGGCGGTGGAGGACGACACGCGTCTCCGCGCCCGGGATTCCGAGCTCGATCCAGCGCCGTCCCTCGCCGTAGGACTGATCGGTCAGCACCTCGAAACCGAGGCCCTTCGTGTAGAACTCGAGCGACCGGTCCTCGTCGGTCACGGGGATGCTGACGAACTTGACGCGTTTGATCATGCTTCCTCCTTCGATGCGTGTCGGTACGGTCGGCCCAAATTCCCTTCGGTCCCCCAGGATATCGGCCAGCGGCATCGATTCAAGGCGTGCAACTCCCGCTATGGCAGCGAATGCTATATTCGCCCGGTGATCGCCGTGGCGCCCAGAATGGCTCCTCTCCTCTGTCTGGCGCTCGCCTGCGGTTCGGGGGGAGCCTCGCCGCCGGGCGCCACCCTCGCCATCCGCGACGTGACCTTGTGGGACGGGACGGGCGCGCCCGCTGCGCCTCACCGGACGGTGATCGTTCGTGGAGACCGGATCGTGGAGGTCGGTCCCACCGATGGAGTCGCGATCCCGGACGGGTCCACGGTGATCGACGGGACGAGCCGCTTCCTCATGCCCGGTCTCGTCGACATGCACGTCCACGCGCTCTGGGATTCGGGCGTCCCCTCCGTCTTCCTGCCGCTCTTCGTTGCCAACGGCGTCACGACCGTGCGGGACATGGGGGGACTCCTGCCTCTGCTGCGCCCGACCCGCGCGGCGCTGGCGGACGGCTCCCTCCTCGGGCCGCGCCTGATCGCGGCGGGCGCCATCCTCGACGGCCCGGAGCCCGTGCACCCGGAGGTCTCGATCGCGGTCGACACGCCCGAGGAGGCGATCGCCGCGGTCGAGTCCGTGGCCGCCGCGGGGGCGGATTTCGTCAAGGTCTACACGCTCCTCCGGGCCACCGCGTTCGACGCCGTCGTGGCCGAGGCCGGCCGCCGCGGCCTGCCGGTGTCCGGTCACATCCCCTACGAGGTGGGGCCCGTGGCGGCGGCGATGGGCGGCATGCGCACGGTCGAGCACCTGATGAGCGAAGTCGGCGGTTACTGCGAACGGGACGCGGCCGAGGGTTGCGACGCGATTCTGGCCGCGTTCCGCGAGCGCGGCACGTTCCAGGTGCCGACCCTCGTCCTCCAGGGGCAGTCGGAGCCGGCCGACCTCTGCGGGGACCCGCGGCTCGCCCGGCTTCCGGACGTTGTGATGGAGTACTGGTTCGGCCGGGCCGAGGGTCCCGAATGCGATGCCGGGAGCGTTGCGCCCCGCACATTCCGTCCCCGGCTGCCGCCGGAGGCGTGGATCGTGCCCGCGCTCCGCGAGGCGGGCATCCCTATCCTCGCCGGCACGGATACGGGCGTCCCCTTCAGCCTGCCTGGCTGGAGCCTGCACGACGAGCTGGGCCTCCTCGTCGAGGCGGGAATGCCGCCTGCCGACGCGCTGCTCGCCGCGACCCGGGACCCCGCCGGGGCGCTGGACCTGGAGGACGAGATCGGCACGGTGCAGCCGGGGCTCGTCGCGGATCTCCTCCTCCTCCGCGCCGATCCGCTCGCCGACATCGAGAACACGCGCGCGATCGAGGCCGTGGTGCTCCGCGGCCGGCTGCTCGAGCGCGCCGAGCTGGACTCGATCCTCGGCGGATGAAGCGCGCCGCCGATCCCCCGGTCGAAGTCGACGGCTACGTCCTCGACGTCCTGATGCGCGACCTGGTCGGCCACGACCGGTCCCCTTCCGCGTTCCTCGTATACCTCTGGCTGTGGCGGCGGACGCGGAACGGCGAGACCCGGGTTCCGCTCCAGCGGATCGCGGAGGGAACGGGGCTGTCGAAGCGAGGAGTGCAGGACGCGATCGACCACCTGGAGAGCCGCAGGCTCCTGCGGGTGCGGCGCGAGAGCATCACCGCCGTGCCGGAGTACGCGGTCCTCCGGCCGTGGGCCTGATCGACCTCGGTTCAGGCGATGAAGCGCGACCGATGTTCGATGCGGCGCACGGGTTTTCCCGGGAGTGCAGGAACCGGACCGCTGGCGCTTCTAGTGCTCTCCGATCGGAAGCCTCAGCAGCGATGCCACCGACGGCAGCGTGTCGACGCCCCAGTGGAGAAGGACGAGCGCGGGCAGGTTCCGCCACCGATCCCATGCCCATCCGAGGACGAGCGCGACGAGGAGCACCGGCAGTCCGGTTCCGATGAGCACCGATCCGAGATCCCCTGCCGTCCCCTCCGCTCCCTCGGCGAGGAAGTATCTCGTCGGCAGATGCCAGGCGGTGAACAGAATCGCCGTGACGACGATCGCCGCCATGCGTCCCCACGACCGCTCGAGACGCGTCTGGAGCCCCCAGCGGTAGACGAGCTCCTCGGGGATCCCCGCGCTGAACAGCACCACGATGCAGCCGAACCCCACCCGCAGCGCGGCCTCGACGGGCGGCAGCGAATCGGCCGCGGCGCGGATGGGCGCGATCTTGGAGGCGTTCAGCAGGAGCCCCGCGAAGAACAGGATCACGATCCTCGACACCGACCCCGCAGTGGGGCGCCACCCGAGCAATAGATCGTCCATCGTGTAGCCCGCCCTCCGGATCGCAATGGCGGGCACGACGAGCAGAAGTCCGATCTTGAAACCCAGCACGTAGGTGACGTCGGACGTGAGCGCGCTGGCGCCCCAGAGGGGCGCCCGCCACGCGCGCTCGAACAGACCCGTGACGAATGCGACGCCGATGTATGCCACCGCGAACGCGAGGGCGACGCGTGTCTCGCGCGCGGGATCGATGATGCGGATGTCGCTCGCCGGCAGGCGCTGCCGGGTGAAGAACGAGGAGGGCATCGCCTTCGGCGACGTCATGGTCTCCGCTGCCATGGGCCGTACTACGGGAGTCCGCCGGGCTAGGTTTCCGAACTGCCGGGTGCGCCGTCGACATCCTTCCAGCGGATCAACGACTCGCTACCCGACTGCTCGCTCCAGCGCGCTCGCGACGTCGTTCAGGATGTCGTCGACCGACTCGCAGCCCACGCTGAATCGAATGAACCCCTCGCTGATCGCGTCGCCGCCCCAGCGAGCGCGCCGTTCGGCGGTGGAGTGGACCCCGCCGAAGCTGGTGGCCTCGCGCGCGAGTGTGAGAGAACGCAGGAATTGCTCGGCGAGCGCGCGAGTTCCCAGGTCGAAGCTGACGACGCTCCCGAAGGCCTGCATCTGTCGCCTGGCTATCGCATGCCCTGGATGGTCGGGGAGTCCCGGATAGTGGACGGTTTCCACGGCGCTATGCGACGCCAGGAAGTCGGCGAGGCGCTCTGCGGACGCGCACTGACGATCCAGGCGCAACGGCAGCGTCGCGAGCGAACGATGCGCCAGCCACACTTCCATGGGCCCCGGGATGCTGCCCTGCTGGGTACGCCAGGTGCGCAGGGGAGCGATTCGCTCGGGGTCGGTTGCGGCAACGTGTCCCAGGACGAGGTCGCTGTGGCCGGTCAGGGCCTTGGTATCCGAGGCGACGACGTAATCCGCACCCAGCGCGAGCGGCTGCTGCAGATACGCCGTGGCGGTGGTGTTGTCCACCGCCACGAGCACTCCAAGCGCCCGCGCTGTTTTGACCAGCTCCTGGATGTCGCACACGTCGAGCTGGGGGTTCGTCGGGGTCTCGATCCAGAGCAACCGCGCACCCTCGAGCGCGGCCCCCTGCGCATTGCCGCGTGTCGGGGCTAGTCGGATGTCGACGCCGATCGGCTTCAGCCATTCGGACGCAAGCAGACGAGTCGTGTAGTACGAATCCGCCGGCAGCACGACTGCGTCACCCGGTTTCAGGCAGATCCCGAAGACCGCAGCGACGGCGGCCATGCCCGATGCATATGCAACCGCCTGTCCCCCCTCGAGCACTCCCAGCGCTTCTTCCCACGCGGTCCAGGTGGGGTTGTGGAAGCGCCCGTACGTCAAGGCATGCTGTGAGGGTTCCCCGGGAGCGGTGTAGGTCGACGAGAATTGCGGGCCGGCCAAGAAAGCGCCCGCTTCCCTGGACGGCCGGTACCCGGCATGTACGATCATCGTCTCACGATGCATCGCGCGGCCCTTAGAGCCGGAGAAAGGCGATCAGCGCCGGAGTGGCGTCGGTTCCCCAGCCTACTCCCGCTCGGAGAAGCCGTCCATAAGGATCTATCGTCCGGCCGTCAGTCGGGCTGGCCGTCGACGAGCCGGCGGAGATCGCGGACCTCGTCGACGCGGTAGAGCTTCCAGCCGTCGGCAGTTCTCCGCCACGTCTCGTTCTGCGTTGCCCACGTCTCCACGTGGTGCACGAGCCCGTCGGGCCGGAGGGCCATGCGAACGAGGTGCTGTCGCACGACTGCCCGAGCCAGGTCGCCGGAAAGCTCCAAGCTGTCGATGTCGAAGCTCAGCGAAATCCAGCGCTCGATCCCGTTGAGGAAGCCGATGGTGTACTGCTCCATCGCGGCGCGGTCCTGCACCCCGCCTTCCGGCGTGACCGTGTGGAAGTCCTGCGTTCGCAGCGCCATGATGGCGTTGACGTCTTCCGCGCGGAAGGCGCGATTGTTCTCGTCGTACCACAACTCGATCTCGCGCCGCACCTCAGAGGTATCCGCCGTGCCCGGGGATTGGGAGGCGGGCGATGCCGAAGGCCGAGCGCAGCACACCGCGAAGAGCACGAGGAACATCGGTACAGGACGCATACGCACGCTCCGGTTGAGGTCAGAGAGGACCGAATCCGAAGAATGAGACAACGCGTAGGAATCGATCGTTGCGGAAGGGGCGCGTCGCAATCACAGCCGATGGCGCCAGCTTGCTCCCGACGCCCCGTCAAGCACCCGTTTCGCTCAGGGCTCCGCCGAGAGTCTCTCCGCTTCCCTGCGGGCGTGCTCGTTGCGAGGATCCAGCTCATGCGATTTCCGGTAGCTGGCGATCGCCGCCTCCTTGTTCCCGAGCGCGACGAGGCCGTCGCCCAGGCTGTCGTATGCGTTCGACGACTCTGGAAACTCCCGTGCGTTCCTCTCGAACAGCGCGACGGCGTCCGCCGGCCGATTCAGCGCCAGGAACCGATACCCCAGCGTGTTCAATAGCGACTCCGGAAAGGCGCTCGCGTCGAACTCGGTCTTCCATCTGGCGTAGAGCTGGAGTCCGGCCGCTACCCCATCCATCCGGATCGATTCTTCCAGCCGATGTCTCACGATCCGTGTAGGGCTGTCGTACGATTCGTAGCCCATGTACCCCGGAGCGGCATGGGACCCGTCCACGATGGCCAGCACCTCCCGGACAATGCCCAGACCCGTGCTGCTGTTCGCGAAATACACCACCCCATCCCGCCGCTCCGGATCGATGAACGCGAACGCCGTGAATCCCGAGTTCGAGTTGTCGCCCCAGTGCCAGAGTGCGCGGGCGCCGTTCGAGGTCTCCAGCGCCCATCCCAACCCCCAGTCGATTCCGTCCGCCGCCCGCACGTGAGGCCGGATCATCTGCTCGAACGTTTCGCTGCGCAGACCTTCCCGCCTCACGATGGTGCGCAGGAACGCGGCGTAGTCGTGTACCGAGGTCTGAAAGCTGGACGACGCTCGCGCGGTTGCGGGTCGGGACGGGGATCGGGGGCTCTCGAAGTCCCCATGGCCGACCGCGGCGTTGTCCGCCCAATCGTCTCGCCATACGAAACCGCTCCGCGTCATCCCCAGGTCATCCAGAACCATGCGGCGGCTGAGCGAATCCAGCGACTCGCCCGTGATCGACTCCAGCACTCTCTGCAGGAGCAGGAACCCCTCGCCCGAATACCGGAAACCCTGCCCGGGATCGAACGCCAGAGCGAGGCGCTCGTCGCCGATGCGCTCGTTCTGCAACCCGGTGGTATGCGAGAGGACCATGCGCGCCGTAATGCGTTTGCCGCGTGCATCCGGCAGCTCCGGGATGTCGGCATAGTCGACCAGGGGGCGGTCCAGGTCCAGGAGGCCTTCATCGACCATCTCGAGCGCGATGTACGCCACCACCGGCTTGCTCAAGGACGCGGCTTCGAACACGGTGTTCTCGTCGACCGGCCGTTCGTCGCCGACACTGCGTACACCGAACCCCTTCGAGAAGGCGATCTCTCCGTCCTCGAGAACCGCCATCGCCAGCCCTGGAATGCCGGCACTGTCCATGAGGGAGAGGAGGTTCGGCGGCTCGGTGACCGGCAGCTCCCTCGGCTCCCGGGACGATCCATGAGCGCAACCGGCTATCTCCAGGTTCGATGCGAGAAACGCGAGACCACCCAGGACAATGGCTCGCGCTGCTCTGTCCCGACCGGATCGGGGGAATCGCATACTCGCTCCTTCCGGAGTATTGGAGTCGTGGAGTTGACGGAGGGTTGGGCGACCCGTATAGTTAGGGTAATGCCTAAGTATTTCGAACTCGGTCCGGTCTTCCGCGCCCTCGCCCACCCCACCCGGCGCGCCGTCGTCGAGCGGCTGGGACAGGGCCCCGCCGCCACCAAGGAGTTGGCGCGTCCCTTCCA
>DASSBK010000289.1:0-2421 GCA_035698825.1 Gemmatimonadota bacterium
GCAGTCGGATGTCGGTGCCCGGGATCCCGGCCCCGTAGACGGCCTTGTTGACGAGCAGGAAGTCGCCGATCAGCAGCGTGTCCTCCATCGAGCCGGTGGGGATCTTGAAGGCCTGGATGAGGAACGTGCGGATGACGAGGAACAGGACGAACGCGACCGCGATCGACTTGGTCCACTCCCACGCCACGCGCCCGAACGAGGTGTTCTCGATCGGCTTGCGCGGGGGCGCGCCCTTGGGCTTCGTCTTCTTCGTCGGATACGTGCGTTCGGCCACTTTCCTCTCCTTACGGCTCCAGTTCGGTCAATACCTCTTCGAAGATCTCGAGCGCCTTGTCGGCGGTCTCCCTGTCGATCACGAGCGCCGGCGCCCAGCGGATCGCGTTCGGGCCGCAGCCCAGGATCAATAGCCCCTTCTCGAAGCAGCGGTTGACGATCTCGTCGCGGAGCTTCTTGGCCCGCTTCTTCGTCTTCCGGTCCTCGACCAGCTCGACGCCGATCATGAGGCCCCTGCCCCGGACGTCGCCGATCGCGTCGTGGTCGTCGGCCATCGCCTCGAGGCGGCCCTTGATATACCCCCCGACCTCGTTCGCGTTCGCGATCAGCTCGGACTCCAGGAGCTCGATCGTCGCCAGCGCGGCGCGACACGCGATGGGGTTGCCGCCGAACGTCGAGGCGTGGGCGCCCGGCGTCCAGTCCATGATGTCGCTCTTGGCGAGGAGCACGCCGAGCGGCATGCCGCTCGCGACCCCCTTGGCGACCGCGACCATGTCGGGCCTGGCCTTCGTGTGCTCGATCGCCCACATCTTCCCCGTCCGGCCCATCCCGCTCTGCACCTCGTCGACGAAGAGCAGGATCCCGTGCTTCCGGCAGACGGCCTCGATCGCCTCGAACCAGCCGTCCGGCGGGAGCACGTAGCCACCCTCCCCCTGGACCGGCTCGACGACGATCGCGGCCACCTCCTCGGGCGGGGCGATCGTCTCCAGGACGTGCTCGAGCTCGGCGAGGCTCGTCTCGGTGGTCCCCCCGCGATAGGGATCGGGGAACGCGAGGTGGTGGACGCCGGCGATCAGCGGGCCGAACCCCTTCCGCTGGACGGCCTTCGACGCGGTCAGGGACAGCGCGCCCATCGTGCGGCCGTGGAAGGAGCCGCGGAACGCGAGGAAGCGCATCCGCCCGGTGTGGTAGCGGGCGAGCTTCATGCCGGCCTCGATCGCCTCGGCGCCGGAGTTCCCGAAGAACGCCTTCGCCGGCCCGCCGCCCGGGAAGAGCGACGTCAGCTTCTCGGCGAGCTGGATCTGGCTCGGGTAGTAGAAATCGGTCCCCGACATGTGGATCAGCTTGGCGGCCTGGTCCTGGATCGCCGCCACGACCTTAGGATGGCAGTGACCGGTCGCGGTGACCGCGATCCCCGCGCTCACGTCGATGAACGCGTTGCCGTCGACGTCCCACACCGTGCAGCCCAGGCCGCGCTCGATCACCGCGCCGTAGCTCCGGGTGTAGGACGGCGAGATCGCGACCCCGTCGCGGCGGATCCAGTCCTGCGCCTTCGCGCCGGGGAGCGCGCCGTGGAGCTCGGGGGCCGCGGTGTCGCCGGCCTTGCCCGTGCCCTTCGCCGTGCCCTCGCCGGCCTTCGCCGCGCCCGTCTTCGTCGTCGTGTCGGTCATCTGCGCCATGGGGACCTTCCCTGTCTGACGTTCCCGGCCTCGCGGCCGCTCAACTCGCGAACGCTACGCTCTACACGTCGATCTGCGCCTTCTGGAGTTTGCCGCTGTAGTCCACGTACACGGTCTTGAGATCGCTGAAGAAGTCGTACACCGGCCAGCCGCCTTCGCGGTGGCCGTTCCCCGTCTCCTTGACGCCGCCGAACGGGAAGTGTGCCTCGGCGCCGATCGTCGGCCCGTTGACGTACGTGATGCCGGCCTCGATCCGCTCGATCGCGCGGAAGGCCCGGCTGACGTCGCTCGTGTAGATCGACGACGACAGCCCGTACCGGACGCCGTTCATGACCTCGATCCCCTCGTCGAAGTCCTTCACGCGGAGGACCGAAAGGACCGGGCCGAAGATCTCCTCCTGCGCGATCCGCATCTTGGGCGTGACGTCCGTGAAGATCGTGGGCTTGTAGAACCATCCGTTCTGGAGACCGTTGTCCGTCGGAATGCCGCCACCTGTCAGCATTTTGGCACCTTCGTCCTGCCCGATCTGCACGTACTTCCCGACCTTCTCGCGCGAGTCTTCGTTGATCAGCGGGCCTACCTCGGTGCCCTTCTTCCGCCCGTCACCGAGCTTGAGCTTCTCGGCGCGGCGGACGAGCCGCTCGACCATCTCGTCGTGGATCGCGTCGTGGAGGATGAGCCGCGACGTGGCCGTGCAGCGCTGGCCGGTCGTCCCGAACGCGCCCCAGAGGACCCCCTCGATCGCGAG
>DASSBK010000290.1:0-3962 GCA_035698825.1 Gemmatimonadota bacterium
GGCGACGGCCGAGGACCGGGAGCGGTTCGAGGAGGAGCTCGAGCAGGCCGGCGGGGAGCGCCGGACCCTGACGGCCGCCGGCTACTGCCTCCAGATGGACGCCCTCGCGCCGCCCGCGGGAACCGTCTTCCGGGTGGCGCCGGCCGACAAGCAGGCCCGGTACGCGCCCATGCGCCGGGCGCTCGATGCCGCGCGGCGCCTCCGCGATGCCGGACAGCTCCATCCGGACTCGGATCCCGAGGGCTACTACCACGCGATCCGCCAATGGGCGGCCTGGACGGTGGAGAAGGGGTTCGACCGGGAGGCGTTCGTGGACGCCTTCGTGGAGAAAACAGAGGAGAACTTCCGCGACGCCGGCCAGCCCTGGTCGGGGGACGTCGCGGCCGCGGTCCGGTCCTACGGAGAAGGCCGCTGGACCGACATCCGGGCGATCCTCGACGCCGCCGAGGGCACCCCGTGAGGGCTTGACGCCCGGGCGTTTCCGGCTATTTTCTGCGTTCTCGGTTTTTCCCGCGGCCTCGGATCGTTCGGGTCGCCTTTCGAAGACCACAAACGGGATCGGGCCCACTCCCTATCGGGATCGGACCGCGCCCGGAGAACGGACAGAAATGCCGACGATCAACCAGCTGGTCCGCAAGGGCCGCAAGGACGTCAAGGCCAAGACCAGTGCGCCGGCGCTCACGGACTGCCCGCAGCGCCGGGGGGTCTGCACGCGCGTGTACACCACGACGCCGAAGAAGCCCAACTCGGCGCTCCGCAAGGTGGCCCGCGTGCGGCTCACGAACGGCTACGAGGTCACGGCCTACATCCCCGGCGAGGGCCACAATCTCCAGGAGCACTCGATCGTCCTGATCCGCGGCGGCCGGGTGAAGGACCTGCCGGGCGTGCGCTACCACATCATCCGGGGCACGCTCGACGCCTCGGGGGTCCAGGACCGCAAGCAGGGGCGCTCGAAGTACGGCGCCAAGAAGCCCAAGTAGTAGAGGGATCGGAGACGATGAGCAGACGGACGACCGCAGAGAAGCGCCAGATCGTCGGGGACCCGAAGTACCGCGACCAGACCGCCGCCAAGTTCATCAACAACCTGATGTACGGCGGCAAGAAGAGCACGGCGGAGCAGATCTTCTACGGCGCACTCGAGACGATCGAGGCCAAGACCGGACAGCCGGGCATGCAGGTCTTCCGGCAGGCGCTCTCGAACGCGCGGCCGCAGCTCGAGGTCAAGTCGCGGCGCGTCGGCGGGGCCACGTACCAGGTCCCGACCGAGGTCCGGCCCGAGCGCCAGGTGGCGCTGGCCATGCGCTGGCTGATCGGCTTCGCGCGGCAGCGCAGCGAGAAGACGATGAGCGAGCGGCTCGCTGGCGAGCTCATGTCGGCATCGAAGAGCGACGGTGCGACGATCCGCCGCAAGGAGGAAGTCCTCCGCATGGCGGAAGCGAACAAAGCCTTCGCGCACTATCGCTGGTAGCTTGATTCTGGAAGGCGCTTACGGCCCAGGGGCCTGACGGCCCCCACGGCCCGCTGGCGCGGACACATTCCTTGAGCCCCGTCCTCGCGCGCGCATCCGCGGCGCGGCGGCGGGTTCCATACGAGACGCGACTGAAGGCCGCGACGCGGGCCGCCGCCTCGGGAGCACTTCCGAGGACGGGCCGTCACGCCGCCCGGATGGACGCAGACGTCGCGCGAACACATAACGAGGAATCGGAACCGCGGGAAGACATGGCCAGACGAACACCACTCAAGGATCTGCGCAATATCGGCATCATGGCGCACATCGATGCCGGTAAGACCACCACCACCGAGCGCATCCTCTTCTATACGGGCCGCAGCCACAAGATCGGCGAGGTCCACGAGGGGACTGCGACGATGGACTGGATGGAGCAGGAGCAGGAGCGCGGCATCACGATCACGTCCGCCGCGACCACCTGCTACTGGCGCGATCGGCGCATCAACATCATCGACACGCCCGGCCACGTGGACTTCACGGTCGAGGTGGAGCGCAGCCTGCGTGTGCTCGACGGCGCGATCGCGCTGTTCTGCGCGGTGGGTGGCGTCGAGCCGCAGTCCGAGACCGTCTGGCGTCAGGCCGACAAGTATGGTGTCCCGCGCATCGCGTTCGTCAACAAGATGGACCGTGTGGGAGCCGACTTCCTGGGCGCGATCGAGATGATGAAGGATCGCCTGGGCACCAAGGCGCTTCCGATCCAGATCCCGATGGGTGAGGGAGACATGTTCACGGGGATCATCGACCTGATCGAGCGGAAGGCCCTGATCTGGGACGACGAGTCCCTGGGCGCCAAGTTCACGACCGGCCCGATCCCTGCCGCGTACCATACGCAGGTCGAAGAGCTGCGCCACCAGCTGATCGAGGCAGCCGTCGAATACGACGACGAGCTGATCGCGAAGTACCTGGAAGGCCACGAGCTCACGCCTGAGGAAATCCGTCATGCCGTGCGCGCGGCTACGATCAAGGTCGGCATTACGCCGGTCCTCTGCGGCACGTCGTTCAAGAACAAGGGCGTGCAGCCGCTGCTGGATGCCGTGGTCGATTACCTGCCTTCGCCGCTCGACGTGCCTCCGATGTACGGGCACCACCCGCACAAGGACGACCAGGTGGTGCGCGAGCCCAAGGATGACGGTCCGTTCTCGGCGCTGGCGTTCAAGATCATGACCGACCCCCACGTCGGGAAGCTGACGTTCGTGCGCGTCTATTCGGGCGTGCTCAAGTCGGGTTCCTACGTGTGGAACGCGAACAAGGACAGGAAGGAACGCGTCGGCCGCATCCTCCAGATGCACGCCAACAAGCGCGAAGAGCGGGAAGAGCTCTGGACCGGTGACATCGCGGCCCTGGTCGGTCTCAAGGACACGCGCACGGGCGAGACCCTGTCCGATGAGGACGACCCCGTCGTGCTCGAGGCGATGACGTTCCCCGAGCCCGTCATCGATCTGGCGATCGAGCCCCGCACGAAGGCCGACCAGGACAAGCTCTCGAGCGCGCTCCAGAAGCTGTCGGAGGAAGACCCGACCTTCCGGGTGCATACCGACGAGGAGACCGGCCAGACGATCATCTCGGGGATGGGGGAGCTGCACCTCGAGATCCTGGTCGATCGCATGCTGCGGGAGTTCAAGGTCGAGGCGAACATCGGCAAGCCGCAGGTCGCCTACCGCGAGACGATCCGTCGCGCGGTCGAGGTCGAGGGCAAATTCATCCGCCAGTCGGGGGGCCGCGGTCAGTACGGTCACGTCAAGGTCATCGTCGAGCCCAACGACAAAGGCGGCGGGTTCGTGTTCGACAACCGCATCGTGGGAGGCAAGATCCCGCGCGAGTACATCCCGGCGGTGGAGAACGGGGTCCGGGAGGCGATGGAGAACGGCGTCCTGGCGGGCTATCCGATGGTGGACGTCAAGGTCTCGCTGATCGACGGCTCGTATCACGACGTGGACTCGAGCGAGATGGCGTTCAAGATCGCCGGCTCGATGGCGCTCAAGGACGGTGCCAAGCAGGCGAACCCGGTCCTGCTCGAGCCGATCATGGATGTCGAGGTCGTGACTCCCGAGGAATACCTCGGGGACGTAATGGGCGATTTGTCCTCGCGGCGCGGCAAGATCGGCGGCATCCACGCTCGTCGGCAGGCGCAGGTGGTGGGCGCCAGCGTGCCGCTATCCGAGATGTTCGGCTACGCGACCACGCTGCGCTCCATGAGCCAGGGCCGCGCGGTCTACACGATGCAGTTCAGCCATTACGAAGAGGTTCCGAAATCGAAGGCGGAAGAGATCATCAACCGCGTCCAGGGCAAGTGACGACACCGTAGAGCCGGAGAGAGGGCCACGATGAGCAAGGCGAAATTCGAGCGGACGAAGCCGCACGTGAACGTGGGGACGATCGGTCACGTGGATCACGGGAAGACGACGTTGACGGCAGCGATCACGGAGGTCCAGAGCAAGAAGGGGCTGGCGGACTA
>DASSBK010000291.1:0-10976 GCA_035698825.1 Gemmatimonadota bacterium
CCGCCGATCACGTCGCCGATCGCCCAGACGTTCTCGGCGGCCTTCAAGCCGTCCGCCTTCACGAACCCCTTCTTGTCCGTCTCGACGCCGACGCGCTCCAGCGCGAGACCGTTCGTGACGGGCTTCCTGCCGATCGCGACCAGCACGGCGTCGGCCTCGATCGTCTCCTCGCCGCCCTGTCCCGCGACCGTGACTCCGACGCCGGACTTCCCCACATCGATGCCCGTCACCTTCGTGCCGACGCGGATGTCGAGCCCCTGCTTCTTGAAGACCTTCATCCCCTCCTTCGAGAGGTCGGGGTCCATGCCGGGGAGGATCGTGTCGAGGGCCTCGACGACCGTAACCTTCGTGCCGACCCGCTGATACACCGAGCCCATCTCCAGGCCGATGTAGCCGCCGCCCACGACGACGAGCTTCTTCGGGATCTCCGCGAGCGCGAGTCCTTCGGTCGACGAGATCACCCGCTCGCCGTCGAACGGCGTGCCCGGAAGCGCGATCGGCGCCGACCCGGTGGCCACGATCGCGGCGCCGTAGCGGACGCGCGTGGTCGAATCGGTTCCGGTCACGTCGATGACGCCCGGCTCGACGAAACCGCCCTCGCCCTCCAGGTGCGCGATCCCGTGCTTCTTGAACAGGTACGCGACCCCCTTGGTGCTCGAATCGACGACTTTCGCCCGGTGCTTCTGCATCGTCGGCCAGTCGAGGTTCACGTCGCCGACGATGATGCCGACCTTCGCCGCGCCTTCCCGGATCCAGGCCAGATGCTCGGACGCGTCGAGGAGGGCCTTGGAGGGGATGCAGCCCACGTTCAGGCAGGTGCCGCCCAGGTACTCGCGCTCGATGCACGCGACCGAGAGGCCGAGCTGCGCGGCGCGGATCGCGGCGACGTAGCCCGCCGGTCCCGCCCCGATCACGACGACGTCGTAGCGCTTCTCTTCCGCCATCTCTGGTCTCCGCGTGTCCGTTAGGCTTCGAGCAGGAGCCGCTCGGGACTCTCCAGGAGTTCGCACACGCGGCGCAGGAACTGGACCGCGGGCGTCCCGTCGACGAGGCGGTGATCGTAGGAGAGGCCGAGCCACATCATCGGCCGGATCACGACCTGCTTGTTCCGCGCGACCGGTCGGTCCTCGATCTTGTGGATCCCGAGGATCGCGGCTTCCGGCTGGTTGATGATCGGCGTCGTCAGGAGCGCCCCGAAGCCGCCCGCGTTCGTCAGCGTGAAGGTTCCGCCCTGGATCTCGTCCATCTCGAGCTTCCGGTCGCGCGCGCGCGTCGCGAGATCGTCGATCGCCCTGGCGATCTGGACCATCGACATGCGGTCGGCGTGCTTGATGACCGGCACTACGAGGCCGGCCTCGGTGTGGACCGCGATCCCGAGGTGCCAGAAGTTGTGATAGACGATGTCCTCGCCCTCGATCGAGGCGTTGACCTGTGGAAACTCCTTGAGCGCGGCGATCGCGGCCTTCGCGATGAACGGCATGTACGTGAGCTTCACCTCGTGGCGCTCGAGGAACCCGTCCTTGAGTCGCTCGCGAAGCTCGACGACCGCGCTCATGTCCACCTCGTCGACCGTCGTGACGTGGGCCGAGGTGTGCTTCGATTCGATCATGCGCCGCGCGATCGTCTTGCGGATCGGGGTCATGGGGACCCGCTCGATCGGCTCGTCAGGCCCGTACTCTCGGGTCGGGGCGGCGGGCGCGGCGGCCGCGGCCGGGGCGGCGGCGGGCGCGGTCTCGAGGTACGAGAGCACGTCGTCGCGCGTGACGCGGCCGTCCCGGCCGGTTCCGCGGACCCGGGTCAGGTCGAGCCGATGCTCGCGCGCCAGCTTCCGCACGGCGGGCGAGGTCTTCATGTCCTCGGGAATCACGGCCTCTCCGCGAGGCGCCGCGGGCGCAGTGGCAGCCGGCTGCGACCGCGGCTCCACCGGGGCTTCCGCGGCCGGCTTTGTCTCCGTCTTCTGCGCGGGCGCCGCGGCTGCGGGCTTCTCTGCGCGAGCCCCGGCGGCGGGCTTCTCTGCGGGCGCCTCGGCGGCGGGTTTCTTCGCGCCGGCCACGGCGGTGGGCTTCTCTGCGGGCTCCTCCGGCGCCGGCTTCTCGCCTTCCGCCGGCGCGGCCTCGACCTCCTCGCCCTCGGTGGCGATCACGCCCAGCGTCTCGCCGACCGCGACGGTCGCGCCCGACTGCTTGTCGATCCGCGCGAGCTTGCCGCCGCGGAAGGCGGTCACCTCCATGTTGATCTTGTCCGTCTCGAGCTCGACGACCGCCTCGTCGGCCGCGACGTCGTCGCCGACCTTCTTCAGCCACTTGCCGACCGTCGCCTCGGGTACGCTCTGGCCGAGCGACGGGACCTTGATCTCGAGCGGCATCCTCGCGTCCCTCCTACGTCTCGGCGGTCGCGCGGAGCGCCGCGGCGATCTCGTCGGCGTCCGGCATGTAGTAGTCCTCCATCGTCTTGGCGGCGGGAAACGACGTGTTGAACCCCGTGAGTCGCCTGACGGGCGCGTCCAGCTCCCAGAAGCACTCCTCGGCCAGGATCGCCGCGATCTCGCCGCCGATCCCGCCGACCTTGGGCGCCTCGTGGATGACCACCGCCTTCCCGGTCTTCGACACCGACTCGAGGATCGTCGGCGTGTCCAGTGGCAGGAGCGTCCGCAGGTCGATGACCTCGACCTCGATCCCGTCACCCGACAGCGTCTCCGCGGCCTTCAGCGTCTCGTGGAGCAGGTAGCCGAACGTGATCGCGGTGACGTCGCCCCCCTCGCGCGCGACGTGCGCGCGGCCGATCTCCGTCACGATCTCTTCGCCCTCGGGAATCTCGTCCTTGATCGAGCGGTAGAGCTTCTTGTGCTCCCAGTAGAGGACCGGGTCGTCGCTCCGGATCGCGGCGCGCAGGAGCCCCGCCGCGTCCCGCACCGTCGAGGGCGCCACCATGACGAGGCCGGGCACGTTCATGAACCACGCCTCGTTCGACTGCGAGTGGAAGACGCCACCGCCCACGCCACCACCCCACGGGCAGCGGATCGTGACCGGCATCGCGTAGGTGCCGTTCGTCCGCCAGCGGTAGCGCGCGAGCTGCTGGACGATCTGGTCGAAGCCCGGCGAGATGAAGTCGGCGAACTGGATCTCCGGCAGCGGCCGGCAGCCCACCATCGCCGCGCCGACCGTCATGCCGGCGATCAGCGACTCCGAGATCGGGCTGTCGATGATCCGCTCGGGGCCGAACGCCTCGAGCAGTCCGCGCGTCGCCTTGAACACGCCGCCGTAGATGCCCGTGTCCTCACCGATCAGGAACGTCGTCTCGTCGCGCGCCATCTCCTCGTGGAGCGTGCGGTTGATCGCGTCGATGTACGTGATCGCGGTCACCGCTACCTCCCGGCCCGGATGTCGAAGCCCGGGTACTCGTGGACGAAGACCTCGGACAGGAAGGCGTCCGGCTCGGGCCGCGCGCTCGCCTCGGCGAACTCGACCGCCTGCTCGACTTCCTTCCGGATCGCCTGCCGGATCCCCTCCAGCTTCTCGTAGTCGAGCACGTCGTTCTCCATCAGCCACGCGACGTAGCGCGGCAGCGGATCGCGCTCGATCCACTCCTGGACCTCGTCCTCGCTGCGATAATCGGCGGGATCGATGTCGGAGTGGCCGAACCAGCGGTAGGTCTTCATCTCGATCAGCGTGGGACCCTCACCGGTCCGCGCGCGCTGGAGCGCCTTCCGGGTCGTGTTCCACACCGAGATCACGTCGTTCCCGTCGATCGTAACGCCGGGGAAGCCGTAGGCGTCGGCGCGGTGCGCGAGATCCGTCAGGGCGGTCGTCAGGGAGAGCGGCAGCGACTCCGCCCACAGATTGTTCTGGATCACGTAGACGATCGGCAGCTTGTGCACTCCCGCGAAGTTGCACCCCTCGTGGAAGTCGCCGTGCGCGGTGGCGCCGTCGCCGCCGAACGCGACCGCGACGCCCTTCTTCTTCAGCATCTTGAAGCCGAACGCCGCGCCCGTCGCCGCGATCCAGTTCATCATGATCGAAGTCGAAGGCTGCATGACCCAGTACTCGGGATGCCAGTAGTGGCACGCCGTGTAGCGGCCGGCGTCCGGCGAGTCGACCCGGTTGTAGACCTGTGCGGCAAGCGCGGTCAGCGGGACGTCCTTGCCGACGGAGGCGCCGAGATCGCGATGCGACGGACCGACGAAGTCGGTCTTCTCCATCTGGGCGGCGATCACGACGTCGCACGCCTCCTGCCCGATCTGCGAGTAGAACGTGCCCTCGAAGCGGCCCTGGCGGAACAGCCGCCGCATGCGCGCGTCGAAGGTGCGCGCGCGGATCAGTCGCTCGAGGAGGTCGATCTTGCGCTGGTCGGAGCAACCCTCCATCTCGCCCGAGAGCCGGTACTTGTCGGGAAACGCCCGCGACACGTCGAGCGCCAGCTCCTCGCGCCGGCGCTGAAGGGCCTGAAAGTCCTCCTTCGCCTCGCCGGTCGGGGCGGCTCCCTCGCCGGTCGTCCGGCCGGTCTCCTGAGACTCGCCCGCCTCTTCGGTCACCGCCTCCGCGACGGAGGCCTTCTTCTTCGGGGGCTTCTTGCCGTTCTGCGGCTTCCCGTGGGTCTTCTTATCCGCCATCTCCACCATTCCGGGGAAAGGATCTCAGCTCACTTCGATGGTCAGTGCCTTCGCGGCGCGGCTCTTCATCAGCTGTCGATCGGCGCGATACGAGGAGCGGACCAGCGGGCCGGCCTCCACGTGCGCGAAGCCCATCGTCTCGCCGATCCGGGCCAGCTCGGCGAACTCGTCGGGATGAACGAACCGGTCGACCGGCAGGTGCCACTCCGTCGGCCGCAGGTACTGGCCGATCGTCAGGATGTCCACGTCGCGCTCGACCAGGTCGCGCATGACCGCCAGGACCTCGGCCGTCTCCTCGCCGAGGCCGAGCATCATGCCCGTCTTCGTCACCATGCCCGGAGCCCACGCGCGCGCCCGCGCGAGGAGCTCGAGCGAGGTGGCATAGACGCCGCCGCCCCGCGCGCGCCGGTAGAGGCGCGGCACGGTCTCGACGTTGTGGTTGAGCACGTCCGGTCGCGCGTCGAGGACGGCGCGGAGCGCGTCGGGGTTCCCCCGGAAATCCGGAATCAGCACCTCCACCGACGTCCCGGGCGACCGCTCGCGGATCGCGCGGATCGATTCCGCGAAGATGGAAGCGCCGCCGTCGGCGAGATCGTCCCGGTCGACGGACGTGATGACCACGTAGGAGAGCCCCATCTCGGCGGCCGCGTCGGCGAGCTTCGCCGGTTCGTCCAGGTCGAGCTCGGTCGGCATCCCCTTGTCGACCGCGCAGTAGCGGCAGCCGCGGGTGCAGATGTCGCCGAGGATCATGAACGTCGCCGTCCCGTGGCCCCAGCACTCGCCCATGTTCGGGCAGCGGGCCTCCTGACATACGGTGTGGAGCCCGCGCTCCTCGACCGCCTGCTTGACGCTCGCGAAGCGCGGCCCGCCCCCTGCCCGGATCTTGAGCCACTCGGGCTTGCGCGCGCGCGGCGCCGGAGCGACGGCGGTGGCCGTTGCCGTGGCGAACAGCGACTCGACCGGGATCGTCGTCATCGGAGATCCCCCGTGCCGGTCTCGCCGGCGGTGCCGAACACCTGCTCGAACCCGCGGGCGAGCGCGGCCTCGACCTCGGCGCGATCGACGGCGCACCCGAGAAGCGCCTCCATCGACGTGACGCGCTTGTCGGCGATCCCGCAGGGGACGATCAGGTCGAAGTACGAGAGATCCGTGTCGACGTTGAGCGCGAAGCCGTGGTGCGTGACCCAGCGCGAGACGCGGATGCCGATCGCGGCCACCTTCGCGTCTCCGACCCACACACCTGTCAGGCCATGGACGCGCCCGGCCCCGATCCCGAACTCCGCGAGCGCGCGGATCAGGACTCCTTCGAGATCGCGCAGGTAGCGGTGGAGGTCCCGGCCACGCGCGGCGAGGTCGACGATCGCGTAGCCCACGATCTGGCCGGGTCCGTGGAACGTGATGTCGCCGCCGCGATCGCTCTCGACGAACGCGACCCCCCGTCGCTCGAGCTCGGCCTCGCTCCCCAGGAGGTGCGCGGACTCGCCGGACCGGCCGAGCGTGATGACGGGCGGATGCTCCAGCAGGAGGAGGGTGTCCGGCGCGGCGCCGGCCTGCCGTGCGGCGACCAGCTCCCGCTGGAGCTCCCACGCCCGATCGTACCCCACCCGCCCGAGCCGGCGCACGGCGACGGCCGGTCGCGCGGCGCGCGCGGTCGAGGGTCGTTCGATCGATGGAGCGGCCTGGGCGAGGGTCATGGGGCCGGTCAAAGTATCCGGCGCCCCGGGGGGTCGCAACCGGACGCGGAAACCGATTCGATGTCGTACTACCGCCGCGACGCCCCTTTTTCCTATCGCCTCGGGGCCGGCTCCTCGAGTCCCGCGCGGGCGGGCGAGAACGGGATCGTGTCGACGGGAGGATCGTCGCCGCGGGCGATGGCGGCGACGATGTCGGCGGTGAGCGGCGCGAGCAGGATCCCGTTCCGGTAGTGGCCGGTGGCGTAGAGGAGCCCCGGGAGATCAGGGTCCTCTCCGAGGACCGGCAGGTCGTCGGCGGTCCCGGGGCGAAGGCCCGACCAGCGCGACGTGACGGGCGCGCGGGCGAGGGCCGGGACGGCGGACGCGGCGGCGGCGATCAGCGCGTCGACCGCGGCGGGATCCACGCGCTCGTCGAAGCCCGCGTCCTCCACCGTCGCCCCGACGACGATGCGCCCGTCGTCCCGCGGGACGCAGTACGCGCCGCGCCCGCCGACGACGTGGCGGATCGGCATCGTCGCCGGCCTGAGCGCCGCCATCTGTCCCTTGACGGGGTGGACGGCGAGCGGGCGCGGGAGCCCGGCGATTCCCGCGCTCCATGCTCCCGCGGCCAGGACGACGAGCGGCGCGTCCACCGCGCGGCCCTCCACGCCGGCGCCGCCCTCGATCGCCACACCGGTCACCTTGCCCGCCTCCGATCGGACCGCGCGCACCGCGGTCCCCGTCTCGATCCGGACGCCGGGACGGCCGGCGAGCGCCCGGGCGGTCGCCGCCATCAGGGGAAGCGGATCCACCTGCCGATCGTCCGGGATGTGGAGGGCTCCGCGCGCGTTGCCGGCGATCCCCGGCTCGAGCTCCCATACGCGCCCCGGCTCCAGCCATTCGGCGCGGAGGCCGCGGCGGCGCTGGGCCTCCGCGCGCGTTTCGAGCTCGGCGGCTTCCTCGTCGGTCAACGCGACGACGAGCGTGCCCTCGTCGCGATAGTGGAGCCGGTGGCCGGTCTCGGCCTCGAGCGCCGCGGCGAACGCCGGCCACCGCTCGCGGGCGGCGATGCCGAGGTCGAGCATCGCGTCGGTCCGCCGCGCTGCGTCGAGGGCGCCTTCGACGAGCATGTCCTCCGCCCATTCCATCTGCGGAGAGAGCATGCCCGCGGCGGCGGTCGACGCCTTTCGGCCGAGCTCGGCGCCTCTCTCGTAAAGCGTGACGCGCCGTCCGTCGTCGGCAAGGGCGCGCGCGGCGAGACAGCCGATCAGGCCGCCGCCGACGACGATCGCATCCGGTGCGCGGGGCATGGCGCGGAAGCTACGCGGTCGGCGCCCGCGCGAAATCCCCGCGGTGGCCCTTCAGCGCTTGCGGGAGAACCCCCACAGGCCCGCGCTCGCGAGACCCAGCACGACCACGCCGACGACGGGCCAGGGTCCCGGGCCGTGCCCGGCCTTGGCGAGGACCAGGCCCGAGGTTCCGTCGTCCGCCGATGCGAGCGAGCGGAGCCGGGCGTCGATCTCCGGGCCCGTGACCTCGCGCGGGACGGGCGGGTTGGCGCCTCTTAGCGGCACGTCGACCGCGCGCACGGCGCCGTCCGGTCCCAGGTCGACGATCGCGGTCACGGGGTAGTCCTCGTCTCCGGCCCGGATGACCAGCACCCACGATCCGCTCTCGGGGATCTCGCCCCTGAGTGCGTACACCCCCGTCGCGGAGGTCGCGACGAGCTCGAGCGGAAGGCTCACCCGCTCGCCGTCGACCAGGCCCTCCGCCGTGCCGCGCGCCTGAATCTGCATCGGCACGCCGTGGTGGTACGTGCGGACGAGCGCGATCGCGCCGCGCGTCAGCCGGTCGTAGGGGTTGGCGGGGAGCTCGATCGAGACCCAGGGCGGTCCGGCGAGCGCCGTCGTCGCCAGTGTGAGGAGAAGGGCGGCGGCGATTCCGGCCGCGCCGCGGCGAGTGGTGCGCTTGGTTCCGTTCATCGTCATCCTCCGGTGCGGGTTCGGCTTCCTTCGGTCGTGGATTGGATGCCGCCCGAGACTCCGCGGTTTGCGGGGGGGCCCGCCGCGCGCGATCGTTGGGAGGGATCGACGGAATCCGTAGCGGAGGATGGAGCCGATGAGCAGAGCCGAAGCGGCCTCCCGCGCGCTCGTCTACGAGCGTCGGCTGCCGCATCCGCCGGAGAAGGTGTGGCGCGCCCTCACGGAGAACTCGCTCCTCGAGCAGTGGCTCATGCAGAACGACTTCCTGCCGATCGTGGGCCACCGGTTCCAGTTCCGCGCCGAGCCGAGGCCGCACTGGAACGGCGTGACGGATTCCGAGGTCCTGGACGTCGCGCCCAACGAACGGCTCTCCTACACCTGGAACGCGTCCGGCGAAGAGACCCCGGGAGGGCTGAAGACGGTCGTCACGTGGACGCTGACTCCTACCTCCGATGGCACGCAGCTTCGCATGGAGCACTCCGGGTTCCGGCCGGAGGAGGACGTGCGCAATCTCCAGGGTGCGAGCTACGGCTGGCCGCGCTTCCTCGAACACCTCGAGCGGGTCGTCGCGGATCTCGAAGGGGACTCGGGGTGATGCGGGACGGAGCCTCGCTCGAGCCCGTCGGCATCCTCCGCTCGAGCCTGCGGGAGCGGGCGCAGGCTCCGAGGCAGGGCGCCGAGGGGGCGCCCGACGCCTGGCTCGAGGTCTCCCCCGAGTTCGCGCGGGCGCTTTCCGGAATCTCGGCCGGCGACGAGATCCTCGTGATCACGTGGCTCCATCGTGCGGACCGCGGTGTCCTCGAGGTCCACCCGCGCAACGACCTCGAGGCGCCGCTCGCCGGGGTGTTCGCCACCCGGTCGCCGGACCGGCCGAACCCGCTCGGCCTCCATCGCGTGACGGTGCGCGAAATGTCCGGAACCCGGCTCCGGATCGGGCCGATCGAGGCGATCGACGGCACGCCGGTCGTCGACATCAAGCCGCCGCTGGGTCCCTCCGACGGCTGAACCATCCGTGAGCGCGTTCCTTCCGCCGTTCGAGGATCCGGTGCACCTCTACGTCCACGCCGTCCGAGAAGTGCGCGAGCGGCGCGCGGTCGGGACGTTCGACGCCGCCGGCCGCCAGCAGATCCTCCGCGACCGATTCGACCTCGACGTCCCGAAGCGGGTAGGGACGATGGCGGACGCGCACGGTCCGTACCCCTCCCCGCCGGACGACGTGAAGGACGTAGCGCTCGATCAGGAACTCGTCCAGCGATCCTGCCGCGGCGGCCTCTCGCTGCGGACCCACGCGATAGCGGACCTCGAGGCCCGGCGCGCCCGGCCCCCGGCGCCGGACCGTCCGATAGATCACGGCGTCGTCTTCGGACTCCCGGGCCATGCGCGCCCACCGGTACGGAAGCCCGTACGCGATTCGAGCGCCCGCCACGGCGAGCGCCGAAGAGGCCTCGAGCGAGAAGAACCAGATGGCGGGCTCCCCGCCCGGGAGCCGGACGTAGGTCCGGACGTTCGTCTCCAGGAAGTCGATCCCCAGACCGAGCGGCGCGAACGGCGGGCGCGCGGAGTGGATGTCGAACGCGATGACGCTCACCCATGCCGATCCCTCGCGCAGGTCGAGCGGAAGCTCCCGGGGCACGACCCCGCGCAGAGCCTCCGGCGGGAGCGGCCAGTGGAGGAAGAGGAGCCCGCGCCAGCTCTGCCGTCCTTCGAGCACGCAGGCGGGACTCACCCCGACTCCGCGTTCCGCGTCATGGGTCAGCCACCCGTTTCCGCGTGGGGCGCGGCCACGGGCTTCGATTCGGGGGAGCCGCGCTGCCGGAGGAAGATGCTGAGGACGACGATGGATCCGACGGCCAGAAACTCGCTCTGCCAGTTCTGGAACGACTCGAACCAGAGCCTCGACGTCCCCAGGTACTCCAGCGCCGTCACGCGATCTCCGCCGTGGAGGACCTGTTCATGGCTGTAGACCGCGGCACCCCCCATCGCGTGGGCGACGAAGGACAGCAGGAACAGGAGGGCGAAGGCGATCCCCAGGGAATGCTCGTACAGGGTGAGGACGAACCCGCCGCGCCGGACCGGCCAGGGAGCATCCTTCTTGTCGCGGACCAGCCGGGGATCGGCGTCCACCTTCTCCCTTCCCTCCAGCTTCTTCGATTCCGCCGACCCCTTCTGCCTGAGCCCGATCGTCAGGACGACGTACGCCGCCATCTGGAGGAACTCGCTCTCCCAGTTCTCGAACGTCGCCTCGTAGAAGTGCCCGGTGGTGAGGTACTCGCCGTACGAGATCGTCGCCTCGTGGTGCGTGACCGCGTCGTTGTTGCGCTCGCGCCAACCGGTCAGGCTCTGCGCGACGAGGAGGACGGCGAAGATCGCGAAGCAGGCGACTGCGAGCTTGCTGTTGCGCAGCCACGGCGTCGAGCGCTCCGCGTCCTCCCCGGAGACGGGGGCGCCGGTGCGATCAACGAGCGCGGTCACGTCTCGGCGCCGATGACGGGCTCGGGCATGTTCCATGGCTTTCCCGTTCGGGTCGCAACGAAACACCCCGCTGGGACGGTGCAACGTGCGCGGCGATGCGCGCGACCGGCCCTCACGTGCGGAGCAGCCGATTCCGACGGACCGATCCTTGCTTGGGCTCTGCAATACTTGCCTTGTGCAAGTGACTGATGGCGAGCTGGTCGAGGCGGTGCTGCGGGCGTCGCGGGTCCTCGTGGCGGT
>DASSBK010000292.1:0-2242 GCA_035698825.1 Gemmatimonadota bacterium
CCTGTGTCACACCGAAGGTCGATCCCTGCGGCTTGGCGACGCCGATGACCTGAAAGTGGCGGCCGCGGATCCGGATCGTCTCGCCCAGCGGATCGGCGGTGGGGAAGAGCTCCGTGCTGACGTCCTCCCCGATGACCGCGACGGGACGCGCGCGGTCGATCTCCAGCGGCGACAGATGGCGTCCGCGCGCGATCTCGAAGGTCGACAGGTAGGGATACTCGGGCCCCACGCCGTTGATGTTCATGTCCTCGACCTTGCGGCTTCCCCCCCAGACGTCTTCGCGGGTCGCGACCTCTGCGGCCACGTAGGCCAGCGTCGTTCCGTCGCGCGCGAGAGCCTCCGCGTCGTCGGCCGTCAACTCGGGCCGACTCATCGCCTCGATCATCGCCTGGGAGCTGAACGCCTCGCTGGTCCCGATCTGGTCGAGGACGAACACGTCGGCGCCGCGCCCGGTAACGAGCTCCGAGACCTTGGAGTTGAGCCCCTGGATGACCGTGACCACGGCGATGATCGAGGTCACCGCGACGATGATCCCGAGAAGCGTGAGGAACGAACGCAGCTTGCTGCCGCGCAGCGAGTGGAGCGCCGAGGCCAGGGCTTCCCAGAAGTTCACGGAGTATCGACCGTCCGGTGCGCGGGCTCGTTCAACCCTGCGTCACCCGGACCCGGTAGGTGAGCGTGGTGGATCCCTCGGCCGGGACGTCGATCGTCCAGCGCACCGTCTGGACGTCTACCTGATCGTGGGGGTGGCTCTCTTCGACGATCGTCCACTCGAGGCCCGGCATCTGCTCCAGGACGAGGACCGAAGCCTCCGATTCGCCGCGGTTCCGGATCTCGATCCTCCAGGCGCTCTCGAACGTTCGCGGGTCGAGCTGGCGGTAGTCGGTCTGGACCCGCTCGGCCACGATGTCGAAGCTCGAGCCGATGGTGACGACGACCTCTTCGCCGGCCGGCGTGTGCGGAATGAAGGAGCCGCCGCTGTACTGCAGCCGGCCGGAGTCGTCTTCGCGCCAGGTGTGGAGCGCCCCCGCGGGCAGGGGCTCGTCCGCTCCCGACAGACCCTCGTTCTCGAACCGGATCCGCACCTGGGGGTGCTCGACGGGCGGCAGGTCGGGCGCCGGGCTCTGGTACCACCAGGGCTGTCCGTAGAGCACGTACTCGCGCCGCACCGGCACGCGGTCGGAATGGAGGAGCGCGATGCGGTTGGAGCCCAGGGCGGTGATGGTGACCGGACGATCGATGGTGTAGAGGTACACGTCGCCGAGCGGGGCCACGCTCACCGCTTCCTGCGCGGCCATGTCGGCCATCCGCATGAGCGGCTGCGGGGGTCCGGCGAATCCGGCGCGCTGAACCTCGCCGGCGACGAGCTGGAGCCGCGCGTCCGGGAACGCCAGCCCGGTGCCGTTCTGGACCGTGACGAAACCGTCCAGGGTCATGGAGTCGTCGTCCAGCACGGCCGTGTAGTCGGCGGACCAGGTGAGCCCGTCGGCGAGATAGGCTGCGGTCAGGGTCGGGCCGGCGGGCTCGGCCAGCTCCCAGCGAAGCGCGCCACCCGGCGCGTCGTCGGGCGGTGCGGGCAGCTCCACGGCGCCCGGCCACTCGACGACCACGCGGTCTCCGACCCGGAACGTGGGCCCGTCCGCGGACTCGAGCACCGCCTCGGTCCGCGTGCCGTCCTCCGCGATCAGCGTGACCGGCGACCCCACGGCCGCGCCGAGCGCCGCGCTCGAGGACAGCGGCGCCTGCCAGTCCTGGCGACGGATCTCCACGGTCCGATCGCCGCTCCTCAGCACGACCGTGCCCGCGTCGATCGAGGGCGGCACGTCGGGCCACAGGACGTTCGCCGCCGGGCCACCCGGAAGCGAGCGCGTCTCCCGCAGCACCGCGAAGCCGTTGTAGACGGTCAGTCCGAGATCGGTCCGCGCCGATGCGGGCGCGACGGCCGCCTGGCCATGGGCCGTCGTCGGCACCGACAGGAGTGCGGAGAGCGCGGCGAGAGCCGCGAGGGGGAGGAAAAGGGCCCGTTTCACGGACGGCAAAGTCGCCGCTGGCGCCGCGCGCGTGCAAGTCCCTAGACTCCCCCGATGCTCTTGCTGGGCGCGCACATGTCGACGGCGGGCGGTCTCCATACCGCGTTCGCTCGCGGGGAGGCTCTGGGCTGCACGGCGATCCAGATCTTCACGTCCAGTCCGCGCCAGTGGAAGGGGCGGAAGCTCACGGATGCCGACGTCCGGGAGTTCCG
>DASSBK010000293.1:0-9828 GCA_035698825.1 Gemmatimonadota bacterium
TAGAGCGATGCGACGGCGAGGAACGCGGCGCCGAAGGCGGCGAGCGGCGTCCACCGGCGGGCCTGCAGGGAGTCCGCCGCGAGCGCTGCCCCCAAGACCGCGCCGATGGCGAGCGCCTCGACGGGGCGGCTCAGGAACGCCGCGCCCAGAGCCGCTCCCGCCGCCGACAGGAAGCCCACCCGCCGCGTCTCCTCCCACCGCGCGAGGCAGTAGAGGACCGCGCACACCGCCGCCAGAGAAGAGACGTGGCTCATGAAGCTCGCGCCCATGAAGAAGAAGAAGGGACAGAGCACGAGGAGGAGCAACGTGACCCGTGCCGTCGGCCGGTCGTACGCGTGCAGAGCGAAGCCGTGGAGGAGCACTGCCGCCGCGAGGCTCAGCGCCACCGGCACGAGCCACGGGGCGCCCGCCACCACGCCGATCGCGAGCAGCGCGGAATGGCCGGGCGGGTACTGGGAGTACCAGCGTCCGCCGCCGACGATCATGTGCTGGGTTACGAAGAACTCCGGCCGGGAGGGTGCCGGCGCGGCGACGTCCCCCGCGGCGAAGATCCTGGCCTGGAAGAGCTGGATCACGCTGTCGACGAGCTGCGGGCGGTGCTCGAACGCGAGCGTCGAGACGACGACCAGGATCGCCCCGAGAACGGCCAGGAGCAGGAGCTTCGACCGCGTCCCGCCCCCGACGAACCGGGAAGCGATGCCCTCGAGAGCGCGCAGCGCGGGCTCGGGGACCGCCCACGCCAGGAGCCACGCGACCGTGCCGAAGATCGCCACCCCGAGCGCCCATTCGGACGGACCGATGTACGCGCTGTCGGCGCGGAACTCTCCCGCCATCGATCCCAGCGGCAGGAGAGGGATCGCCAGCAGCAGCGTGCCGGCGGCGAGCGTCAGAAGTCGCGACGGCCTCAGAGTCGCCGGTCCTCCGGCTCCGTCGTGCCTCGCGGAAGCCCCACCCGCTCCGCCACCACGTAGAGCGGACGGCGCTTCACCTCGTCGTAGATCCTCCCGGTGTATTCGCCGATGATGCCGATCGTCACCAGGATCACGCCGCCGAGAAACAGCACCGAGGTCATGAGCGACGCCCACCCCAGGATCGCGCGATCGGTGAAGAGTCGCAGGTAGAGGATCGCGCCCATGAGGAGGAACGCGGCGAGCGAGACGACCAGGCCCAGGAGCGTGGCGAGGCGGAGCGGCAGGTTCGAGAACGAGAAGATGCCGTCGAAGGCGAGCCGGAAGAGCCGCGCCACCGAGACGCGCGGCTCGCCCGACCAGCGCGCGTCGCGCTCGTACTCGACGGAGGTCTGCCGGAACCCGACCCAGGCCCGCAGGCCGGCGAGGTACCTGTTCCGCTCGGGCATGCGGAGCAGCTCGTCCACCACCCGACGATCGAGGAGCGAGAACACGCCGGCCTGAAGCGGCATGTCGGCTTCCGACGCCAGCGCGCGCATCATGCGGTAGAAGGCGCGGAACGCGACCCGCCGCGGCCACGATTCCTTGCGGCGCGTCTTGACGGTGTGGACGACTTCGTTCCCCTCGCGCCACTTCGCGACCAGCGCGGGGATCATCTCGGGAGGATCCTGGAGATCGCCGTCCATGAGGACGATCGCGCGCCCCGTCGCATGCGCGAGGCCCGCGGTCACCGCCGCCTGGTGCCCGAAGTTCCGCGACAGGCGCACGAGCTTGAAGCGCGGGTCCTCGGCGTGCCGCTCGGCGATCCAGCGCGCGCTCCCGTCCGTCGACCCGTCGTCGACGAAGACGACCTCCGCGTCCGCGAGCTCGCCGGCGAGCGACTCCCCGATCCTGCGCGTGAGCTCGGGCAGGATGTCGATCTCGTCCTTGATGGGGACTACGACCGACAGGAGCGGGCTCGATCCGTCGCTCATTCCTCGCGATCCTCCGGTGGGGGTGCGGGACTCCCGAGCGGATAGATGGCGACGAGCGGCACTCCCTGCAACTCCACGCTGTGGCTCGGCCGCGCGGTGCGTACGAGATCGACGATCCCGGGATCCATCAATCCCTGCCGCATCTGGACGAGCGCCCAGCCAGCCTCTTCGCGCCGCGCGTCGAGGACGAGGTCGGGCCTCAGCCGGCCCCACCCCTGCTGGAACTCGAGCCCGAGGGGGTCGCCGAACACGAACACAGCGGCGCCGGGCGGGAGGTTCTCGTCCATCCACGCGAGCGTGGGGCCGGTGTAGGTATCCATCCAGAAGGTCGTCTCGAGGCCGAGCGCCTTCGCGCCCCGCACGCCCCCCACGATCTCCGAGTAGAACGCGAGCTCGTACGGATGGACCCACGCCAGCTGGACGGCGGCGGGACCGAGGCCCAGCGCGAGGAGCGCCGCGCGGAGCCGGCCGTCGACCCGCTGCCAGGCGCGACCCAACCCGTAGCCCGCCAGCAGGCCGAGGAACGGGAAGACGACGATGAAGAGGCGCGCGCCGTCGTGGTGGGGCGCGCCCGGCATCAGCATCGTCAACCAGAAGAAGGCCACCGTGCCCGCCGAGAGGACCGCGAGCGGATCGAGCCGCTTCAGCCCGGCCACGGCTCCGCCCGCCGCGAGCGCGAGGATCCCCAGCGGCACGACGGCGGCGGTCATCACGAAGACGTGGTGCCAGGGAACCGAGAACTGGTACACGCGCCCCAGGTAGTACGTCGCGATCGGAGCCCAGTCGGCGCGGCTCAGGCTCTCGGCGATCCAGCGCCGGACGAAGAACACGGGGTCGAACCAGAGCATGGGATTGAGCGCGAAGAAGACCGCCGCGCCGACGAGCGCCGCGACGGCGAGACCGCGCGCGGTCGCGCGCGGATCGCGCCAGACACCCCACGCGGCCAGCGGCACGGTCGCCAGCAGGCCCGTGAACTTGGTGCCCGCCGCGAGACCCCATGCGATCCCGACGAGGACCCAGCCGTGGCGCCCCTGGCGCTCGATCGCCCACCAGCCGGCGGCGCTCGCCGCCATCCAGAAGGCCATGAGCGGCGTCTCGGTGGCGCCCAGGTGGGCGTGCCCGAAGAGCCGCGGCATGAGGAGGATCGAGAGCGCGGCGCCGAGTCCCGCGACCCCGCCCCAGGCCGCCGCCGCCCAGCGGAAGACGAGCGCCACCATGCCCGCGAAGAGAAGGGCGGACGCGAGCCTGAGGCCCGCGAGCTCGCCGATCACCCCGCGCGTCGCCCACCACGTGAGCCCCATCGCCTCCTTGTATACCGGCGGGTGAGGGTTGTGGTAGTGGTCCCGGTCCCAGGCATCGAACACCGCGTCGCGGTCCAAGGCCTCGGACGGATCGGAGAGGAGGGTCCCGACCCACTCGAGCTGGAGCTCGGCGGAGCCGAAGTAGGGGGGCTCGTCCCAGGTGATGCCGGGGTCCGTCAACGTCAGGCCCACGAGCGCGAGCGTCAGGGCGAAGAGTCCCCACGCCGCCGTTCCACGATGGGCGTCGAGCCACTCCATCGTCACCGCGGGCGGAGGACGGCGGCGAGCGAGACGCCGAGCGGGAGGTTCGCGTGCGCGAGCCACGCCGCCTCGATCCGCTGCCAGCCCGCCAGCATGCGGTTCATCCACGAAGGCGCCACGCCGAAGTCGGCGCGCTCCCCCGCCGATTCGCGCTTCGAACCGGCCCGCTTCCAGGCGCGCACGGCCGCCGCGGGCAGGAGCAGCGCGCCGAACGTGTAGGTGAGGAGGACGGGCGCGAGACCCGCCTCGGCGATCCGCGTCTGGAGCGCGGCGCGCGTGTAGCGGCGGACGTGGTGCATCGCCTCGTCGTGGGGCGACCACATGCGCGGGTGGGCCGGCACGTGGACGACCGCGAGACCCGTGGGCTTCAGCACGCGGCGGATCTCGGAGAAGACGGCCCCATCCTCGGGGACGTGCTCGGCCACGTCGAGGAGGAAGACCCGGTCGACGCTGGCGGTCCGGAACGGCAGGGCGCGTGCGTCCGACCGCGCCAGCAGCGCTCGGCTCTTCTCGCGCGCGTGCCGAAGCGCGTCCTCGTGGTCGTCGATCCCGACCGCCGTCGCCCCGGCGCCGAACCTCTCGAGGATCGCGCCGGTGCCGCACCCCACGTCCACGACGAGGTCCCGCGGCCCCGGGGGCGAGACGCCCGCCCGGTCGAGGAGCGCGGCGATCGCCGCGCGCTTGCCGCGGAACCACCAGTGGTCCCGCTCCAGCCGGTGCATCCGGCCGTACTCCTCAGGCTCCACGCCGGCCTCCCGCGATGACCAGCCCGACGAAGGCGAGGAGCCCGATCGCGCTGACCGCCGCGCCGGCCGCGATCCTGCGCGGGCGATAGTCGAAGCGAACCAGGTGCTCGCCGGGCTCGAGATACACGCCCCGGAAGCGCCAGTTGACGCGCGCGATCGGCGTGGGCCGCCCGTCCACCGCCGCTCTCCAGCCCGGGTACCACGCGTCGGTCACGACCAGGAGCGAGCGCGCTGGCGCCACGACGTGGAGTCGGACCGAATGGTCGTTGCCCTCGAGCCAGCGGATCCGGCCTGCTCCCCGCGCGCCGGGGCCGCGAAGCGGCTCGCCTTCGGACACGTACGCGATCCGATGCGGGTCCTCTCCTCCGGCGATGAGGCGATTCAGGACGGCGACCGAATCGGGCTCGACCATCACCCTGTCGACCAGGTACGCGCGGGGCAACGGGTCTGCCAGGCGGTAGCGGACGAGGCCCAGCTCATCGATGGAGACGTCCGGCACGAGTCCCTCGGCCTCCATCGGCCGCTCGATCAGCCACGCGGTGCTCTGGAGGCGGAGGTATCGGATCTGTTGGGCGGTCGGGAGCTGCCGCAGGATCGCGTCCTCGGCGTCGTCGGTCCTCGGCGGGAAGGGCTCGCCGCCGTCCTGCGCGAGGACGCGGTGGGCCATGGCGAGGTTCCCGCCCATGCCCCGGATCTGATAGTACTGATGGGTGCCGGACGCGATGCCGCGCATCGTGAAGGCGAGTCCGGCCGGCTCCCCCAGAGGGGAGGTCCGGATCCTCGCGTTGGTGCGGAGCGGATCGAGGGGGAGCCCGTCGAGGACTGCCGGCTGCTCCGCAAAGAGATCGGCGGCGGCGACCGGGGCGACCTGGGTGTTGACGGTCGCGACGTCGGCCAGCGCCAGCATGCCGAGACATCCCGCGAGCACGGGAAACGACACCCGCCTCGCGGCGGCGAGGAGGAGCGCGGCGAGAAGCGAGAACACCAGGACGTGCCGGAACCCATGCGCCAGCGCATCGACGATTCCGGCCGCCCGCTCGGCATCGTGGCTCGCGAACAGCCGATCGAAGCCACCCGCCGCACTCAGGCCCCACGCGAGGCCCGCGAGCGCCGCCAACGCGGCGGCGGTCCACAGCGCCGCCCTTCGCGCTCGCTCTTCCCCCAGCCCGTCGATGCCCCGCGCCGCCAGGACCGGCACCGCGATCGCCGGCAGGATCAGCATCTTCTCGGGATACCGGAAGGCCCGGAGCGCCGGGACCGCGTCGGCGAGCGCGGTGACGAGCGGGTTGTGCGCGCCGAGGGCCAGGAGGATCCCCGCCGCCGCAACTCCCAGCCATGGCAGCGCGCTCCGGTTCCGGGCCGCGACCAGCCCTGCGGCGGCCAGCGCCACGACGACGACCCCGAGGTACGAGGTGAACACCCAGGGCTGCTCGATGCCCGGGATCCGCCGTAAGTCGAAGAGGCCGCTCGGCCCCTCGAAGTAGCGGGGCAGGATCAGGTTGTAGAGCTGGGCCGGCGGCAGCGACCACCCGAGGCTCTCCTCCGGCGTGAGCCCGAGACTCCGCTGGGACTGGAGGAAGAGCTCGATCGTCGGGAGGAGCTGCGCGGCCGTGACGATCATGGCGCCTGCCGCCGCCGCGCCCAGGGCGAGGAGCGGAGGCGTCCAGCGGGCGCGCCCGGCATCGGGGGGTCGGGTCCAGGCCAGGAGCAGGGCGACGGCCGCCGTGACGACCGCGATCTGCGGCTCACCCGCCAGGAATTCCAGCGCGAACCCGCCGGACGTCAGGGCCAGCCAACGCCAGGTCCGCGCGTCCAGCCAGCTCTCCCACGCCCACCACGTCCAGCCGATCCACGCCATGGCCTGCAGGTTGTTGAGATAGATCGTCATCGAGACGGCGAACCCGCCCCACGCGATCGCCAGAGCGCCCGCGGCCGCCGCCGCCGGAGACCCGCCGGCTCTTCGAAGCCAGAAGCAGAACCCGGTCGCCATCAGGACCGCGTGGAGGATCACGTTCCAGTTGAACGCCAGGGATGTCGGCAGGGAATAGAAGAGCAGGCTGGGCGGGTAGAACAGGCCGACCTGGGGATTGGCGAAGAACGGGAGGCCGTTCCGGATCCACGGGTTCCACCACGGCCACTCGCCCGACTGCACCGTCCGGCCGAGCAGGTCCTTCATGGGGTAGAAGTAGGTGCCCGCATCCCAGAGGTAGAGCGTCTGGCCGGCACCCCACAGCCGCTGCCAGAGGACGACGCACACCATCGCCACGAGAACGACGACAGCCATCTCCCGGCCGCGCCCCTTCATCGCGCCCCCTCAAAAAAAGGCGCGGCGGATAAGAATCCGCCGCGCCGGTGTTCATCGTGCCGCGACGATCAGGCTAGCACTTGACGATCGTTGCGCTCGCCGAGGTCACGCACCACGTGTTGGAGCTCTGCGAGTGCTTGGTGGACATCGCGTAGCCGCCCACCGAGCCTGCGCCGGCCAGCGTCACGTTCGTCGACGCGGTGACGTCCAGGTTCCCGGTCGCGCCGTACAGCTGGAAGTCGGAGTAGTAGGCCTCCTGCGCCGTCATGGCGTTCCGGAGGTCGGTCTTCGCCGCAGCGTCGAACGCCTTGCCCTTCGTCGAGGAGAAGCGCGGGATCGCGATCGCGGCGAGGATGCCGATGATCACGACCACGATCAGCAGCTCGATGAGCGTGAAGCCCTGGTTGTTCTTGCGAATGTTCACGTTTTGCTCCTTCGTTCGGTTGCCCTGAGTTTCGTCGGTTCGGGCTTCCGCTCTCCCAGGCCTCTGCGGTCAAGCCCTGTCTGTGCCACCATCTCTAGCAAGTCCGGTGCCATAGATGGGACCGGGTGGTGGAGAACCTCGTAATTGCTTCCATTTCATACGTTTATAACACCGACGGTCGATCTTCACTCGATCTCTGGTGAGGGACCCGCCTGCGAAGGCGGGTTGAACCCGGCTTGCAATTCGCCAACTCTGCTCCGACGCCAGGCTCCGCCTAGGCGGTCTTGATGTCGTAGCGGTCGATCTTGCGGTACAGCGTGGAGGGGTCGATCCCCAGGATCTCCGCCGCCCGCGCCTTGTTACCGTCCGTCTTGGTCAGCACCCATTTGATGTAGGCCTGCTCGATCGTCTCCATGGTCGGCGTGGGAGCGGGCACGTCGCTGACGAGCGTGGCCTGAGGCTTTTCGCGGATCTTCTCGGGCAGGTCGCCGATGTCGATCTGCTTGCCCCGCTCCTTGCCCTCCCGCCAGCCGGCGAGGACGAGCAGCCGCTCGACGACGTTTTCGAGCTCGCGCACGTTCCCCGGCCAGTCGTAGGCGCAGAGCGCCTGGAACGCCTTCTCCGTGAAGATGTGGTCCTGCGACCGATTCCCGCCCGGCATCGAGTTCGCGAACCCCGCGCGCGCGAGCACGTGCTCGAGCAGGAGCGGGACGTCGTCGCGGCGCTCCCTGAGGGGCGGGATCACGATCGGGATCACGTTCAGGCGGTAGTACAGGTCCTGACGGAACGCTCCCTGCTCGACTTCCTTCTCCAGGTCCTTGTTGGTGGCGGCCAGAATCCGGACGTCCACCGGGACCGCCTCGGTCGCGCCCACCGGAATGATCTCGCGCTCCTGCAGCACCCGCAGGAGCTTGACCTGGATGGGCGGGGTGGTATCGCCGATTTCGTCCAGGAACAGCGTCCCGCCTGCGGCAACCGTAAACAGGCCCTCCTTGTCGCGGATCGCGCCCGTAAACGATCCCTTGACGTGGCCGAAGAGCTCGGATTCGAGCAGCGGCTCGGGGAGGGCACCGCAATTGATCGGCACGAACGGGCCGCCGACGCGCTTCGATTTCAGATGGATGAAGCGCGCGAAGAGCTCTTTCCCCGTTCCGCTCTCGCCCCCCAGCAGCACGGTGCTCTCCGCCGGAGCCACCTGCTCGGCCACGGTCAGGACCTCGCGAAACGCCTCGCTGGTCCCCACCGGCTCGACCTTGAGCGCCTCGCCGACCTTGCGCTGGAGGGCCTGGTTCTCGCGAGCCAGCTTGACGTTCTTCTCCTCGAGCGCGTGCATCTCGAGCGCCTGGCGCGCGTTGAGGATCAGCTCCTGGTTCTTGTACGGCTTCTTGAGATAGCGGAAGGCGCCCTCGTTGCAGGCCTTCATGGCGAACTCCTCGTCGCCCTGGGCGGTGACGACGATGACCTTGGCGAGAGGGTCCTGCGATCGTGCCGCCTTGAGAACCGCGATCCCGTCCGCGCCGGGAAGGCGCAGGTCGGTGATCACCAGGTCCACGGGCCCGTGCTCGGAGAGCCACCCGATCGCGGCGTCGCCGGACTCGCTGCCCTCCACCTCGAACCCGTTGCGCTTGAAGAGCACCGAGAGCGCCTCGCGCACACCGGGCTCGTCCTCGACTACGAGGACCTTGGGCAGTCGCTCCTTGGCCATTTCTTCGAATATACCCCGCCGCCGGCGGCGCGCGCTATTCGATGCGCGGCAGAGCGACGCGGAAGATCGAGCCCCAGCCCGGCGTGGAGTGGACCCACACCACACCGCCATGCAGGTCCACGATCCGGTGGACGATCGCCAGGCCCATCCCGAATCCCTTCTCGCGCGTGGTGAAGAACGGATCGAAGATCCGCTCCCGCACGCGCGGGTCGACGCCGGGCCCGTTGTCGCGCACTTCGAGCGTCACCAGCGGCGAGCGGGCGCGTTCGAGGCCCGGCAGGTCGGGATCCACGCCCACCCGCACCTCGACCCGACCCGTAATGCGGTCGCCCGTCGCCTCGCGGGCGTTGGTGACGAGGTTCAGCACGACCTGCTTGAGGAGGTTGTGGTCTCCCTCCACCCAGTAGGGGCCGGGTGGCGCGGAGAACGGGATCTCCTGCGCTCCTTCGGGGGCCGAAACGCGCTCGACCTCGAGCGCGTCCCTGACCACGTCCACGAGATCGATCCGCCCGCGGTTCCGCAACTCGGTCCGTGAGAACGCCATGAAGTCCTGGATCAGGGAGGACAGGCGGTCGGCCTCGCGGACGATGAGGCTCATGAGCCGCCTGTCCTCGCCCTGAGGCCGCTCTCTCCGGTCTCCGTCTTCGCCCTCGAGGAGCTCTACCGACGAGCGGATCGCCGCCAGCGGGTTGCGGATCTCGTGCGCGAGCCCGGCGGCGAGGATCGCCACCGCCTTGTGCCGGTCCGCCTGCCGCGCCAGGTCCTCCAGGCGCTTGACGTCCTCCAGGTTCTTGAGGATCGCTGCCGCGCCGCGCTTGGTGCCGCCCGGACCGTAGAGCACCGTCGTGGACACGCTGAACGGACGGGAGCCCGCCTCGCCCGTGGGCAGCATGAGCTCCATGAAATCGATCTCGTGCCCGCTCCGGAGCGTCCCGACCATGAGCTCGTACAGCTCGCGCATGCCTCCCGCCTCGGCCCGCTCCCGCACTTCGCCGGCGTTCGGATTTCCGCTGATCCCGAGCTGGACCTGCGCGGTGAAGTTGACGAAGTCGATCTGTTCGTCGGAGTCGATCGAGAGGATGCCGCTCTCCACGGTGTTGAGGAGGTCCTGGGCGTCGATCCGGGCGTGCGCCAGCTGCTTCTCGAGCTCGGTCAGCCGGGTGCGCTGGAACCGCAGCCGGCGGGCGGCCAGACCGCTGGCCAC
>DASSBK010000294.1:0-12656 GCA_035698825.1 Gemmatimonadota bacterium
GTGGGGATCGTGCCGTCGGCGTTGTAGCGCAGGATCGAGCCCATGGGCAGGTCGGTCCGCTGGGCGTTCAGGCTCGCGTTCTTGTCGAGCTCGCCGAGCGAAGCGTAGAAGCGGCCGTCGGGGCCGAAGCGGATGTTGCCCCCGTTGTGGAAGGGCCCGGGGCGCGCGGGCAGCGTGAGGATCCGCTCGCCCGCCCCCGCCGCCAGGGAGTCGCCGGCCAGCGTGTACCGCTCGACGAAGATCCCCGCCACCCCCTCGGGATCGCGGTCGTGGGTGTCCTCGGCGGTAGGGCTCGCGGTGTACCAGATATAGAGGACGGGGTCGCGGACGAAGTCCGGCCCGAGCGTGATACCCGCCAGGCCGCGCTCGCCGCTGAACGCCACCGGCACGTCGAGGAGGGGCCGCGGGACGAGGCTCCCATCGGCCTCCATGAGCCGCACGCGGCCGGTGCCCTTCTCGGTGTAGAGCCGCCGCCCATCGGGAAGGAACGCGAGCTGCACGGCGAAGTCGAGCGAGTCGGCCAGCGTGACGGCGGAGAGCTCCGGCTCCGGGAGCGCGGGATGCTCCACGGGTCCCGCGCAGCCGGCCCAGAAGAAAGCGCCGCCGCACAAGACGAACCCGGCCGCGAGGAGCGGCGACCGTGAACGGTGTCGCCTGAGCATGGGCGGGAAGGTACCGGCCGCACCTTCCGGCGCAACGCGCCGCTCGCCCGTGCCCGAGTGGGTTCCCGCCGAGCTTCCGGCGGCGCCCGGCGTGTATCAGTTCGAGGCCGACGGCGGTACGGCGCTCTACGTCGGAAAGAGCGTCAACCTGCGCCGGCGCGTGCGCGGGTACTTCTACGGCGGCGGCCCGCGCAGCGAGCGGACCGCCGAGATGCTCGCGCTGGCGCGCCGCGTGGAATGGCGCGCGACCGGAAGCGATCTCGAGGCCCGGCTCGACGAGGCCCGCAGGATCGTCGCCACGCGGCCCGTCTACAACCGCGCGCTGCGGAACCGCGCGCGCGGCTGGTATCTGGAGATCGACTGGCGGGATCCGTTTCCGCGGGTACGCGTGGTGCGCGCGCCGCGTGGCGGGGGTGCGCGCCGCTTCGGGCCGTACCGTGGCCGGAAGGCGCCCGAGCGGATCGCCCGGCTACTCGAGCTCGCGTTCCGGCTCCGGAGCTGCGGCGGCCGCGTGATCCCGGACCCGGCGGGCTCGCCCTGCCTGGCGCACGGAGTCGGTCTCTGCACGGCGCCCTGCATCGCGGCGGTCGGCCTGTCGGCGTACCGCACGCAGGTCGAGGCCGCCGCCAGCTGGCTGGCCGACCCGCGCTACGCGATCCACCTTCGCGCGTCGCTCGCGAACGAGCGCGACGAGGCCAGCGCCGCGCTCGCCTTCGAGCACGCGGGCGAGCTGCAGCGCAGGATCGATCGCCTCGATGCTCTCGAGGAAGAGCGCGCGACGCTCGAGCGGCCGTGGGTCGAGCGCTCGTGGATGATCGCGTTGCCGCACGCGCGACCGGGGCGCTCGGTCCTGATCGCCATGGTCCGGGGACGGGTCCTGCCGGCGCGCGAGGTGGATTGGGAAGAGGACGACCCGGAGGCCGTCGCCGACGTCTGCTATGCGGCGCGCGTGGCCGAGCTCGGCGCGCCGTCGGTGCTCGAGCCCGCCGAGCTCGTGCCCAGCCTCATCGTCAGCGGATGGCTGATGGACGGAGCGCCGGGCGGCGTCGTCCTGGATCTGGATCGTTCGAGCGATGCGGAGGTGGTGAGTCGCCTGGCGGCGGATCCGCCAGTTCGCGACGGCTAGATCGCGCCGTCGGGATCGCGGGGGAGGACGTTCCGCCGGGTCGAGGGGAAGGCCGGGTCCGTCCGGCGGCGGATGTAGCCGTGGTGCCGGCCGCACCGGACGCACTCGTAGCGTACCCGGACCTGAGTGCCGTCCAGCTCGGGAGTCACCTGCTCGCGGGTCCCGCAGAACGGGCAGACCGGTCCATCGGGCCAGTCGACCCTGGCGATGTCGTCGCGAGCACGTTCGGGAGGTGTGTTTTCGACTCGGAACACGCATCCATTGTACGAAAGCACGGGAATCCGCCAATACGATTTCTTACAATGACCGTTCTCGTAATGGGTAAACTGGGAATCCGCGAGCCAGCGGAGAGGAGCCGCGAATGACGAGACTGCCGGGAGTGGATCCAGAGGAGGTCGAGGATCCGCACGTCCTGGCCGTGTTCGCGGCCATGACCGAGCGGATGGGCGAGGTCACCGAGAACCTCCGGATCCTCGCACACAAACCCGAGTACGCGGAGCTCATCCACTCGGTATCCGACGCCATCGATGCGCCTACCGAGATCGATCCCGTGCTCAAGCAGCTGGTGGAGCTCAAGGTCGCCCGGCTCCACGGATGCGAGTACTCGATCGATCTGCTGGAGGGGTGTCTGCTGGAGAAGGGGACCGGGGAGGACGAGCTTCGCGAGCTGGATTTCCACCGCGATTCGACCCTCTTCGAGGACCGCACCAAGCTGGCCCTGACATTCACCGAGAAGATGGTCCTCGACGCGGTCGACGACGAGCTGTTCGACGCGGTCCGCCGCGCGTTCACCCTCCAGGAGACGCTGGAGCTCGTGGTGACGGTCGCGTTGGAGACGTTCTACGCGCTGGTCAACCGAACGCTGGGACTGAAGCCCCAGGGCTTCCGTGAGCGGGCCGTCGAGGCGGGAGACGGCGGGGAGTGACGGCGCGCCTCGTCGTGCTCGACGCGGCGGGCACGCTCCTCGCGGTGGCCGGATCGGTCGGCGAGGTCTATGCGGAAGAGGCGCGCGAGCTCGGCGCGGAGCTCGACCCGCGGGGGATCGAGCGCGCGTTCGGCCGCGCGATGCGCGCCGCACCACCGCTCGCGTTCGGCCACCTGGCGTCCGGCGCCCGCGAGACGGCCGCGCGTGGCTGGTGGCGGGCGGTGGCCCGCGCGGCGATCGCCGATGCCGGCGATTCTCCTTCCGATTTCGCCTTCGACGCGTTCTTCGACCGGGCGTGGGATCGGTTCTCGCGGCCCGAAGCGTGGTGCCTCTACGACGACGTGCGGCCCGCGCTCCGCGCCCTCCGCGTGCGAGGTTCGCCGCTGGCCGTGTTCTCCAACTGGGACGCGCGGCTCCCGCCGATCCTGGCCGCCCTCGGGATAAGCGGCTACTTCTGCCGCGTGATCGTCTCGCTCGATCTGCCGGCCGCCAAGCCGAGCCCGGACGCGTTCGCGGCCGTCGCCCGCATGCTCGCCGAAGCGGGCGGCGGGCAGCCTCCCATGATGGTCGGCGACAGGCTGGATCACGATGTGCTGCCGGCGCTGGCCGCGGAGTGGGAAGCGGTATGGATCGATCGCAGCGGGCTCGGCCGCGCTCCCGACGGCGTCCTCGTCGTGCGCGACCTGCGCGAGCTCGCCGATCTGTCGGGTTGACCGGTGCGAAACCGCTGTCTACTGTACGGCATGGCCCACGAGACGCTGCGCCCGCTCCGCCGGTGAACGAGTTCTTCGCCGGGCAGCTGCCGCGGAAATTCGCGCATCGCGGAGCCAGCGGGACCCATCCCGAGAACACTCTGGAGGCGTTTCGCGCGGCGAGCGAGTGCGGCGCGGAGGGCTTCGAGCTCGACATCCATCGCAGCGCCGACGGCCACATCGTCGTCTTTCACGACGACGTCCTCGACCGCACGACCGACGGCCGCGGGCCGATTCACGAGCGCTCGCTGGCCGAGCTCCGGGAGCTCGACGCCGGCTTCCGCTTTTCGCCCGACGGCGGTCGCAGCTTCCCGTTTCGCGGCTCGGGCGTCCGGATCCCCACTCTGGCGGAGGTCCTGGGGGCCTTCCCGGACACCCCGCTCATCATCGAGATCAAGCAGGTGCGCCCCGCCCTGGAACAGGACTTGGCACGATTGCTGCGGGAAACGGGGGCCGGGGGACGCTGCCTGGTGTTCTCGCTGGAGCAGAGGCCCCTCGCGCGGTACCGCGATCTCGAGCCGGAACAGCCGACCGGCTTCGGGCCTGAGGACGTGGCGGATTTCCTGCGCCGCCTCGGCTCCGACGCGTGGGACGATTTCCGTCCCTCCGCGGTGGCATTCGCGGTGCCGACGACGTGGCATGGAACCCAGATCGTGAGCCGGCCTTTCGTGGACGCGGCTCACGGCTACGGCTGCGAGGTGTACGTGTGGACGGTCAACGATCCGCCCGAGATGAAAAGGCTGCTCGAGCTGGGCGTGGATGGTCTGATCACGGACTTCCCCGACCGACTCTCGAAGCTCCTGTCCGGAAGGACGACCGGCTGAGCGCGCCCGGCAGATACGTGCCGGACCAGCGCACGCTCTGCGCCGCGCTCGACGCCGTCGATCTCGGGATGGCGCTCGTGGGACCGGATCATCGCGTCGAGTACTGCAACGCCGCCTACGGCGAATACCTGGGACTCGCGCCCGACTCGGTCGCGGGGACCTCGGTATTCGGCGCGGGCTGCCCCTGCGAATCGCTCGCGGTCTACGAGTCCGACTGGGATCGCTCGGAGATGATCGCCGTCAGCGGCGAGGCGCCGATCGGCGGGGTCGTCGAGGTGATCGTGCGCCTGGTGGCGCCTGGCTCCGACACGCGGCTCGTCGTGGTCCGCAAGGGAATGGTGCGCACGATCTCCGCCCGCCGGCTGACGCCGGAGGTCGTCGAGGACGTGGCCCAGTTCGTCAACGATCTCACGGGACATCCCGTCGACGAGGGCGCGCTCGGTGTCGCGCCGCTCTCGGTCCTTCTCCTGGCTCTCGCCGATCTGGAGTCCCTGCGGAATCGCTACGGCGAGGAAGTCGCCGAGGACGCGCTCCGTCAGGTGGCGCAGGCCCTCGTCCTCCAGAAGCGCAAGGCCGACATCACCTGCCGCTACGGAGACGGGCAGTTCCTCGTGCTCGCGCCCGACACTCCGCGGTACGGTGCGGCCATCCTGGCCGAACGGATCCGGCAGTCGCTGACGACCCTGGATCTCGAGGTCATCGACGGCCCGGTCCCGGTCACCCTGCTCGCCTACACGGCGGAGTACCGCCCCAGCATGGACGGCACGATCCGGCAGGCGGTGGAGAAGGCGTCGGCGATGCTCTCGCAGCGCGCCGCCCGGCACTCGAGCAACGTCTGAGGGCTGCCCCCGTCCGCTACCTGGACGGGACCCGCCTGAGGCGAGCGGCCGCCGCGGCCGCGCGGTGGGTCAGCCAGCGTCAGGAAAATCTCAACGGCATCAACGTGTTTCCCGTCCCGGACGGGGACACGGGCACGAACCTCGCCGCCACGCTCGTCAGCGCCGCCGAGCGCGCTCAGCGCGTCCGCGAGCGCAGCGTGGGCGCCGTGAGCCGCGCGCTGGCCGACGGCGCGCTGTACGGTGCGTGCGGCAACTCGGGCGCGATCCTGGCCCAGTTCTTCGAGGGGTTCGCGGGGGCGCTCGAGGGTCGGCTGAGGGCCTCCGGACCGGCGCTGGCCGAGGCCGCCACCCGGGCCAGCGAGGCGGCGCAGGCGGCCCTCGCCCGTCCGCGCGAGGGCACGATCCTCTCCGTGATGCGGGCCTGGGCCGCCGGCTTCCGCGCCCGGGCGATCGACGGGGCCGATCTCCTCGAGGTCTTCCGGGGATCGATCGAGATCGCCCGCGAGGCGCTGGCCCGCACGCCCGATCAGCTGCGCGAGCTGGCGCGTGCGGGGGTCGTCGACGCCGGAGCCCAGGGGTTCGTCTACTTCCTCGAGGGGATCCTCCATTTCGCCGAAGGGCGGCTGGCGGGAACGGTGGTCGAGGAGGGGCACGCCACCGCGCTCGAGCACGCCTCGGTCGAGGTCGCGCCGCAGGACATCGGCCTCCGGTTCTGCACCGAGTGCATGATCGAAGGGGAAGCGCTGAACGTCGCGGGCGTGCGCGAAGCGGTCTCGCCGCTGGGCGATTCGCTCGTCGTGGCCGGCTCCGCGCGGCGGATCCGCGTGCACGTGCACACGGATCGGCCGGACCGGGTGTTCGAAGTCGCGGCCGCCTTCGGGAGCCTGACGTCCACCAAGGCCGACGACATGCGCGCGCAGCACGTGGCGCGGTTCGAGCGCGGACGCGTCGCGATCGTGACCGACACGGCGGCCGACCTGCCGGAGCGGACCCTGCAGCGGCTCCGGATCCACACGGTGCCGCTGCGGGTCCTCCTCGGGCCGTCCGTCTATCTCGACAAGCAGACGGTGAATCCCGAGGAGGTCTACGACCGGCTCTCGCGCGGCGAGACGGCCGTCCGGACCTCGCAGCCGGCACCGGGAGATTACGCGGCGCTCTATTCGTATCTCTTCGAGCATTACGGCGACCTCGTCGTGCCCTCGCTCTCCTCGGCCCTGAGCGGTACCCACGAAGCGGCGCGCCGCGCTGCGGCGCTCGCGGATCCGGCGCGGATCCGGGTCGTCGACACCCGCAGCGCGTCGATCGGCCAGGGGCTCGTCGTGCGGGCGGCGGCCGAGCGAGCGGCCAGCGGGGGATCGACCGACGAGGTGGCGGCTGCCGCGGAGGATGCCCGGGGCCGTGTGCGGCTCTTCATCGCGGTGCCAACCGTCGATTACCTCCGGCGGGGAGGCCGGCTCGCGGGGTGGAAGGCGCGGATCGCCGAGCGGCTCGGCCTGGTGCCGGTACTGACGATCGATCCCGGGAGCGGCGCTGCCCGGCTCCACAGGCTGGCGCGACGGGGGAAGGTCCATCGGGCGACGCTCTCGCGCGCGGTGTCGGCGATCGAGCGCGAGTCCGAGACGCCCGAAGTCGTCTGGATCGCGCACGCCTCTGCGCCCGCGGCCGCCGACGCGTTTCGCCAGGAGATCGCGAAGGCCGCCCCCGACGCCGAGGTCGACATCGTAGAGGTCGGTCCCGCGCTCGGGGCGCACACCGGCCCGGGAGCGGTGGCGGTCGCGTTCCTGAGCCGCGGCTGAGTGCACGTCGCGAGGTCCGAGTTCGCGAGACCCGCATCTGGACCTGCGGACGGGGGTCCGGCTATCGTTCCGCGGATCGGCGCCACGATCCGGAAGATCGCGGACCCATTGGGGGAGAAATCGGATGCAGGGTGAGCGGGTCGTCGTCTACACCACGGACTACTGCGGCTGGTGCGACCGCGCGAAATCGCTCCTCGCCGCGCGCGGCGTCCGGTTCCGCGAGGTGTGGCTTCCGCGCACGCCCGAGGGGCGGGAGCGGTTGGCCGAAGCCGCGCCCTCCGCGCGCTCCTTCCCGCAGATCCTGATCGACGGCGAGCCCGTGGGCGGCTACACCGAGCTCGTCGCGCGGGACCGCGAGGGATCGCTCGCGGGTCTGGCCGCCTCCGCGGAGGACGCCTGAGCGCCGCCGCGCGCCGCGAGCGCGCGCGCGAGGAGCTGGGACGCCGCGGCTGGGCGGGCGCCCTCGTCACGCCGGGCGTCAACTTCCAGTATCTGACGGGGGCGGCGATCGACCGCTCCGAGCGGCTGACGTGCCTCGGCCTTTCGGCCTCCGGGGGGGACTGGATCGTCTGTCCCGCCTTCGAGGCCGAGCGCCTGTCGGAGGCCTGTCCCGGCGTGGATCTCGATCCGTGGGAAGAGACCGAGAATCCCTTCGCGGCCGTCGCCAGGCGCGTCGCGAGAGGCGGGACCTGGGCGTTCGAGCCCACCACCTCCTACCACGACGCGGCCCGCGTCGAGCACGTGGCCGCGGGGGTGCGGTTCGTCGATGGCGCGGAGCTCTTCGAGCGGATCCGGCGCGCGAAGGACGAGGGCGAGATCGCGGCGCTCCGACGGGCGATCGCCGCGGCCTGGCAGGTCCACAACGCGGTCATCCCCCGACTCGCGACCGGCATCACCGAGAAGGAAGTGGCCGGCTGGATCGCCGACGAGTTCGCCGCGCGGGGATACGAGGCCTGGTCCCTCGTCCAGTTCGGCTCGGGCAGCGCGGTGCCGCACGGCGAGCCCTCCGATCGCGCGCTCCATCGCGGCGAGGCCGTGCTCCTCGACTGGGGAGGATGGGGAGAGGGAGTCACCGCGGACCTGACGCGCACGACGTGGTGGGACGGCCAGTCGATCCCGCCGGAGGGCGGGCCGGACGAGTTCCGCCGGGTCGCCGAAGTGGTTCGCGAGGCCCAGCGGGCGGCGCTCGAGCTGGCGGCCCCGGGCGTGGCCTGCGGCGCGGTCGACGAGGCCGCGCGGAGCGTGATCCGCAAGGCGGGATGGGGCGACCGGTTCACGCACCGGCTGGGGCACGGGCTCGGCCGCGAGATCCACGAGCCGCCGTATCTCGTGGCCGGCAGCGAGGTGAGGCTCGCGCCCGGCGACGTCGTGACGGTCGAGCCGGGAGTCTACCTGCCGGGGAAGTTCGGGTTCCGCTGGGAGGACGACGTCCTGATCACCGGGGACGGCATCGACGTCCTGAGCCACCGTGGAGCCTGAGGCGATGCGGCGGAGAACCCGGATGGGATCCCCGAGCCGCAGGCGGCTGGCGATCGCGGCCTGTCTCCTGGCGGGCGTCGGCTGCAACGGCTCCACGCTCGAGAGCGAGGGGCCGGCCGGCACGCTGGCAGGGGAGATCACCGTGGGGCCCTTCTGTCCCGTCGAGGTCGAGGGCCAGCCGTGCCCGCCGCCTCCCGGGACCTACGAGTCGATCCTCGTCCTCGTGTATGCGCGGTTACCCGTCGGAGAGCGGCTGGTCGCGGAGGTGCGGCCGGACGGCGGCGGGCGGTTCGAGCTGCCCCTCCAGCCCGGGTCCTACCGCGTCACCCTGAGCCACTCGCTGGGGATCCCGGGAACGCCCGCCCCGGACGAGCGGATCCGCGTCGAGCCCGGCCGGACGACCGCGCTCACCTTCGACATCGACACCGGAATCCGCTGACCGTCAGCGGCGCTCTTCTGCGCCGCAAACCCAGTCGTAGTAACCGACCGCCCTCGAAGGCATGAGCGACCCGCGATAGGTCGATTGGCTGTCGACGTCCGGCGACGTGTTGCCCGGCGAGCGCGTGTAGAGCAGGAGGCCGGCGTCGCCGTCGAAGCCGGTGAGCGATGCGACCGACACGCTCGGAGTCATGATGCTGGAGGTCGATCCGTTCATGTGTCCCATGCCGAGCGCGTGGCCGAGCTCGTGGCCGAGCACAGCCCGCCGGAGGTTCGCCTGCGCCGGTCCGGAATAGCGCTCGAAGCGGAGCCAGACCGCGGCGCTGGCGATCGAGCGGTCGCCGCTCCAGAAGGTCCGCGCCACGCCCACCGTGCTGGGCCCGGAGTAGCGCTGATCGTCCTCGCTGAAGTGGATCACGATCGTGCCGGGCGTCCCCTCGGGCGGCGGGGAGTTGCCCACCGTCACCGAGCCGGGCCCCACCATGCCGCCCGTCCAGTCCGACACGAACGCGGGCGCATCGCCGCGGACCTCGGAGATCCAGCGCTCGAGCTCGAGACCGCCCGCGAACCCCTCGGCCCGCGTGTCGATGTAGATGCTCGGCGATTGCATCCAGCGGATCGTGCGCGGCTCGTACTCGCGCGCCAGATCGTTGAAGGCCGCCATGTCGAAGCTCTCCGGGACGATCCGCCACTGACTGTCCTGGCCGCGCGCGAACGTGGCGCGGGAGTAGACGTTCGGACCCGACAACTCGAGATCCCTGAGCGAACCGGAGGGATCGCCGGGGACGGAGAACGCACCCGAGCCGTCGGTGGTGACCGTCTGTCCGGCGAACCGCACCGTAACGCCCGCCACTCCGTGACCGCCGAACTGGTCGACGACGCGGCCGGCCAGCGCCACGCTCCCCGACGGCGGTGGCGGTGACGGGGGTGGAGGCGAGGGGGGCGGCGGAGACGGAGGCGGCGGCGAGGGCGGGTCGGGGGCGGGAACGGTCATCACGACCTCGACCGCGGCCGCACCGACTCCGGACTCGACCGAGAGCGTCTCCTCGTAGGTGCCCGCCGTCGATGCCCCGCGGTCGGCGAAGAGCTGGATCGTGGCGTCCGAATGCGGCGCGAGCGTGCCCGATGCCGGGCTCACCGACAGCCAGGCCGCCGATTCCCCCGCGCTCCATGCGAGCGGGCGGCCCCCGCCGTTCGCGATCGTCACGGCGGACGACGTGCCGTCCGAGCCGAAGTCGACCTGCAGAGGCGACACCGAGAGCCGCGCCGCGGATGCCACCGCGACCGACAGCGCGACGGATCGCTGGCCGCCGTTCGACTCGAGCGTCAGCGTCGTCGAGTGGGTGCCGTCGGAGAGAGAAGTCCGCTTCGGGGTTACGACAACCGTGGTTGTGGAGCCGGGCGCGGTCGTCGCCGATGCCGGCTCGACGGTCGCCCAGGACGGCCCCTCCAACGTCCAGATGAGCGGCGCGCCGCCCGCGTTCGTGACGTACACGGCCGCCGACACGTCTTCCACGGTCAACGAGAGGGAAGCCGGGGATACCTCCGCCATCGGCAGAGCCGGAGCCGGCACCTCGACGGTGACGTCGACTTCCGGTCCTCCGTTCCCGACCACGAAGCGGATGCGTCCCGAGTGGACACCCGGATCGAGGTCCTCGCGATCGACCTCGATCCGGACGGCGGCGGATCCGCCTGCCGGAAGCGTCCCGGCGAACGGATCGGCGGTCACCCAATCGGCGGTGGCCTCCTGGGTCCACGTGACGGGCGCTTGCCCCGGGTTGTGAAGCAGGATCGACGCCTGCGCCGCGACTGCGCCCAGCGAGACCGCGCTGGTGGAAACGGTGAGCGAAGGTCCCGGTGCCGGCGGGTTCGGACCCGGGGGCGACGGATCGGGCGAGCCGGGACCGACGGGCGAGGACGCACCCGAGCACGCGATCGCGCAGACGGTCGCGAAGAGGAGGATCGCTCGGACGGTCGAATGGGTCGCTGCCACGCTGTCGTTCTCGTCGCCGAAGAGGGAAGTCCGGAGCGCCGGACGGCGCGCCACGGGGGGGATCGGGCAACCTCTGTGCCAGTGGCGAACGGAGCGCGGAAGGGGGCCGGAATCGAGGTCGAGAGGAACCACGCTTCCGCGATCGTCTACGCGCGCTTCCGCGCGCGCGTCACCCGTGCCTGATTCGCGTGGCGATTCGCCACGCTTGACGGCCCCGGTCGACGCGGATAGCATGGGCGGCGATGCGTGATTCGTTCGATCGCGGCGCGTTCTTCTTTACCGGGTGCTGGTGGTTCCGGCCACCGGTGGGCGCCGTGTAGCGAACCGCAATCGTTCGAACGCGAGGCGACCCACCTGAGAGGATCAGGTGGGTTTTTTTTTGAACCCCGGACGACGATTCCGATGACGACGATGCCGTTCGACCCGGGCCGCGAGATCGCGGCCGACCTCGACACGCCGGTATCGGCATTCCTCAAGCTGCGCGAACTCGATCCGGTGTTCCTGCTGGAGAGCGTGGCCGGCGGCGAACGGGTCGGGCGCTACTCCTTCATCGGAGTCGGCCGGCGCCACGAGGTCACGCTCGAGCAGAGCGTCCTGACCGTGGACGCCGCGGCGCGCGGCGTGGACGGGGATCCCCTGGCCGCGCTCGAGCAGTGGCTCGCGGGCCTGAAGCTCTCCGCCCCGGATCTCCGCCGCGCTCCGGCCGGGCTGGTCGGGTACGTGGGGTACGAGGCGGCGGCGTGGTTCGAGCGGTTGCCGCCGGCTGGCGCGGCGCCGCTGCCGATTCCGACGGCCGCGTTCGTGGTTCCGAAGGCGCTCCTGGCGTTCGATCACGTGCGCTCGACGCTGACGTGCCATCCGCTGTCTCCCGACGACGACCCCATGCTCCGGCGCGAGATCGAGCACGCGCTCCGCGCAAACGCGGCCGCGCCTCCCGGGCCGGGTGCGAGCGGCGAGCCGGTCGCGAGCCATTCGCGGGAGGAGTTCGTCGGCGCGGTCGAGCGCGCGCAGGAGCACATCCGCTCCGGGGACGCGTACCAGATCGTTCTGTCCGTGCGGTTCTCCGGCGCGAGCGAGGCGGATCCGTTCGCGGTGTACCGCGCGCTGCGGCTCCTCAACCCGTCGCCGTACCTGTACTACGTCCGCGCCGGTGGCGCGGAGATCGTCGGCTCGAGCCCGGAGGCCCTGGCCCGGCTACAGGGCCGCCGCGCGCTCCTGCGGCCGATCGCCGGCACGCGCCCGCGTGGCCAGACCGCCGAGGAGGACGGCGCGCTGGCGGCGGAGCTGACCGGTGACGCCAAGGAGAACGCGGAGCACACGATGCTGGTCGACCTGGCACGCAACGATCTGGGGCGCGTCGCCGCGCCCGGCACCGTGGAGGTGACGGCGATCAAGGAGATCGAGCGCTACTCGCACGTCATGCATCTGGTCAGCACGGTCGAGGGCGTCCTCGCCCCTCACGCGAGCCAGTTCGATCTGTTCCGCGCCGCGTTCCCCGCGGGCACGGTGACCGGTGCCCCCAAGATCCGCGCGATGGAGATCCTCTCCGAGCTCGAGGGATCCGCGCGCGGACCGTACGCGGGCGCCGTCGGCTACTTCGGTGTCGACGGAGGGATGGATCAGGCGATCGCGATCCGGACGATCGTGTTCCACGAAGGGCGCTACGCGTTCCAGGCGGGAGCGGGAGTCGTCGCGGATAGCGTTCCGGAACGGGAGCACGCGGAGGTTCTGAGCAAGGGGCGTGCACTGGCGCGGGCGCTCGAGCTCGCGGGGGAGAACCTTTGAGATTCCATTCCCTTCATGAGTTTGGTACGAGGTCGGC
>DASSBK010000295.1:0-3755 GCA_035698825.1 Gemmatimonadota bacterium
GGAACATCGTCGTCTCGCGCCGCGTGATCCTCGAGAACGAGCGGGCTCACAAGCGCGAGCACTTGATGAAGGAGCTCGAGACCGGCCAGGTCCGGAAAGGCGTGGTCAAGAACATCACCGACTTCGGCGCCTTCATCGACCTGGGCGGCGCGGACGGACTGCTCCACATCACCGACATGTCGTGGGGCCGGGTGGGCCATCCCTCCGAGCTCGTCACGATCGGCGACGAGCTCGAGATCAAGATCCTCGACCTCGACCTCCAGAACAACCGCATCTCGCTCGGCCTCAAGCAGCTCCAGCCCTATCCCTGGGAGAACGTCTCGCAGAAGTATCCGGTCGGATCGCGGATCCAGGGCAAGGTCGTCTCGATCACCAACTACGGCGCGTTCGTCGAGCTGGAGAAGGGCGTCGAGGGACTGGTCCACATCTCGGAGATGTCCTGGACCAGGCACATCAAGCACCCGTCCAAGGTCGTCTCGATCGGGGACATCATCGAAGCGGTCGTCCTCAACGTGAACGAGGAGGAAGAGAAGATCTCCCTCGGCATGAAGCAGATCGAGGAGGATCCGTGGGACGGTCTGGCCGAGAAGTACCCGCCGGGCACCGTGATCGCCGGCAAGGTCAGGAACCTGACGTCGTTCGGCGCCTTCGTGGAGATCGAGGAGGGGATCGACGGCCTCGTGCACATCAGCGACATGTCGTGGACCCGCCGCATCCACCATCCGTCGGAGGTCGTGCGCAAGGGCGAGACCGTGAAGGTGCAGGTCCTCAACATCGACACGGAGAACAAGCGGATCTCGCTCTCGATCAAGGATCTGCAGGAGAACCCCTGGCAGGACCTGGGGCAGAAATACTCGGTCGGCGTGGAGACGGAAGGCAAGGTCGTGCGGCTCCTCGACAAGGGCGTGGTCGTGGACCTGGGCGGCGACGTCGAAGGGTTCGTACCGATCTCGCAGCTCGGCTACCGCAATCTCGAGAACCCCGCCGACAAGTTCCGCGAGGGCGACCTGCTGGTCCTCAAGGTCATCGAGTCCGACCCCGACAGCCGTCGGATCGTCCTCTCCGTCATCGACATTCCGAGCCACCGCGAGCGCGGGGAGGAAGAGCCGATCGAGCCCGCGGAGTCGAGGGACGGCGATGCGCCACAGGAAGAGCAGTCGACGCAGATGGCCGACGCGATGGCCGAGGCGCAGGTCGAGGTCGGCGCGGGTAAGTCCAGTGAGGCCGCGGAGGAAGCGGCGGACCGCGAATCCGCAGACTAAGGCGCCGCGACCCGGCCGGCGCGTGATGCTCCCCCCTCCTGTTCCACCCCGGTGCGAAGCCATCTAACTGCGATCCTGTGGGCGGCGGCGCTGTCGCTCGCCGCGTGCGCGACCGCCGAGAGGCTTCCACCCCCGCTCGGAACACAGCCCATCAGTCGCGCGGAGCAGGAAACCGCGCTCGCCGCCTACGATCACGGACTCGCCCTGTTCGAGCAGGGGGCCTACGAGGACGCGCTCTCCGAGTTCGCCATCGTCGTCGATCGCTACCCTTCGAGCCGCTACGCCGGCCTCGCCCTGTACTGGCAGGGGCGGTCCGCGTATCAGCTGGGGCGGGACGAGGAGGCGACCGCCGCGCTCGACCGCTACATCCGGCTGGCGTCCGACGTCCCCTTCGCCGAGCACGCGACCCTGCTGCTGGCGAACTCGCTCTACAATCAGACGCGTTACCAGGCGGCGCTCCAGGCAGCGCTCGAGATGCGGAGCGCCTCGGGCGCCCTCCTGGACGACTACCTCGCGCTCTTCCGCGACCTGCTGAACCGCCTCCCGCGGGCGGAGGTCGAGGCCGCCGCGAGCCGCATGCCGACGCGCAACTTCCTCGCGCCGTTCTACGTGCAGGCGGCGCGCTGGGCGCACGCGGCCGGAGATGCCACGCGGGCCAGCGAGATCGCCTCGCGCGTCACGGAATTCCCGGAGCTTCCTCCCGCGATCCTGGCCGAAGCCAGAGTGCTCATCGGGCCGGGTGGACAGGAGGCTGCTACGGCGCCCAGCCTCGGCCTCATCGCTCCGACGGAGGGCCGCTTCGCGGAGGTCGCGGAGCAGATCCGGCGTGGGGTCGAGCTCGCGCTCGAGGACGTGAACCGCACGGGACAGACGCCCGTGGCCCTGGTCTCACGATCGGCCGAGAACGATCCCGACTCGACCGCCGCGGTGATCCGGACGCTGGCGCGGAACGAGCACGTGGCGGCGATCCTGGGCCCGCTGACCAGCGAGTACGCGCTGCCGGCGGCCCGCCTCGCGGTCGAGGAGGGGGTCCCGCTCGTCAGCCCGACCGCCACCGACGCGCGGCTCCTGGAGATCGACCCGCGCGTGTACACGGTCAACGCGCTGGACGGCGCGATCGGCCACACGATCGGGACGTACGCGGCCACGAACCTGGAGCGGCGACGCTTCGCGATCCTGGCGGTGGACGACGCCTATGGCCGGATCCAGGCGGACGCCTTCGCGGCCGCCGTCCAGTCCTCCGGCGCGCGCGTGGTGTACCGCTACCAGTACGAGCGCGGATCCACGCAGTACACGGACCAGCTCGGGGCGGTCGTCCGCTCGGGTGCCGACGCGCTCTTCATCGCCACCAAGAGCCCGGCCGAGGCGCTGAGGATCCTCAACCAGATGGCATTCTACGAGCTGGGCGGCATCCTGCCGCTCGGTACCGACGCGTGGAACGATGCCGAGTTCTACCAGCAGGGCAGGCGCTTCGTGCGCGGGTACTTCGCCGACACCTATAGCCGCGACCCGCGGATCACCGAATGGCAGGCCTTCGCCGCGCGCTACGAGGGGCGATTCGGCGAGGCGCCTGCCAACCTGATCCCCGGTTGGGGCTACGACGCCGCGCGGATCGCGCTGGAGCGGCTGCGGCCGTCGAGCGCTCCGGAGAGCGGCGAGTACCACGGGGTGACCGGGCTGTTCCGCTTCGGACCGCAGGGGATCCGGCGCGCGGTGATCGTGCACCGGATCGAGCGCGGCGAGCCGGTAGCGGTGGACTGGTAGAGCGCCGTGAAGCCCGATCGACCCGACAAGGCCGAGAAGCGAGACAGGCTCGAGGATCTCCGGGCGCGCGAGGCGAAGGCGCGCGAGGGCGGCGGGCGGGATCGGCTCGAGGTCCAGCACGCCAAGGGGAAACTCGGCGCCCGTGAGCGGCTCGAGCTCCTGCTCGACCCCGGTTCGTTCTTCGAGCTCGATATGTTCGTCACTCATCGCACGGACGAGTTCGGCCTATCCTCCCAGAAGATTCCCGGCGACGGAGTCGTCACGGGTCACGGCACGATCGATGGCCGACAGGTGTGGGTCTTCAGCCAGGACTTCACCGTGTTCGGGGGCTCGCTGTCGGAGGCGCATGCGGAGAAGATCTGCAAGATCCTCGACCTGGCGCTGAAGACCGGACATCCCGTGATCGGCCTCAACGACTCCGGCGGGGCGCGTATCCAGGAAGGGGTCGCGTCGCTGGGTGGATACGCGGAGATCTTCCTGCGGAATACGCTCGCCAGCGGGGTCGTGCCTCAGATCAGCGCAATTCTGGGACCCTGCGCGGGCGGGGCCGTGTACTCGCCCGCCATCACCGACTTCGTGTGTATGGTCGAGGGCGTGTCGTACATGTTCGTGACGGGACCGAGCGTGGTGAAGACCGTCACGCACGAGGAGGTTTCCTTCGAGGAGCTCGGCGGAGCTTCGGTGCATGCCGGTAAGAGCGGCGTCAGCCATTTCACCTTCCCCGACGAG
>DASSBK010000296.1:0-2599 GCA_035698825.1 Gemmatimonadota bacterium
CCTAGCGCTACCTCAGCGATCTATTCGATACGCAACGAGCTTGCCGGACGATTGGTCGCCGAGGACATCCTCGATGAGCTCGAGCCACAAGACGATGCCGTTCCGACAAGAATCGATGTGCCGGGCGCGCTAGAGCAGGAACAGCGCTCCCAGCAGGAGCGCGGCCGTCAGCCAGTCGATCCACGCGCAGGCGGGCGGGAGGTACTGGGGCACCGGGCTTCCAGCGGGATCCTCGCGGTGGTGGTTGGCGTGCGGCTGGTCGACGAGGACCGGGTGAACGAACGCGACGAGAAAGGCGATCGCGCCCGAGAACCGCAAGCCGAGCACGATCGATCCCTGGATGCCGTCCAGGAGGGTGAAGGCGACGACGAGGAAGAGGAGCACGTTGATGGCGAGGTCGCGCTTGAGCCAGCCGGTCACCCGCGCCGCCGGCAACTCCTGGATCCCGTAGTAGGCCGTCGCCATCAGCATGACGAGGAGCCCCCACCAGATCGAGAGACGTGCGACCGTGTAGCCGTACGCCATGCCGGGGCTGAGCGCGATCCCGGCGGCGAGCCAGGCCGCGGTCAGGACGACGTACCCGAGGACCGCGCGGCGGATCATGCCCGGCTCGTCCCGGCTCTGCTCATCGCGGGCTCCGCCACCGCAAGACCCGGCTCACCGGCCGCGGAACTCCGGCTTCCGCTTCTCGAGGAATGCCTTGGTCCCTTCCTTCATGTCGTCGGTCCCGCACGCCATGCCGAAGAGCGTGGCCTCCATGTAGAGGCCGTCGTCGAGCGCCATGTCGGAACCCCGTAGCGTCGCCTCGAGCGCGTACTGAACGGCTAGCGGTCCCTTGGAGAGGATCTGGCCGAGCAGCTCGCGCGCGGTGCCCAGCAGCTTGTCGGCGGGCGCGACCGCGTTGACGAGCCCCCAGCGGTGCGCCTCGTCGGCGTCCACCATCCGACCCGTCAGGACCATCTCGAGCGCTCGCCCCATGCCCACGATCCGCGCCAGCCGCTGCGTGCCCCCGTGCCCCGGGATCAGCCCCAGTTGAACCTCGGGCAGCCCGAAGCGCGCGCCTTCGCTGGCGACTCGCAGATGGCATGCGATCGCGAGCTCGCAGCCGCCGCCCAGCGCGTAGCCGTTGACCGCGGCGACGACGGGCTTCGGGCACCCCGCGATCCGCGTGAACGTGGTCTGCCCCTGGAATGCGAACTCCTTGCCCTGGGTCGCCCCCAGACCGGACAGCTCCGCGATGTCGGCCCCGGCCACGAACGCCTTGGCACCCGCGCCGGTCACGACGATGCCGCCGACCGCCTCGTCGTCCCGCAGCTTCAGGAACACGTCCTGGAGCTCGCGCTCGGTGTCCGAGTTGAGCGCATTCAGCTTGTCGGGACGGTTGACCGTCACGGTCGCGATCCGCTCGGCCACCTCGACGAGCAGGTTGTCGTACTCGTAGTCCACGGTGTTCTCCTGCCTGGAGGAGAGGTCAGCACAGTCGCGGTGTTCGAAGGAGGACCCGGCCGATTGTAGCGGGAGGTCCGGAACGTCGGCAACACGCGGGCTCCGATCCCACAGGTCCGACACGGCGAAATGCGCGTGATTTCCCTATTATTCGCCGGCGGTGAGACTTCGACACCTGTACCTGGGGCTGTGCGCGGCGGGAGCGGTCCTGCCCTGTTCCCAGCTCGTTCCGTGGCTGCAGGATCACGGGCTCGACCTGCGGCTTCTCTTCGAGGAGCTCTTCTCCACGCGGATCGGCGCGTTCTTCGGGCTCGACGTTCTCGTATCCGGCCTGGTGCTGTTCGTGTTCATCGCGCTCGAGGGGCGACGCCTAGGCGTCCGGAATCTGTGGCTACCGGTAGTGGCCACGGTGGCGATCGGCGTTTCTCTCGGTTTTCCGCTTTTCCTGTACATGCGGCAGCACGAGCTGGACGGCCGGTGACCCATCTTCGTCGCATCTCTTCGCTGCTCCCGGTCTGCATCCTCGCGGGTGCGTGCTCCTCTTCCGGTGGGCGGGCGCCCGGGGTGCCGAGCCCTGCGGCCATCCTCGACGGCGCGATCGAACAGGCAGGCGGCGCCCGGGCACTGGAGTCCGCGCGCGCTTTCCGGTGGGAGGGCGCGGCGATCGTCCACGCGGGCGAGCGGGACGTGGCGATTCGAGGAGAGTGGGCGATCCAGCCGCCGGACAGCGCGGTCGTGGCGACCTACGACACGACCGCCGGTCCCTCGACGACGCGGCGTCTGATCGTCGTCGGCGGCACGGGATGGCTCGAGGAGGCCGGCGTCTTCACGCCCATGCCGCCGGCTGTTCTCGCGGCCGAGCGCGACGAGTTCTACCTGTATCAGGTCATGCGACTCGTCCCGCTCCGGGCGCCCGACGTCGAGCTCGCAGCCGCGCCCCCGGACACGCTGGGGCAGCGGGGCTTCGAGGTCCGAATGCCGGGCCGGCCTCCGGTCTCCGCCTATGTCGACGAGAATGGTCGGCTGGCGCACTTGCGCCTGCGGATCACCGATGCGCGTACCGGCGGACAGGCCTGGCAGGACCTGTGGCTATCGGGCGTGGTCGAGGCCGGCGGAGTGCGCTGGCCGCGCGAGATCCGGATCACGATGGACG
>DASSBK010000297.1:0-8246 GCA_035698825.1 Gemmatimonadota bacterium
CGGTCGGGCGCATAGGCGATCGTCATCGCCAGGGCGAACGCGAGCGCCAGAGGGGGGACTCGAGTCACGGGATGGCTCTCCTGTGGGGGTGAAGGCCTGAAAATCCACGCTCTTGGACACACCAGAGGCGGCTTGCGTCCAGATTCCCGCCGGATCGGGGGGAGTGCCAGACCGCCGGGATGAGCCCGAGGCGGGGAGGGCCGGCGGGTTACGGAGCGGGGACGAACGCGGGAGCGTGGCCGTTCACCAGCGCACGCCGCCACGCACGAGAAGCACCGCGTCGAGCGGATAGTCGTTCTCTTCCCGATGGCGGACGCGGGCGCCGCCGCCCGCCCAGAGGCGCCGGCCGAACGCCGTCACGCCGGCCTCGAACGCGAGCTGACGGTCCGTCTCCGAATCCTCCACCTCGCCGAAGCTCCGCGAGGTGCGGACCCAGCGGACCTGCGGAACGACATAGACGATCGCCCCGATGGAACGTGCCGAATCGGGCGGAGTGGAGAATCCCGCGCCCCAGCCCAGCGAGAGAATTGTCACGTCGCGGTCGGAGTCACCGGGCTCGACGGCAAACCCCTCCGGATCCTCGTCGAAGTAGTCCACGCCGATCGCGGGACAGAACACCCGACTCCCGCCGACCCAGGCGAGCCCTGCGCCGACCGCGGGACCGAACTCGTCAGGGAACGACCCCGGGAAGTCCCGCGTGACCGCGCCGGCGTGCGCCCGCCAGGCGAGGGCGTGAGAGGAACCCGCGTAGAACCCGGCCAGGAGGTTGTATCCCGTCTCGGTCTCGACCGCCGCGCCGACTGCCTGCTCGCCGGCATCGAGCGGCAATCCCACGCAAGGTTGGGCAACGGCCGGCGCGGCGGCCAGGACGGCTGCGAGGAACCCGAGGGGGATGCCGAAGGGTCGAACGACGGCTGGACGCGCGCGGTTCACCGCGCTTGCGGGTTCCGAGGGAAGCGCTCGGCGACCGCGGCGACGAGCGCGAGCCGCGCGGGGTCGCGGCCGTCGGCCTCTAGGCGGACGAAGCCGCTGCCGGGCGGGCCGCGGTAGCTCTTGACCCACGCGGCCGCGTGGCCGTTCTCGTCGAGCGCCAGGACCTCCAAGCCCGCGGTGTCGGCGGCCCAGCGGGAGAGCCAGCCGACCTCGAGACCCCAGCGACGGCCCGCGTCCGTGACGGTCGCGCCGTAGGCGTCGAAGAAGGCGGGGGAGTGGTCCACCTCGAGGAGCCGCCGGGTCGCGACGCGGTCGATCGTCGAGTACGTGAATCCGTCGGGGCCGGGTGGCCAGATGAGGGGCGGGAGCCCGAGCCACACCACCTTGCCGCCGGCGTCGAGATACCGGCGTAGCGGCGCGGCGACGCTCATCTCGGGCCGCAGCGCGCCGATGCCCTCGGGCAACTGGTCCTGCGCGAACACGACGACAGCGGGCGCGCGGTCGGCGGCTCGCGCGGCGAGGAACGCCGCCAGCGAGTCCGCGCCGAGTACCTCGTAGCCGCGCGCGGCGAAGAGGTCGCGCACGGTCTCCGAGCGCGCGATGCCGTTCATCTCCTCGGTGGACTCGTCCCAATACACGGCGCGCGCGAGCCCCGGGGAATCGTCTAGCCGGACGGCGAGGACGCTCCCCTCGTCGGTTCCGACGTAGAGGACGCCGTCCTCGATCCACGGGGACGACTTCGTGCGCTCCCCGAGATGGACGCGCTCGCGCACGGAACCCGTGCGCGGATCGACTCCCCAGAGCTCTCCCGCCGACGTAAGGAACCAGGCGGTCCCGTCCGCCACTACCGGCGACGGCCAGATCGGCGCCTCGGTATCCACCCGCCAGACGACGCGCCCGGTGGCGGCGTCGACGGCGTGGAAGAACCAGGCGTCCGACGAGGCATCGAGGACAAGTCCGTCGACGACCGCGGGGGAGGCGATCGACCAGGAGGTTTCGTCGTGGGGAACGCGCCAGCGAAGTTGCCCGGTCGCGGCCTCGACGGCGTAGAGCGCGCCGTCGCGCGATCCGAAGAAGATGGCGCCGTCCGCGACCGCCGGCGAAGAGGTGATCGTTCGGCGATCGTAGCCGTAGCGGGAGGAGTCGAGCCGCCGGCCCTGCGTGTCGAAGCGCCAGATCTGGCGGCCGTCGTCGAGCGCGATCGCGTAGAGCGACCCGTCGGCGCTCCCGGCGTAGACGACGCCGTCCGCGACCGCGGGCGAGCTCCGGACGCGGCCTCCGGTCGCGAAGCGCCAGCGCACGTCGCCGGAGTCGAGATCGATCGCGGTGACGGTGCCGTCGCCCCCGCCGAAGATCCCCACGTCGCCCGCCACGGCGGGCGAAGCGGTGTACAGGTCGCCGCTCATCCCTTCCCACGCGAGTGGAAGCTCCTCGCCGGCGCGGACACGCCAGCGCACCTCGCCGCTCGCGCGATCGAAGGCGAGGAACTCCCCACCCCGCGTCGCGATCAGGACCAGGTCTCCGGCAACCGCGGCCGTGGCGTCGATCGGCGCGCCGGCCTCGGTCGCCCAGAGGACGTCCCCGCTCGTCGCGTCGATCGCCCGGAGCCTCCCGTCGGAAGCCCCGATGTAGACCACGCCGCCAGCGACGATTGGGGAGGATCGGACCGGCGCGCCGAGCCGCACCCTCCACAGAAGTCCTCCGTACGCGGCGCCAGCCTCGGTTTCCGCCACTCCCAGGTGTGCAGGGTCGCCGCGGAACATGGCGATGGCGCCTTCGGTGGCGGGATCGCCCCCCGTACCGCAGGCGATTGTGAGCGCGAGAAGAACACTCGGGAGAAATTGCCGATCACTCATGATCCCGCAATAAACGCCAGAGGGCCCATGAATGGCCATCTCGTTGCAGCGAACCGCAGCGGATCAGTGATGAGCGATAATCACGCGATCAGCGGGTTGCGGACCTTGATCTCGGGGAAGCGGGAGAAATCCCGATCGGCCGACCACAGTTCCCGGACTCCATGATGCCTGCACAGGGCGGCAACCCGCGCGTCGTGCACCATCCCGCCCGTGACGCGTCCAACCTCGATCATCTGCCGCAAGGCTTCCCAGTACTGTCCGGACTCCGCCAGCAACGTAAGGCTCGGCGCCTCGAGCCAGGCGTCGACCTGCTCGAGCGCCTTTGAGAGCGGGGTCGGCGGACGGTAGATGCGAGGGTGGGTGACGATCGCCAGAAACTCGTGGAGGCACGGCCAGGGAATGGCCCAAGGCGCAGGCTCACGAGCGAGCCCCGCGAGGCAGACAAACGCAGCCTCGTGCCACGGCGATTCTTCGCGATGGGAATAAACGAGGAGATTCGTGTCGACCGCGATCACTCGCCGTGGTTCTCGTAGATCCGACGGCGGATATGGTCCCAGGAACCGTCCTCGAGATCCGGACTGATTCCCTCACCGCGGAAGGACACTTTACGAAGCTCGAATCCCCCTCTGTCCGACCTCTCCCGGACGATGCGGCGCAGGCCCTCCTCGATGAGCGCGCGCATTGTCGTTCCTTCCTTCCGTGCCACGCGTCGAACCGCGGCGAACAGCGAGTCTGCAATCTCTACGGTCGTCTTCATATGGGAGTATGTAACATCGATATGTCAGACATGGCAAGCGGGCAGGTTCGAGGTACGTGATGACGCCAGGATTTGAGGCGGGGCGGAGAACGAATCAGCCGATGGCGCGATGCCGGGGGCCGGAGCCTTCCGAGGCGGCCAGGGCGACGACGGCTTCCGGGTCGAGCGCGGAGCCCTCCGAGCAGAGCGCGGTGAACTTGGCCTCGCGCAGACGCTCGCGTGCGGCGCCGCGGAGCGACTCCAGGGCCTGGGCGTCGTCGGGGGGCAGCTTGCCCGCGCGCCCGACGAGCTCCTGGATCCCGCCGAGGAGCCGCGCGCCGCGCTCGGCGTCCCCGCCCGCGATCGCGATCCCGGCGATCCCGATCAGCGCCCGCGCCGTGCCGGCGGCGTAGCCCAGGTCGCGGAACATGTCGAGCGAATCGGTGAACTTCTGGCGGGCCTCGGCGATGCGCCCGGAATCCATGAGTGCGTTTCCCAGCGAGGCCGTGACCCAGGCCACGTTCACCTTCAGCCCCAGCTGGCAGTAGGTGTCGAGCGCGCTCTGGTAGAAGTCCACCGCCTGCCTGCCGGCTCCCCGGCGGCGCGCGACGTCGCCGAGACGCAGGAGACCCTGGGCGAGGGAGGCGGTCAGGCCCATGCGCCGCGCGAGCGAGACGCTCTCGTCGAGGAGCTCCTCGGCGCGGACGTCGTCGCCCTGATCGAGCGCCACCTCTCCGAGGGCGTTCAAGGCGATCGCCAGGCGCCGGTCGTCGTTGCTCTCCCGGCTCCTCGCCAGGCACTCCTCGAACGTCGCCCGCGCGGGCTCCAGACGGCCCGCCTCGAGGTGTGCGAACCCGAGCGTCTCCAGGGCGCGCGTGTACCCGGGCTCGTCGCGCTCGCTCCGGAAGAGCGCGAGGCTCTCCTCGACGAACGCCACCGCGTCCTCGTCGCCCCCGTGCGCCAGCGCCATCCAGCACGCGCCGAGGAGCGCCTTGGCGCGTGCCACGCGCAGGCCGGTGTCGACGGTCTCGATCGCGAGCGCCTGCCCGAGCCAGCGGACGGCCTCGGCGAGGTAGCCCTGCGAGAACCAGAAGGGCCACAGGGCGGCCATCAGCCGGAGCGCGATCCCGCCCTCCGCGCGATCGAGGGCCCAGCGGACCGCCGCGCGCACGTTCGCGTGGTCGCGGTCGACGCGGCGCAGCCAGTCGTCCTGCCCGTCGGCGCAGTAGTGCTTCTCGCCGTCCTCGACCCATTCGCGGACCATGCTGGCGTGGCGGCGCCGGGCGTCCTCCTCCTCGCCGCTCGCTGCGAGGAGCTTCTGCGCGTAGGCGTGGACCGTGTCCAGCATCCCGAAGCGCGGCTCTCCGGCCGTCTCCAGCTGGCTCACCAGGCTCAGATCGACGAGCGACGCGAGCCCGTCCAGGAGCTCGACGTCGGAAACGCTCCACGCTTCGAAGAGCGGCTCGACCAGCTCCAGACCGAAGCCCCCGGAGAACACGGCCAGCCGCCGGAAGAGCTCGCGCTCGCGGTCGTCCAGGAGCTCGTAGCTCCACTCCACCGCGGCCACGAGCGTGCGCTGGCCCGGAGGCAGGTCGACGGGGCCCCGTGACAGGAGCGCGAAGCGGTCCTCCAGGTGCCGCGCGATCGCCTGCGGCGTCAGCACCTTGACCCGCGCGGCCGCGAGCTCGATCGCCAGCGGCAGCCCGTCCAGGCGGCGGCAGATGTCGGCGACCGCGTCCAGGTTCCTGGCCGTCAGGCGGAAGTCGGGCCGGACGGCCCGCGCGCGGTCGGCGAAGAGCGCGATCGCCTCGGAGTTGAGCGGGAACTCGACGCTCAGCCCGATCCGCCGCTGGGGCAGGGAGAGCGGCTGGATTGGGAACTCCCGCTCGCCGGCCACGCGGAGCGGCACGCGACTCGTCACGAGGACCTTGAGCCCGGGAGCGGCCTGGCAGAGCCGGACGACGTCCGGGCCCGCCGACACGACCCGCTCGAACCCGTCCAGGACGACCAGCCATTCCTTCCCGTCGAGATGATCGGCGAGCGCCTCGCCGGGCGAACGCCTGCCGTCGTCGGGAATTCCCACGGCGCGGGCGATGGCGGGGAGGACCTCGCGGGGCGCGGCCCCCTCGCCGAACCCGATCCTGGCGACGCCGTCGGCGAAACGCCCCTCCAGCCGGCGCGCGACCTGGAGCGCGACCCGCGTCTTTCCCACGCCGCCGAGGCCGGTCAACGTCACGAGCCGGGTCGTCGAATCGGCGAGGAGCGCCTCCAGCTCGTCCAGGGTCCGGCCGCGGCCGATGAACGGGGTCAGGGGCTCCAGGATCCCCGACTCCGCACCAGCGGCGGTCTCGACCGGCTCTCCCCGCGCCTTGACCGCTTCGATCAGGGCCTGGGTCTCCTCGGAGGGGCCGATGTCGTATTCCGCGCGGGTCCGCTCGGCGAACGCCTCGAAGGCCCGGAGCGCGCCGGCCCGGTCGCCGGCCCGGTCCAGGAGGTCGATCAGGCCGCCCAGGATGCCTTCGTTGTCGGGGTCCAGCCGGCAGGCCGCGCGCGCCCAGTCGACCGCCGCGGGGACGTTGCCGGCGGCCTCCTCGCGATCCCGGAGCTCCAGGGCGGCCCGGACGGCCTCGTTCCGCAGCCGGTGGCGCTCCTCGTCCAGCCAGTGCTCGAACTGCGACGCGACGTTCTGGACGTGAAGCCCCTCGAGGAAGTCGCCCTGGTAGAGCTCGAGCGCGCGCTCGGGATGGCCGGACGCCAGGGCCGACTCGAACCCGACCACGTCCGACCACACCTTCTCGGAGATCGCCACCTCCTCGTAGCCGCGGGCGACGAGCGCCCCGTTCCCGAGGCAGTGGCGAAGCGCGTAGAGCGATTGGCGGAGCGCGTTGCGGCCCCCCGAGGTGTCGAGCTCGGGCCAGAAGAGGGCCAGGAGCGAGTCCCGGCGGTGGAAACGGCGCGGGGCTTGCGCCAGGTAGATCAGAAGCGCCAGGCGCTTGGGCTGGAGCTGCCCGCAGAGGTCACGGCCGCGGCCGTCCTCGAGGCGCAGGCCGCCGAGCGTCCGGAGCTCGATCACGGGGAACCCGGGGCGATGTGGTCACGGACCGTTACCACCATACGGGATAACACTTTGGTAACGGCCACTATCCACATTCGTCCATTGTACTTGCAGGTCGCCGGCCGCACAAGCGGTGCCGGAGGCCGAGGCCAGCCGAAGGAGGAGCCCACATGAAGCCGTTCATTCTCGCTCTCACGCTCGTCGCGACGCTGCTCGCAGCTTGCAACGGCGACTCGATCACGGGGCCGGGAGAGGAAGGCCGCGGCCTGGAGCCGACCGACATGTGCGACCCTACCCACATGTCGTTGTGCTGACGGGCCGTGCCGCGAGTCTTTCCATCCGGGGGCGGCGCTAGCCCCCCCGGAGAAGGACAGGGGCCCGGCCGGATCGTGCCGCGGCGCCCGCGGAACGGTACTTGCACCAAATCGCCGTGCGACCGGTCGTCCCCCGCACAGGCCAGCGCGGACCCCTGTCCTCGGTTCACCATTTCTCGCGTCGCCATCTGACAATGGGCGTAAGAGATCCGCTTCGCCAGTTGACAACCAGCTTTAAGGTGGTATGGTATGATGCTTGACATCGCTACCATCTCTGTAGTCACCGGGTCCTGAGGATGGCCGTGTCCGCATCGGAAATTCGAGATCTCCTGCGCATGATCCGGGGCGTCGAAGCCGTGGACGTGCGAGTCGCTCCCGACGGTTCGATCGACTCCGTCGAGGTGCGAATCGCCGAGAGCCGGTCGACGGCCCGGGTCATCCGGGACATCGAGTCCGCGCTCATGAGCGGGCTCGGCCTGCGGATCGACCACCGGGCGATCCGGGTCATGAACGGGCACGGAAACGGCCAGACCCCCGGCTACACGCTGGCCCAGGAGGACCTGGGCGTCGGCGGCGGGGACGAGCCGCCTCTGTACCCGACCGACGACACCGACCGGATCCGGCTCCTCGCTGTCCGCTGCCAGCCCGACGGCCGCGGCTACTGCGAGGTCACGGTCGAGATCGCCCACGAGGACGAGCGCTCGAGCGCCACCATCCGCGAGGCCGACACGCGCCGGGGACGCATGCAGTCCTCCGCCCGCGCCGCCCTCGACGCGGTCGCCCGGAGCTCGGCGGGCGCCGGCATGGCGCTGGGCCTGGACGGACTGGAAGAGTTCGAGGTGGGGGACGAGGACGGGCTCCTCGCGGTCCTCACCGTGCTCCATGGCCGGGAGCGCCGGCGGTTCCACGGCGCCGCCCTGGAGCATGCAGACCCCGAGAGCACGGCCGCACGCGCCGTCCTCGACGGGCTCAACCGCTACTGGGCCGCGCCGGAGAGCGTGGCCGTGAACGCCTAACTAAGGAGGGAATGGGGGCCGGACTCTTGCGAGAGCAGGACTGAGCCGAGCGGCCAAACGAGCGGAGCGCACCGCCCCGTGAGCGGAACGGGGCCAGTTGTCCTCAAGAAGGAGGTGACGCTCATGCTGGCTCCATCGGTGATTTCGTCAGCCGTCAGTAACAGCCCGGCACTTTTCGCCAAGCTGTTGGCGCTGCTTCAGTTCCTGATGCGGTTCGGATCTACCGCGTCTCTAACGTAAGCGAGCTGGCCCCCACCCATAGGTATGACAGAACAGCATCGACCGATTAGGTCCGACCTCAACCTGTTCTATGGGTTGACAAGCATTCTTCTGCTT